>DATJOR010000084.1:0-12091 GCA_035506875.1 Mycobacterium sp.
GGGGGCCTGGCGCTGCGGTTCGCCCGAGTGCTGCGCTACCGCGACGACAAAGGTCCCGATCAGGCCGACAGCATCGACACCGTGCGCGCCCTGCACCAAAGCTGAACCAGCGGTGGCGCGATCGTGAACGTCGCGGCGCGGAACGCTGATGGAGCGTCGCCACATTGACAAGCGCGTAGGGTCCCGGCCGTGGAGCGGCAAAACGGGCACGTCAGCTACGTCCACACCGATGACGACCTGCCGCCGGTCGCGGTCATCGACGGCTCGCCGATCCGCCCCAGGCACAAGGTCATCTTCGCGATCATCGCCCTGCTCGGTGCGGTCGCCTGGGCGGTCATCGCCTTCGTCCGCGGCGAGACGGTCAACGCGGTCTGGTTCGTCGTCGCGGCTGTCTGTACCTACGTCATCGGGTACCGGTTCTATGCGCGGCTCATCGAGAACAAAATCGTCCAGCCGCGCGACGACCAGGCCACCCCGGCAGAGATCTTCGAAAACGGCACTGACTATGTGCCCACCGACCGGCGGGTGCTCTTCGGCCATCATTTCGCCGCCATCGCGGGGGCGGGCCCGTTGGTCGGCCCGGTCTTGGCCACCCAGATGGGCTACCTGCCCAGCGTGATCTGGATCGTGGCGGGTGCGGTGCTCGGCGGCTGCGTGCAGGACTACTTGGTGCTGTGGATCTCCACCCGGCGACGCGGCCGTAGTCTCGGCCAGATGGCCCG
Source organism: Mycobacterium sp. (assembly GCA_035506875.1). Taxonomy (GTDB): domain Bacteria; phylum Actinomycetota; class Actinomycetes; order Mycobacteriales; family Mycobacteriaceae; genus Mycobacterium. The sequence goes on from DATJOR010000084.1 coordinate 723, forward strand.
CCAAGAGCTGGGCGCCGTCGGCGGGGCGACCGCTCTCGTCGGCGTCTTCATCATCATGGTGATCATCATCCCCGTGCTGGCGCTGGTGGTGGTGCGGGCGCTGCAGCAAAGCCCGTGGGGTGTGTTCTCTATCGCCATGACAATCCCGATCGCCATCTTCATGGGCTGCTATCTACGGTTCATCCGCCCCGGGCGGATCTCCGAAGTGTCGCTGATCGGCGCCGCGCTGCTGCTGCTCGCCGTGGCCGGCGGAGACTGGGTTGCCGAAACCAGTTGGGGCGCATCGTGGTTCAACCTGTCGCCGGTTAGCCTGTCGTGGTTCGTCATCGTCTACGGGTTCGTGGCATCGGTGCTGCCGGTGTGGTTCCTGCTTGCGCCGCGCGACTACCTGTCCACATTCATGAAGGTCGGCACCATCCTCCTGCTCGCCGTCGGCATCCTGATCGCCCACCCGACCATGCATGCGCCGGCGCTTTCGAGCTTCGCCGCGCGCGGCAACGGACCGGTGTTCGCCGGCTCGCTGTTCCCGTTCCTGTTCATCACCATCGCGTGCGGCGCGCTGTCGGGCTTCCATGCGCTGATCTCATCCGGGACAACACCGAAGCTGCTCGAAAAGGAAAGCCAGATGCGGCTGATCGGCTACGGCGGCATGATCACCGAGTCGTTCGTCGCTGTCATGGCGTTGATCACTGCGTCGATCCTCGACGAGCACCTGTATTTCGCCCTCAACGCGCCGGCCGTCCAGACCGGCGGGACCGCAAGTACGGCCGCGCATTACGTCAACGGCTTGGGGTTGTCAGGACCGCCGGTCACCGGCGACGAGATTCGCGCCGCCGCCACCGGTGTCGACGAGCAATCGATCGTGTCGCGCACCGGCGGCGCGCCGACCTTGGCCTTCGGCATGTCGCAGGTGCTCCACCAAGTGTTTGGCGGGCCGGCGCTCAAGGCGTTCTGGTATCACTTCGCGATCATGTTCGAGGCATTGTTCATCTTGACCACCGTCGACGCCGGCACCCGGGTCGCGCGTTTCATGCTTTCCGATGGGCTGGGCAATCTGGGCGGTCCGCTGGCAAAGCTCCGCAACCCGAGCTGGCGTCCGGGCGTGTGGGCCTGCAGCCTGGCTGTTGCCGCGTCGTGGGGCGGCATGCTGCTGATCGGCGTGACCGATCCGCTCGGCGGCATCAACTCCCTTTTTCCGCTGTTCGGGATCGCCAACCAGCTGCTGGCCGGCATCGCACTGACGGTGGTCACCGTCGTCGTCATCAAGAAGGGTCTGCGGAAGTGGGCGTGGATACCGGGCATCCCGCTGCTCTGGGATCTTGCCGTCACGCTGACGGCGTCGTGGCAGAAGATTTTCTCTTCAGATCCCAACGTGGGCTATTGGACTCAGCATCTTCGGTACGCCGCCGCCAAAGCGGCCGGTAAGACAGCGTTCGGCTCGGCGAAGACTCCCGATCAACTGAACGAGATCATTCGAAACACCTTTATTCAGGGCACGCTGTCGATCATCTTCGCCAGCGTTGTGCTAATCGTGGTTGTGGCCGCAATCATCGTGGCGTTCAAGACAATTCGTGGAGGCGGCCCACCGCTGACCGAAGACGACCCGGTGCCGTCACGGATGTTTGCACCATCGGGCTTGACGTCCACTGCGGTGGAACGGGAAGTGCAAAGACAATGGGACGCGTCGCGCCCGCCGCTGGGGTGATCCCGTTGCGCCGCATTGCCCGCGGGATGTCCTGGTATTGGGGCACCTTGATGGGTGACACCCACTATCGCCGTTACCTCGGATATCGCCGACGCGCGCATCCTGGCGAACCTGTGCTGCTCTCCGAGCGGAGTTACTGGCGGGAGCGATACCGCGCCGAGCCCGGCGCGCGGTGCTGCTGAGCAAGACCGCACTGTGACGTGCGGAAACACCGCGCGTCTTCCCCGAGGTTAATGCTCGGCGAACGAAGGTTACGGCAAGATGTACGGGGGAATGCTTTCTGTCGCCGGCAGGAGAACGCTTTGGTGCAAGCTACGACGGGTCGAAAGGTCCAGGTGTCGGCGCGCGAACCATGGTCCGCGCGCCGACTGCCGCCTCGCGCCCAGCCGGTCCCAGCCGTGCCGGTCGAACCCCTCGGCAGCACCGACGCGACGGCGCACCAGCGCCGGCTGACAGTGACCCGACGAGCGGCGGTCACCGTCTGGGCCCTCGTCGTGGCCTACCGGACCCTGACCGATGGGCTGGCTTTCAATCGGGAACTACTGCTGCTCTACATCGTCACCGGGCTCGCCGCCGCCAGCATTGGTCGCGGGCACAAGATGTTCGCGGTGGTGCGCGACTGGCTGCCGTTCGCGCTGGTGCTGGTGGTGTATGACCTCAGCCGAGGGGCGGCAACGCTCGTCGGCGCGCGCACCCTCTGGCAGTTCCAGCCCCAGGCGGACCGCTGGTTGTTCTTCGGCACCGTCCCGACGGTGTGGTTGCAGGAGCGGATCAAAATGCCGCAGGCGCCGTGGTGGGAAGTGATCATCAGTGGGATCTACATGTCGTTTTTCGTGCTGCCCTATGTCGTCGCCGGGGTGCTCTGGCTGTGCAACCGAAGCGACTGGGCGGCGTTTGTCCGGCGGTTCGTCGCGTTATCTTTCGTCGCGCTCGTCGCCTACATCGTTCTGCCGGCAGCGCCGCCGTGGGCGGCCGCGCGCTGCACCGCGGCAGACATCGCTCGGGGCCCGTCAAGCCCGCATTGCATGTTCCGAAGCCCTGCCGGTGTTCCCCACGGCGGGCTGCTGGGCGCCATGCACAAAAGCCAGCCCGGTGCGCATCTCTTCGTTGAGCGGATCTCGACTCGCGGCTGGGGAACGCTGCATCTGCAATCGGCCGGGGCCCTGCTCAACTCCGGACAGGCCAGCGTGAATCTGGTCGCCGCGATCCCCTCGCTGCATGCCGCCGTGACCGCGATGATCTCGATATTCCTGTGGCGCCGTGTTAAGGCGATTTGGCGACCGCTGCTGGTGGCTTACCCGTTGGCGATGGCCTTCGTGCTGGTGTATTCCGCCGAGCACTTTGTGACCGACATCCTGCTGGGCTGGGCACTCGCCGCGATCATCTCGCTGACGTTCGCTCTCCTCGATGCCTGGTGGTGCCGACGGCGCGCGTCGAAATCACTCGCTGCCGACCTGGCCCAGCCAGGCGGCGATCTTGGTGGCGGCCTCGCCGTAGAAGGTGCGGTAGACGCGGTCGGCGACGTAACCGATGTGCGGGGTGGCGACAATGGTGTCCAGCGACCGCAGTGGGTGGTCGGTCGGCAACGGCTCGGTGTCGAAGACGTCGAGACCGGCCCCGGCGATCCGGCCCCCCCGCAGCGCGTCGACGAGCGCTTCCTCGTCGACGATCGGGCCGCGGGATGTGTTGACTAGCAACGCCGTCGGTTTCATCAGCCCCAGTTCGGCTGCGCCGACCAGACCGCGGGTGCGCTCGCTGAGCACCAGATGGATGGTCAACACGTCAGCGCGACTGAACAATTCGTCGCGTGCCACATAGGTCGCCCCGGATTGTTCGGCGGCCTCCGGGGTCAAGTTCGTGCTCCAGGCGATCACGTCCATGCCGAACGCCGTCCCGACGCGCGCTACCCGGCTGCCGCTCCGGCCCAGTCCGAGCACGCCGAGCACTGTTCCGCCCAGCTGGCAGCCGACTGATGTCTGCCATCCACCGCGGCGCACCGACAGGGTTTCGTCGACGATCCGGCGGGCGCTGGCAAGGATCAGCGCCCAGGTCAGCTCAACCGTCGACTCGATGTACCCACCGGTCGTGCTGACGTAGATGCCGCGGTCCTTGGCGGCCGCGACATCGATGGAGGCGTTGAACGGCCCGGTCGAGGCGATCATCTTCAGCCGAGGCAGGCGCTCGATGACGGTACGCGGCAACGGTGTGCGCTCACGCATCACGCACACCACGTCGAACGGCACCAGCCTCTCCACGACGGCGTCCTGATCGGCGAGGTGATCAGTGAAAACGGTGATGTCGGCGCGCGCCGCCACTTCCGACCAGTCGGCCATGCTCAACGCGACATTCTGGTAGTCGTCGAGGATCGCGACCCGCATCGTGCCAATGTCCCACATCTGGTTTGGGGCGGTAGCAAGCCGGGTAACTACCAGACGCAAAGCAAAGTGACAACAAGCCATATCAAGAGGAAGCAGAAGCGCATGGGCGCCCACGACAAAGTGAGCAACAAGATTGACGACGTCGCCGGCAAGGCCAAAGAGGCCGTCGGCAAGACCACGGGAGACCGCAGCACCGAAAACGAAGGCAAGATCGACCAGGCGAAGTCGAGCCTGAAGGACGCGGGCGAGAAGGTGAAGGACGCCTTCAAGAAGTAACCCCCCGACGAACTAGCACAGAGGACGGCCACCGGAGGAAGCGACCCCGGTGGCCTTCCGCTATCCAGCCCATGCGTGAAATCGGCCGCAATGGGTAACCGATCCGAATGATCGGAACTATCGTCGGCGCGATCTTCATCGGGCTCATTGTCGGTGCACTGGCGCGGCTCATCCTGCCGGGTCGACAGAACATCGGCGTCATCATGACGATTCTGCTTGGTGCGATCGGGTCGTTTGTTGGGTCGTGGGTCACCTACCGGCTGATATCCACCGCCAACCAGGGCAAATTCGAGCTCACAGCATTCCTCGTCGGGATCATCGTCGCGGTGATCCTCATCGCGATCTACGTGGGCATCACCGGGCGACGCGGCGCTAGGAGCCGCTGATCACCCAATGATTGCCCGAGGCATCACTTTCGGCGGGTTCGTTGACGCCGAAGATGAACGGCGCGAACACGACTTCCCGCCCGTCCGGATCACGGTAGGTAACCGATCCCGTCGCCGCCCAATACGGATGGGACTCGACGGGTTCTATCCCCGCTTCCGAAAGTCGCGCCGTCGCTTGCTGTTGCGCCGCTGCGTCGGGAAAGTACAGGCACAGCTGGTCATGGGCGTCGACAGCTTGCATTTCATCGGGGCCGTCGGCCTTGACGATCTCGAAGGTCAACGAAGATCCGGGCAGCCCGAATATCGCGCCGGTGGTGCCGTAGCTGTCCCCGAACGTCGCACACAGCGGCAGCCCGACGACATCGCGGTAAAACTGCACGGTCGGCTCGAAATTTGGCGAGCGCCGGGCGAATCGGATCGCACCGATCGAGGCCAGTTCTTGCGGCCAGCCGGTCGCGGATCCAACGGACGGTTGTGGTGTCACGGCGTCGACGCTAAGACCTCAACAATACTTCAGGTCAAGACACGCTTATGCCAGAGATAGATTTAGACGCTCTTTCGCACCTGCTCGCCAAATCGGACTATGACGACAAAGACGACGACGTTGTCGGCGAGCCGGATCCGTTGATCGTCGGCCGCGCCTTGGACGACTGAGCTTTGAGCTCTTTGCTTGCTCGCCGACAGCAGGCATCCTTACCGGTATGCCTCTGATCAACGGAGTGCGTGACCCGGCGACGAGTTTTCCACTCGAGACCGCCATCGACGATGCCGGCGAACGTCGGCAGGCCAACCGGGCCATCGCCGCCAGCGCCGTCGGGCTGGCCCTGACCGGGCTCATCGAATTGGCCATCGCGCTGGTGTCGGGGTCGGTGGCGCTGCTCGGCGATGCGCTGCATAACTTGTCGGACGTCTCGACCAGCGCCCTGGTCTTCGTCGGATTCCGCGCGTCGCGCCGGCTGCCCACCGGGCGGTATCCCTACGGCTACGAGCGCGCCGAAGACCTCGCCGGAATCGGTGTGGCGCTGGTGATTTGGGGCAGCGCTCTGGTCGCCGGTTTTGAGAGCGTCGACAAACTGCTGCGTCACGGCGGCACCACCCACGTGGGCTGGGGCATCGCCGCCGCCGTGGTGGGCATCGCAGGCAATCAGCTGGTGGCGCGATACAAGCTCACGGTGGGCCGGCGAATTCGCTCGGCGACCATGGTGGCCGACGCCAAGCATTCGTGGCTGGACGCGTTGTCCTCGGCCGGGGCGATGCTCGGGCTGATCGGCGTGGCGCTCGGCTGGGCCTGGGCTGACGCGGTCGCAGGCGTCGTCGTGACGGGATTCATCTGCCACGTCGGCTGGGAGGTGACCGCTGATATCGCGCACCGGCTACTCGACGGCGTCGACCCGGAAATCATCACGACCGCCGAAACCACTGCCGCCGCGGTGCCAGGTGTCCAACATGCGCATGCAAGAGCACGCTGGACCGGGCGCACCCTGCGGGTCGAAGTGGAAGGCTTCCTCGACCCCGACACTTCTCTTGCAGCGGCCGATCAGATCGGCCGCACCGTAGCCTCCGCGCTGGTGCCGCAAATCCCCGACATGCACAGCTTCACCTGGTCGGCACGAGCGGTCTGAGCGCCGAGTCGATAAGCACTTCCGCCGCGGATCGCGCGTGCAACAGCGGCGCGGTGTCGTTGAGTGAGGTCGCCAATGACGTCGCACCTTCGAACAGCACTGCCAGCTGATGGCCTAACTGGTAGGGGTCTTTCGCGCTGGCCTCCCCGGCCACTTCGGTGAGGCGGGCGATGAACTGCAACTTGTGTTCGTGCACCACGTCCTGCACCCCGGGCATGTGGTCAGCCGCCTCAACGGCCGCGTTGTGGAAAGGGCAGCCACGAAATCGGTTGGTCGGTGTGCCGTCGAAGATCGCCAGCAGGCGGTTGCGTGGGCTGACGCCGGCGGTGTCGAGCGCCTTTTCGTTGGGCATGCCGCCGGTGTCGTGGATCCCGCGCAGATACTCCTCCACCAGCTGCGTCTTGCTCGGGAAGTGCTGATACATCGTGCGCTTTGACACCCCCGCCTCCTGCGCGATGCGCTCCACCCCGGTCGCGTGGATGCCCTCGCGATAGAAGAGCGAGCCGGCGGCGGCCAGGATCTTTTCGCGCGCGTTGGGGCTGCTGTCCATAGCAGATCACTATACCGATCGGTTTTGCGCTACTGAATTTCCGCTTTTTCACACTGATCCTGGAATACCGATCGGTTTCCGCAAGTTGCGCCAGAGGTCAGCATGGACTCAGCGACTGCGAAAGGGCGACAATAATGGCCACTAAGAACGACTTGTTCCTTGTCACCGGCGCTACCGGCAAGACCGGTGCCCACACCGTCCGCTTGTTGCGTGAAGAAGGCCTTCCCGTCCGCGCATTGGTGCACACCTTGGATGACCGCGCCGAGCGGCTGGCCGAACAGGGCGCCGACGTCGTTCAGGGCGATCTGTTGGATTTTCCATCCGTGAGCGCAGCGATGGTCGGGGTGACCGCCGCATACCTCACCTACCCGATCCACCCGGGCCTGATCGAGGCCACTTCGAATTTCGCCCAGGCAGCCAGCGAGGCTGGTGTGCATGCGGTTGTCAACATGTCACAAATCTCAGCGCGGCGCGAAGCCAAAAGTAATGCCGCCCGCCAACATTGGATTGCCGAACGGCTATTGGATCGCACCGCGCTCGTCACCACACATCTGCGACCGACCTTCTTCATGGAATGGCTGAATGCCTTCTGGGTCCGCGACGGCGATGAAGGCATCTACCGACTGCCGCTGGCCGATGTCCGCCACGCCCCCATCGCGGCGGCGGATCAGGCCAAAGTCATCGCGGCGATTCTGCAAAACCCTGACCCACACGACCGCCAGGTCTACCCGCTGTTCGGAGCGGAAGAGCTCGATTGGCACTCCATTGCCGCGAAAATCGGGAACACTCTGGGCATTCCAGTGCGCTATGAGCCCATCGACATCCCGACATTCGCCGCGGGAGTGACAGCCGCGGGTGGGAACGCCCATATTGTGCAGCACCTCAGCAACGTGGCACAGGATTACCGTGACGGCGTCTTCTCCGGTATCAACAACCTCATCGAGGTGATCGGCGGATCCAAGCCCATGACCGTTGAGGAGCACGTCGAAGCCACGCGCGCCACGTTCGCCAGGAGTGGCCCCTTCGGGATCACCGACGAGCGGCTAGCCGCGGCTTAAGACTCGCTCACGATGTACACGGCGACATAACCGATGGGGATGCCGGTCCGGGTTGCGATGCATTCGCGTGCCGCGAGCTCGACCGCGGCTCGACGGGTGGCACGGGTGACCCTGCCCAGCTCGGGAATTCGGATCATCCATCCATCCGCATCGCGAGTGACTTCGATGTCGAAGCACTGGCCGACCGTTGGACACTTGACCGGGGAGACGAAACGCTGGGCGCGGGCGCTGCGCAACCGTTGCGGGCGCACCAGAGCGGGCTGAGTAGGCATGGCCGCTTTCCTGAGTTGAGACCGAACCGCACGCAATCGTATTGCCAGTGGAGGTGAAATACCTAATCGGCCGTTATCGGAGCGCGACCTAGTCGACGATTTCGAAGACCGCCGCGGCGGACGTCACGGCCTTGTTGCCGTTGCCCTCGTCGTGCAACAACATGCGCACGCCGACCTTGGCGGACCCGCCGGCATGCGCGGTGCCGTCGACCCGGAACGGCCCGACTTTGCCGCGCGACATGAACATCACGTGCCAGCTCACTACCTGAAGCTTCTTCGTGCCGACAGCGTCGGCAGCCAGATCGATCGCGGCGGTTTCGAGCACGACGTGCTGCGGCCCGATGTGCAGTGCGGCGTCGGGCGACGCGAACTCGAGGCTGAGCTCGGGTAGCACCCAATGCTGGTCGCGGCGTTTGGATGCGCCGAACGCTTTCCACAGCGGCGGCAGGTCGGGCGAGTCCTCGATGACCAGGTCCGTGCCCGAGACATCCATCTTCTCAAGGCCATCCGGTGGAACGCCGATGATCGCACCCTGGCCTTCGTTGAACGCTATGACGCGGTCCGGGTTGTCGGCATCGACGATCTTGCAGCGGCCATAGCCCATCATGCGGCCCTGATGCACGTTGCCGGACTCGACGACTTCGACCTTCTTCACGTCATAGCCGGGATCGACGATCTGCACCGAGGCGATTACCGGGTTAGGTACCGCCACCAAGTCAGCCTGGCAGCCCTCAGGCGAGGCTATCGCCAAGGGCGCCACCATGATTCCGCCTGCCTCGTTGCGCATATCGCGACGGATGGTGACGGTATCGTCGGCATCACCGACGTTCATCGACGAGTGGTGGCGGCCGATGTAGCGGTAGCTGAGCAGCCCCGTCCAGCGTCGAAAAAGCTCGTCTCGATACGCGTCCGCGTCGTCGCTGAACTCTCTGATGTCCCGCACATGCTCGGTCATTTGCGTCTTCCTTGGTGCCGGTTCCGCCCCTGACTATGACATGGGATCACCGTTGTCCATCCGGTAAGGCCGTTTCAGGCAGATCCAGTGCGTTCGTGTCGGGGACGCGGTGTGACCCACGCCGCATCCCGGAACACACGCACTGCGGCAGGGTGTTACACGCTTTACGCTCCAAAAGCATCCTTTGCCAAACGAAAGGCCCCAGCGTGAATGCAAAATTCCGGTTTGCAGCCGTGGTGACAACGTTGCTTGCCGCGGCAACCGCAACGCCGGCGGTCAGTCACGCAGAAGCCGACAACGGATCGTGTGCACAGGTCGAGCTGATATTCGCCCGCGGAACTTTTGAGCCGCCCGGCCTGGGCGCGACCGGACAAGCGTTCACCGATTCCCTCACGTCCCGCTTGGGCGGCACCAGGGTCGACGTTTATCCGGTGAACTACCCCGCATCGCTCGACTTCTCCCAAGCCGCCGCCGGCGTCGGCGATGCCGCCAACAAAGTACTCAACACCGTTGCCACCTGCCCCAACACCAAAATCGTTCTCGGCGGCTATTCCCAAGGCGCCGCGATCGCGGCTTACATCACCGCCGACAGCGTCCCACCGGGCTATGCACTGCCCGATGGCATCAGCGGGCCGCTGCCGCCCAGCGTCGCCCCACACGTCGCCGCGGTCGCCCTGTTCGGCAAGCCCTCCAACGGATTCCTGAACCTGGTCGACCGCAATGCCCCACCGATCAACATCGGACCCCTCTACGCCAACAAGACAATCGACCTCTGCACACCTCAAGACCCGGTGTGCTCGTCTGGGCAAGGATTCAGCCGGGCCGCCCACAGCGCCTACAAGTCCAACGGGATGACCGACCAGGCGGCCGACTTTGCCCTTGCTGCGATCAACGGCGGCCGCTAAGCAGCCGGCGGGCCGCAAAGCATTCGTGGTGGAGCCAATAAAACTGAGGGCCGACTATCCAAGTCTTGATCCACTGATGCCAAAACGATCCGCCGGGGTACTTGGCTCCGTCGCACACGGCCAAATTGCCGTAACCCCACCGACCACCCGGGCAGAAGCCCTTCGTCATGTCCGGCTGGTGCGGGTCAGGCGGATCAGCGCTGGCAACCGCAGTGGAAAGCACAAGCGCCGCAGCACAACCCAATATCGCAGCGAAGGCGAGTAAGCCTGAATGTCATCCCGACTTCCTTAAAATATCCAGCTGGCAGGCGAACGGTGTCATGACTCGTCCTCGTCCAGCTCGAATATCGGGATGGTACGCGTGGTTTTTGACTGATAGTTCGCATACGCGAATGCAGGCTTGGCCGCGTTGATCCTGGGAATGACCGCCTCACGTTCGGACGGGCCGAGCTCGCGCGCGACGACGTCGAACGACCCGGTAGGGATCTCAACGTGCGCCCGGGGGTTGGCCCGCAGGTTGTGCACCCAGGCCGGGTTGACGTCGGCCCCGCCGTAGCCGGCGACGATCAGCAGCTTGCCGTCGACGCGAAACACCACCAGCGGCGCGACCCGCGGCTCGCCGGACTTCGCACCCTTGGTAGTGAGCAGCAACAGCTCGTTGCCTTCGAATCGCCCCCCGACCTTGCCGGCATTGGCGCGAAACTCGTTGGTGATATTGCCGTTCAGCGCCTTCAGCGTCTCGGTATCAGGTTTCTGAGCCACGGAAAAACAAAGCTATTTGCTCGCGCCGTTTATTCCCATGGCGGCAATGTTCCGGCGGCGGGACGGGCTATGCAACAGGGGACTCGGGACCCTGACCCCCTTCCCGGCCGAAGACTAGCTCCGAAAGAATCCCCGGGCCGAGCACGGGCTGACCGTCGAGGAGATCAGCGCCTGGTCTGCCATCCGGGCGGCCCGAAGGTCATCGACGCGATCCAGAACAGCCTCAAGCTGCCCGACAGTGCCGTGGAACTGAGTCGGCGCTCGCTCGCCGAGGTCGGCAATCTGTCCTCTGCGTCCGTGCTACACGTTCTGGAGAAGACCATCCGCACGGACCCGCCTCCGCTGGGATCGACCGGCCGCATGATCGGGCTGGGCCCCGGGGTCAGCATCGAGCTGGTGCTGCTGCGGTGGTGACGGGACAATGGAGAAACACCATGAAGGTTTTGATATGGGCGGTAGTGCTGTTGACGGCGGGACTGGGCCTGATGGCCGTAGCTCCG
>DATJOR010000085.1:0-13925 GCA_035506875.1 Mycobacterium sp.
ATTGCTCACCATCGAATGGTAGGTCTATTGCGCGGCTTCCAGCAGTTCATCGAGCGATTCGGCCAGCAGTACCGGTAGCACGTCGACATCGCTCATTGCGTCTCGGTCGGCGTTGATGCCGAAATACATCATGCCGTTGTAGGAGGTCACGCCGATGGCCAGCACCTGGTTATTGAGCAGCGGTGGTACCGCGTAGCTCTCCAGCAACTTCGCGCCGGCAATATACATCTGCGATTGCGCGCCAGGCGCATTGGTGATCAACAAGTTGAACAAGCGCGAAGACAAGCCGGTGGCGACCCGAATACCCATGGCATGCAATGTCGGCGGCGCAAAACCCGACAGTGTGACGATGGTTCGGGCATCGACCAGGCTCGCCGAAGTCGGGTTGGATTCGGTGGCGTGCGCGATCTGCGACAGCCGTACGACCGCGTTGCCCTCCCCTACCGGCAGGTCGACCAGAAAGGGCGCGACCTGGCTGATCGCCCGCCCGCGGCTCGACGAGTCGAATGTCTCGTCCACGTAGACCGGCAACGGCGCCATTGCCCGCACTGTTGCGGTCGGCGGCGCCGCCTCGCCGCGGGACAACAACCAGTTGCGCAGTGCGCCGGTGATCACCGCCAGCACCACATCGTTGACGTCGCAGTTGTAGCGCACTCGAATGGCCCGGTAGTCGTCAAGGCGCCCGCGCGCGACCGTGAATCGTCGGCTGCGGGACACCCTGGTATTCAGCGGGCTGCTCGGCGCCGTGCCCCGCGCGACCGTGCGGGCGATGTCGAACAGCCGTCGACCGACGTCGATCAATAGGCTGGAATTGGTCACCAGCTCGGTGACCCCGGTCTGGACCGCCTTCAGCTGCGCCCGCGGGCGGGTGGCCCAGTCGCCGACGGCACCCAACAACAGCCGCGTGGCACTGGGTTCGCGGGCAGGCACCCAGATGTCCTCGACGAACGGCGGTGAGTCCCGGTTGCGGTCAGCGATGACATGACCGATCTCGACCGCACCCATCCCGTTGATCAGCGACTGATGTGACTTGATGTAAAGGGCGAGACGGTTTTTGGCCAAGCCCTCCACCAAGTACATCTCCCAGAGCGGCCGGGACTTGTCCAACGGTCGTGCCGCCAGCCTGCCGATCAGTTCGTGCAACTGCTCGTCACTGCCCGGCGACGGGAGCGCCGAGCGCCGAACATGGTAGGTGATGTCGAAATCGCGGTCGTCGATCCACACCGGCCTGGCCAGCCGCATCGTCACTTCACGGACCTTCTGCCGGTACCGCGGCACCTGTGGCAGCCGCTGTTCGACGGCGGCCAGCAACCTCTCGTAGCTCAACCCCGCGCGCGGCTCCCGCAGGATCGACAGTGAACCCACGTACAGCGGGGTGGACGTGTTTTCCAGCTGGTAGAACGACGCGTCCGAAGTAGACAACCTCGCCACGTCGTCTCTCCCCTGGTAATCCCTGTGCGATTGCGTCGACCGATCGGTCTGCCGCTCACGGTAGCCGTGAGTGCCCGCCCGCTGCAGCGCGGGTACGCGCCCGCTGCGATTGTGCGATGATCGTCACAGCTGTCTGCCACTCTCCAGCAGGCTATTTTTTCGGCCCTTCGTAAGCAGTGGGAGAGTGCGATGTTGACCAGACCCAGTCCATCAGACCGTGACGCGTTCGCGGTGATGCCCGTCGCCGATTATGAACCGCCCGCGCGTGATGTCCGGCTGTGCCCGCCGCCGTCACGCGCAGCACTGCGGCGTCCTAATGCGCATGTGCAGGAACGCCATTCGAATCAGTCCACGGCGGGCGGATCGTCGACCACGTCCGTGCAGCTGCGGCAGGCGGCGTGCTTCGCCGACGCGGCGCTGCGGCGGGTATTGGAAGTCCTCGACCGTCGCCGGCCGGTCGCGCAACTGCACGGGCTGCTGGCCGCTGGCTTGGTCGACTCGGTGCTGTGCGCCAATCGGTTCACCGCCGGGCATGACGGGGCGGCGGTGCTGCGCCGGTTGCGGCTGCAGGCCGCCGGCGCCCCGGACGATGTCGCGGCAGCCGAGGTGTTCGGAAGCTACAGCCGCGGGCGACGCATCCACGCCATCGCCTGCCGCATCGAATGGATCAAGGGCGGCAGATGGCAGGTGGTCGCACTGCACATCGGCTAACCGGTCGCGTGCGCGCTCTGCATCGTCGCCGGGCGTGGTCCGCCGGTGAAGCGGGTGAGCACCGGCCCGACAACCGCGACGACGAACACGTACGACATCGCAACCGGGGCCAAGCCGGGTATCGACGACCCGACCAGACCGATGATGATCAACGAGAACTCAGCACGGGCAATCAGGGCGGTGCCGGCCCGCAATTGCCCGCGGCGCGCCACTCCCTCACGCCGGGCCGCGAATATCCCGGTCGCCACCTTCGCCACACCGGTAACGGCAGCCAACGCAACAGCCACCGGGAGCGCGGGCACCAGAGTGCGGGGATCAACGCCGATTCCGACTCCCAGGAAGAACACCGCGGCGAACAGGTCACGCAACGGCCCCAGCACCTGGCGGGAACGGTCGGCCGTTTCGCCGGTCAATGTCAGGCCCACCAGAAACGCACCGACCGCAGCCGACGCATGCAGGTGTTCGGCCAGGGCGGCCACGATCAGCGTGACTCCCAGCACGCGCAGCAGCAATTGCTCGGAATCGGGGTGACCAACCAGGCGCCCAAAGTAGTGGCCCCACCGATACGACACGGCAAACGCCACCCAGAAGGCCCCGACGGCAACCACCATGCCAATGAGGGCCAGCAGCCAGGTGCCACCGGACGCCAGCACGGCGAACACCGGCAGGTAGGCCGCCATGGCAAAATCCTCGAGGACCAATACCGCCAAGATGGCCGGTGTTTCACGGTTTCCCACCCGATCCAGGTCCTCGAGCAGACGCGCGATCAAGCCAGACGAAGACACATAGGTCACGCCGGCCAGCGCGAGAATGCCGATGCCCTTGAACCCCAGCAGCCAACCGGCAATGGCCCCCGGCGTCGCATTGAGTACGACGTCGACCAGCGCAGAGGGAACATGATGCTTCATGCTGCTGGCGAATTCGGCGCTGGAGAACTCCAGACCCAACGTCAGCAGCAACAGCACCACGCCGATCGGCGCCCCCGTTTTGATGAACACGCTTGCGTCGGTCACCGGTTGGATACCGCCCTTGCCGAGCCACAGCCCGGCCAGCAGATACAGCGGAATTGGCGACAAAGCGAACCGACGAGCTGCGGCACCCAGTAGAGCCAGCGAAGCCAGGACTGCGCCGAGTTGCAAAAGCAGCGGCGCGGAAATCTGCACTGACTCAGCCCTTATCGACGAGCCGCTGTACGCCCTCGATGCCGGCTTCGGTGCCGACCACGATCAATACGTCTGCAGCACGCAGCATTTCGGAAGGCGCTGGCGAGGCGAGCACCTGCTGGTTGCGCACGATCGCCACGATCGACGCGCCGGTCCGAGTCCGGGCACGCGTATCACCCAACGGCCGGTCCGCGTACGCGCTGCCCGGCTGGATGGCAATCTGACCTGCCTCGAGCCCCGGTACTTCGCGGGTCAACTCGGTGAACCGCTCGGCGATTCGCGGTGCGCCGAGGATCTGCGCGACCGCATCCGCCTCCTCGTCGGTGAGACGGAAGACCGGCCGGGCTTGGTCGGGATCGTCGCGGTCGTACAACACGACGTCGAAGTAGCCGCCGCGTCGCGCGATGATCCCGATCCGCTCGCCGTGCTGGCTGGTGAACTCGTATCGCACGCCCATGCTGGGCAGCAGCACCTCTTTGACGTCCACCGCCGGCTACCGTCTTCTGGCGGATTTCGGCTTGGCGTGACGGCCCTGCCGGCGCGCGGCTTCACGCCGTTCGCGTCGCGTGCCACCGGCCCCGGCCGCCGCCGGCTGCGCGCCACCGTTGCCCTGCACTTGCGCCGAGCCGTCCTCGGCGGGACCGGAATACGTCAATGCAGGTGATTCTGTTTCAATTCCCTTGGCGCGCAACGCCGTTGCTTCGCGCGGCTCGGCGGACCCCGCAGGCCCCCCAGTGACCCTTTGCTGTGCTTTGGCCGCCGCGGCGGTGGCGAACTCAGCCAAGTCCTCCGGTTCCTCCACCGGTCCGACCTGCGGGGCCGGCACGGCCTCGACCGAGACGTTGAACAAGAAGCCGACCGACTCCTCCTTCAGCCCGTCGAGCATGCCGGTGAACATGTCGAAGCCCTCGCGCTGGTACTCGACCAGTGGGTCGCGCTGCGCCATCGCGCGCAGACCGATGCCCTCTTTGAGGTAGTCCATCTCGTAGAGATGCTCACGCCACTTGCGGTCGATGACGTTGAGCAGCACGTTGCGCTCCAGCTGGCGCATCGCGCCCTCGCCGGCGAGCTCCTCGAGCTCGGCCTCGCGCGCCGCGTAGGCGCGGTCGGCGTCCTCGATCAACGCGTCGAGCAGTTCCTCGCGGGTCAGCTCGCCGGGCTCCCCGACCGCCTCGGAGTCGATCAAGGTCTTGTGGTCGATCCCGACCGGATACAGCGTCTTGAGCGCCTCCCACAGCTGCTCGAGATCCCAGTCCTCCGCGTAACCCTCGGCGGTTGCGCCGTCGACGTACGCGGTGATCACGTCGACGAGCATGTCGTGCGCCTGCTGCTGCAGGTTCTCGCCCTCGAGGATGCGGCGACGCTCCTCGTAGATGACCTTGCGCTGCTGGTTCATCACCTCGTCGTACTTGAGGACGTTCTTGCGGACCTCGAAGTTCTGCTGCTCGACCTGGGTCTGCGCGCTCTTGATCGCGCGGGTCACCATCTTGGCTTCGATCGGCACGTCGTCGGGCAGGTTGAGCCGAGTCAGCAGCGATTCCAGCGCCGCGCCGTTGAAGCGGCGCATCAATTCGTCGCCCAGCGACAGATAGAATCGCGATTCACCGGGGTCGCCCTGACGACCGGAGCGGCCGCGCAGCTGGTTGTCGATGCGGCGCGACTCGTGTCGCTCGGTGCCCAGCACGTACAGCCCGCCGGCCTCGATCACTTCCTCGGCTTCCGCGGCGGCCTCGGCCTTGACCACCGGCAGCTCGTGGTGCCACGCCTCTTCGTATTCGTCGGCAGTCTCGACCGGGTCGAGGCCGCGCTCGCGCAGCCGCAGGTCGGTCAGGAAGTCGACGTTGCCGCCCAAGACGATGTCCGTACCGCGACCGGCCATGTTGGTGGCGACGGTGACCGCGCCGCGCCGGCCGGCCTGCGCGACGATGGCGGCCTCTTGCTCGTGGTATTTGGCGTTGAGCACGTTGTGCGGGATGCGCCGTTTCTGGAACTGGCGCGACAAGTACTCCGAGCGCTCCACGCTGGTGGTACCGATGAGCACCGGTTGCCCCTTCTCGTACCGCTCGCTGACGTCGTCGACGACGGCGATGTACTTGGCCTCCTCCGTCTTATAGATGAGGTCGGACTGGTCGGCGCGGATCATCGGCTTGTTGGTCGGAATCGTCACCACGCCGAGCTTGTAGATCTCGTGCAACTCGGCGGCCTCGGTTTGCGCGGTTCCGGTCATCCCGGAGAGCTTGTCGTAGAGCCGGAAGTAGTTCTGCAGCGTGATGGTGGCCAGCGTCTGGTTCTCGGCCTTGATCTCGACGTGCTCTTTGGCCTCGATGGCCTGGTGCATGCCTTCGTTGTAACGGCGGCCGACCAGCGTGCGGCCGGTGAACTCGTCGACGATGATCACTTCGCCGTCGCGCACGATGTAGTCCTTGTCGCGGGCGAACAGCTCCTTGGCTTTCAGGCAATTGTTGAGGTAGCTGACCAGCGGCGAGTTGGCGGCCTCGTAGAGGTTGTCGATGCCGAGCTGGTCTTCGACGAACTCCACGCCCAGCTCGTGCACACCGACGGTGCGCTTGCGCAGGTCGACCTCGTAGTGGACGTCTTTTTCCATCAGCGGCGCCAACCGGGCGAACTCGGTGTACCAGTTCGAAGCACCATCGGCTGGACCGGAGATGATCAGCGGGGTGCGGGCCTCGTCGATGAGGATCGAGTCGACCTCGTCGACGATGGCGAAGTTGTGCCCGCGCTGGACGCAGTCTTCGAGTGAGTGGGCCATGTTGTCGCGCAGGTAGTCGAAGCCGAACTCGTTGTTGGTGCCGTAGGTGATGTCGGCGGCATAGGCCACGCGCCGCTCGTCGGGTGTCATCTGCGCGAGGATCACCCCGACGTCCAGACCCAGGAAGCGGTGCACGCGGCCCATCCACTCGCTGTCGCGCTTGGCCAGGTAGTCGTTGACGGTGACGATGTGAACGCCCTGGCCGCCGATGCCGTTGAGGTAGGCCGGCAACACTGAGGTCAGCGTCTTGCCTTCACCGGTCTTCATCTCGGCGACGTTGCCGAAGTGCAGCGACGCACCGCCCATCACCTGCACGTCGAACGGGCGCTGGTCGAGCACCCGCCAGGCCGCTTCGCGGGCTACCGCGAACGCTTCAGGCAGCAGGTCATCGAGGCTTTCCCCGTCGGCGTGCCGCTTCTTGAACTCATCGGTCTTGGCCCGCAGCTCGGCATCAGTGAGTTTCTCGATGTCGTCGGACAAGGTGTTGACATAGTCGGCCACTCGCTTGAGGCGCTTGACCGTGCGACCTTCACCAAGTCGCAGCAACTTATCGAGCACAGCTTTGTCCCCTACGGATCGGAGTCTTTGGCGTCCTCCATCCTAGGTGACGAGCAGGCCGTAGCCTGATTGCCCGATTGCGCGACCGCCGTCAGGCCAGCCGGATGAGCCCATAGTCGTAGGCGCGCCGACGGTAGACCACCGACGGCCGGTCGGTCTGCTTGTCGTGAAAGAGAAAGAAGTCGTGGCCGACCAGCTCCATCTCATACAGCGCGTCGTCCACCGACATCGGCTTGGCCGGATGTTCCTTGGTGCGCACCACCTGGCCCGGCTCGTGGTGGCCGTCTGATCCATCGGAGCTGTCGTGCTCGGCCGCGCCGTTGGTCTCGGTCTCGAAAGCCGGTTGGGGTGGGATGACGGCGGTCGCGGCGGCCAATGAGACCGGGGTCTTGTCGCCGTAGTGGACTTTGCGGCGATCCTTGACGCGACGCAGCCGGCTTTCCAGCCTGGCGACCGCGGATTCGAATGCGGCATAGAAGGTGTTAGCGCACGCCTCGCCGCGCACTACCGGCCCACGGCCGCGAGCAGTGATCTCGACATGTTGACAGGACTTGCGTTGGCGGCGGTTGCGTTCGTGGTCGAGCTCGACATCGAAGAGGTAGATGGTCCGGTCGAACCTCTCCAGGCGGGCGAGTTTTTGCGAGACGTAGATGCGGAAGTGGTCGGGAATCTCGACGTTGCGGCCCTTGACTACGACCTCGGCGTGCAGTGTCGGTTCGTCGGGCAGGTCAGCTGCCGGCAGTTCGTCGACAAGCTGATCAAATTCCACGGTTTGCCTTGACATACTTGACAACTCGTTTCTCTCGCGTTGCACGCACCAGGCGTGCCCGGCTTCCAGGTACACGCGCCGACGGGGTGATGCTCGTGCTCTGGCCGCCCGCCGGTGCTAGATGTCGAGAACTCACCTCCTGCCGTCTTCGGTGTCGTGGCGTCTCGCTCTAACTCGGCTGCGCCACCTGAGGCGTTTCGCGGTTCTTGATCCCGACGGTAGACCGAATTCAGGCGGAAGTTCCAGTGTTTTGACCTACCTGTTGCGAGTTCTTCATCAACGCTCATGCGGCTGCTAGTGCGAGCACAGCGGCAACCCGTGCTCCGGCGGCCTGCAGGACGCGCACCGATTCACGGGCGGTCGCGCCGGTGGTGATGATGTCGTCGACAAGCAGGACTTCATCATCGACCGGCACGCGTCGCCTTGTCAGCAGCACCCGTCCGGCGATATTGCGCTCACGAGCGGAGCTGCCGAGGCCGGCCGAATCGCGGGCCAGCGCCTTCATCCGCAGCGCCCGGACCACGGTGATGTGCGGGTGGGCGTCGGTTGCCAGCGTTGCGATGCGGGTGACGGGATCGCCGCCGCGGCGGCGCGCCGCCCAGCCGCGGGTCGGCGCGGGCACGATCGTCAGCGGGACGTCGAGCAGACCCCATCGGAGTAGCCGGTGCACGCCGAGTGCCAGCGCCCCGGCCAGCGGCCCGCTGAGGTCGATCCGGCCGCGGTCTTTCATCGCGACAATCGCCCGCCGGCGCGCGCCCGCGTAGCGGCCGAGCGCCAAGACCGGAACTCCGGGGTCAATGCGTGGGGTCACCACGCGCGGCGCGTCGAGACTCATGGACAGCTCTTTCGCGCAGGCCTCGCACCAGCGGGTCGACGGCGCCGCGCAGCCGCCGCATTGCAGCGGAAGGACGAGATCGAGCACAGCGCAAGTGTGACGACGGGGGGTGACATGCGAGGCCAGCATCGGCTGCGGTCGAGGTCACGTGCGGCCAGCATCGTGACATAGTTGACGACACGCAGACCGGCCGTGGCTAGGGTTCGACCTTAAGACGGTGAAAAGGAGACCGCGGTGCCGATATTCGTAGTCGAACGCACCTTCGCCGACGAACTGGAACTCAGCCTCGAGCTCGCCGACGGAATCAATCGGATCAACGATCAGGAGGGTGTCCGCTGGATGTACTCGTTCCTGTCGGCGGACAAACGGAAGACCTACTGCCTCTACGAGGCCCCGTCGCCGGAGGCCATCAGAACCGCGGCCGCGCGCGCCGGTCTTCCTGCCGATGTCGTCATCGAGGTGCGGGATCGCATCACGCCGGACGGCGCCCTCACCGAGATCTGATCCCTAACCGAGCAGCTCGTGATCGGCGGCATACATCGCCGCCTGCGTACGGTTTGCGGCGCCGGTCTTGATCAAGATGCTGCGAACATGGTTGGCCGCCGTGTTGGTGCTGATGTAGAGGCGTTCGCCGATCGCCCGATTGCTCAATCCCTCGGCCAGCAGCCGCAGCACTTCGACCTCCCGCTCCGTCAGGCCATCGGGCCCCTGGGGATCCACGGTCAGCAACGAATCCAACAGGTCGATGATTCGGTTCTGGCCGATCGGCGTAGCGATCGCGCGGGCCTCGTCGGCCAGGCGGCGGGCCTCCTCGGTGCGACCGCGCGACGCCGCAAATAACGCGTGCCGGGCCAGCGTCTCGCTGACATGCACCACCGAGCCCATCCGGCGGTCCATCTCAAGCGCCGCACCGAACTGCCGCTCAGCCGCCACGGTGTCCCCGTCGAGTGCCGCCATCCGGGCGAGATAGCGGTCAGCGCTGCCGAAGAGGGCTACGAACTGGCCGGCTACCAAGTTTTTGCCGGCATAGCGGGAAACATAGGGGCGCAATCCATGCAACGCTTCGCGGTCGCCCAGCCCCAAAGCGGCCTCGACTGCAAACACCAGCTCCATCGGCCACTGCGCTTCGTCGGTGCGGTCGCCCAATTTGCGGTTGAGCAGATGATTGAGTGCGCGGGTCATGCCCGCTTCGCAGTTGACCTCGGTGTAGAGCGCCAGGAGGCCGGGCACCCAACGTCCCGCGAACGTCTCGCTGCCGTCGACGAAGCCGGCGAACTTCTTCAGGTCCCCGGTTTCGCGCCGGATCATGAACATCTGCACCCCGTTCGAGCCCTCGGTGTCATCCGCGTCGAACAAATCCCCTGTGCGCAAGGCGATATCGGCCCAGCGTTCGGCGCCGGCGAAGTCGCCCCGCAGATACGCGAGCGCTTGCTCGACGCATGCCCCGACGAAACCGAAGACGGGTTGTCCGATGGCTTGGCCCGCTCGCCGCATGTCGGCGGTCGACGCGGCCAAGTCCTCGGGTCGCCCGGCCAGATAGCTGACCATGGCGCGAAAGTGCGAGGACGCCCCTAGCACCTCGTAGTTGCGGTGCGCCAGCGCCATGCGCGAGACCTCGGCCGATCGCTCCGCCTGGATTTCGCACAGCTCCGGGGCGAGCCCGTGCCACAGGCTCGCCTTGAGCGTGTGCATCAGCACCGCCGGATCGTCGGCGGCTCTCGCGCGGTCGATCGCGTCATTGCCGATTTCACGCGCATGTGCCGCCTCGCCCGCGAACGCCAGCGCTCGCCCAAAACTGCCGAGTGCATGCACATAGCGCGGGTCGTCGGTAGTCAAGCCGCAGGACTCCAGCGCCGACGCCAGCATGTCGGCAGCCCTCGAGTCGGACTGCCCGCGACGCCAATTCGCTTCCTCATAGCCGACGGCCGCCGCCAGACGGATCAGCGGGTCATCCATCGCGCTGAGTCGTTCGTAGATCACCCGCGATCGGGCGAAATCGCCGGCGCGCACGTGATTTGCGGCCGCGTCAAGGTCCAGCCTGGCGCGATCCGTGCGGCTCAGCTCGGGCAGAGACGCCGCCCGCTCGAACCACCTCGCCGCGTCCTCATAGGCCAGGCTCTGTTCGGCCATCCGGGCCGCCTGGTGCGCGTATCGCAACGCCTGCTCGTGGTAACCCAGCACGTGTGCCCGCAGGTAGTGGTTTGCCAGGCGGGGAATGACCGATGGGTCCGCCCGGCCCTCGAGCGCTTCGGCGGCCCGCGCGTGCATGATGCGCAGCCGCGACGCCGCCAACCCGCCCACGACGGCCTCGCGGGTGAGCGCATGTACGAACGAGAACTCGCCATCGGAGTCGTCAACCGGCCGGATCAGCCCGACGGCTTCGGCGGAATCGACCGCTGCGAGCGTCGCGGGGAGATCGGTATCACTAGCGGCGATCAGCGCGGGTAAATCGAACGTCTCGCCCAGCACCGCTGCTTGCTCGATCACTCCACGCACGCCGGCGCCCAGTCCGCCAAGGCGGCGGGCAATGGCATCCCCGATCGACGCCGGGACGGTCAGTTGCGTACTCAAAGTGGCCAGACCGCCCCGGATTTCGATGTCGCTGACCAGCTCGGTCAAGAAGAACGGATTGCCGCCGGTTTTGTCGCGCAACAGGGCGGCGGCCGTGCGTGCCGACGCGGGAGCCAGCCGTTGGGTGCGCCGCACGAACTCGGCGATCGCTTCAGTGTCCAAGCCGGAGAGATCCAGCCGCCGGACACCGTCGAAGCGGTGCAGCTCCGCCAGTCTGGTGGTCAGCTCGTCGGAACGGTCCGGTTCGGTCGTGCGGAACGTGGCAACCACCAGCATGCGAACATCGGCGCAGTCGATCAGGACGCGCTCGAGCATCGCGAGGGTGGGCAGCTGCGCCCAATGCAGGTCATCGAGGATCAGCGCGATCGGCCGATCGATCGCCAGCCGCCGCAGGAAGCTCGTCAGGGCGTCGAAAAGCGCTTGCCTGGGTGACCCGACCTCTTCCGTCGGCTCGGCGTCGCGCAAATGCCGATCCACATGTGGCGACAACCGCCGCAGTTGCTGTCCAGCGTCGGCCAGCGTGTCCGCCATCGAACCCGGTGGACCGGCGATCAGCAGACGGTCAAGCGCCTCGGCGAAGGGCGCGTACGGTACATCCGCATCGGCCGTCGATGCTCCTACCAGCACCGCAACGTCGTGGTCGGCCAGTGTTCCGGCTACCTCGGCGGCCAACCGCGTCTTGCCCGCTCCAGGTTCACCACCGATGAACACCGCCTGGCGGTTGCCCCTCTGTACGCGCTCCCAGGCCTGCTCGAACGCCGCCAGCTCCGCGGCGCGACCCACGAGGGGCCCGCGGCGACGCGCCATCAGTTCTGCTGGTAGCGATGGCAGCACCCACTGCGCCATGGAATCAACGTAACCGCGTCGGTTCGGCCGGTCGATAGTCAGTTCTGACTATCGTGGAGTGCCTTGGAAATGCTCGGATGTGGTCATGACACGCGGCCTCCTCGCCTCGTAACGTCGCGGCATCGAGACCCACGAGCAAACGAGGAGGTGCGGGCGATGAGCCTGACAACCGCAACCGATGAATTACGCGGCCGATTCGGAGCAGAAGTCATCCTGCCCGACGACCCTGGATACGACGAGGCTCGGGCGCTTCACAACGCGATGATCGACAAGCGGCCAGCGGTAATTGTGCGCTGCGGCTCCGCCGCCGACATCGCAGGAGCTCTCGAATTCGCGCGGACGTCGAACCTCACAGTCGCCGTGCGTGGGGGCGGCCACAACGGACCGGGTTTCGGTTCCGTTGAAGGCGGGCTCGTCATCGACCTGTCGCCGATGAACCACATCGACGTCGATGCCGATCGGCGCACCGCCCGGGTCCAAGGCGGTGCGACGTGGGGTCAGGTGGACGCCGCGACGCACGCGCACGGCCTGGCGACGGCGTCGGGCATTATCTCCTCGACCGGGGTCGGCGGCCTTACCCTGGGCGGCGGCCACGGGTACTTGTCCCGCAAGCACGGTCTGACCATCGACAACCTTTTGGCGGCCGAGGTCGTGTTGGCCGACGGTCGTGTGGTGACGGCGTCCGAATCCGAGCACCCGGACCTGTTCTGGGCGCTGCGCGGCGGCGGCGGAAACTTCGGCGTGGTCACGTCGTTTACGTTCCGCCTGCATCCGGTCCATACGGTGATCTGCGGTCCCACGGCGTGGCCGTCATCGGCGACCGCCGACATCTTGAGGTGGTACCGGGATTTCCTACCGGCGCAAGACGAGGATCTGTACGGGTTTTTCGCAAGCATGACCGTCCCCCCGGTGGCACCGTTCCCTGAGGCCTTCCACATGCATAAGGCGTGTGCGGTGGTCTGGTGCTACACGGGCGATCCCGCACGGGCCGACGAAGTTTTCGCGCCCATCCGGCAGATGGAGCCAGCCTTCGATGGTATCGGTGCAGCCCCGTTCCCCGCGCTGCAGGCCACGTTCGATGGCCTGTATCCGAAAGGGCTGCAATGGTATTGGCGTGGCGACTTCATCCGGACAGTACCCGACGCCGCAGTTGAGGCCCATGCCCGCTTCACCGAGGAGTTGCCGACCATGCACTCCACGATGCACTTGTACCCGATCGACGGTGCGGTCCACGGTGTCGAGCAAACCGAAACCGCTTGGGCGTACCGGGATGTCAACTTCTCACAGGTCATCGCAGGGGTCGACCCCGATCCGGCGAACGCGGACGTGTTGAAGCGCTGGACGAAGGAGTATTGGGAAGCCATCCATCCCTACTCGGCCGGCGGCGCTTACGTCAACTTCATGATGGACGAGGGCCAAGACCGGGTGCGGGCGACCTATGGTCCGAATTACCAGCGGCTCAGCGAGATCAAGGCGCAATACGATCCGGCCAACACGTTCCACATCAACCAAAACATCCAGCCAGCCGCGTCGGGACGCAACCTCTCCTAGCTCAGCGCCGGGCACCTCGGCAGGCGTCGTCACGACCGCGCGGCGGGTCGAGGCGACCAGCTAACTTACCCGGGCAGCACAGGGATCGCGCCGCCCACCATGAACGGTGGTACATCCAGCCAGCCCTGCGGCCCTTCGGCACCCGAGATCGACAACTGCATCACCCCACGCGGGTCAGCGACGTACACAATCGACGGGTTGGCCGCGATCGCACCAACAGGCTGCTGCAGATTGCCGTTGGGCGCATCGGAGTTCACCCCGTCGATGTTGACGTAGGACACCGGGTGCTCAGGATCGTTGCGGCTCAACGCGATATCGTCGTCGGCGCGCCACGACAACGACACCACCGAAGAACCCAGCCCGAACCCGAGCCGCCGCGGGTAGGTCAGCGCGAATTGGCCGGCCTGGGTCTGCTCGACGCTGGCCAGGATCACCTGGCCCTCGATGACCATCGCCGCCCGCGTGCTGTCCCGGGACAGCTGGAGCTCGGCGATCACACCCGGGAAGCGACTGGACACCGCGGCCGAATCCACCGGTAGGCGCGCGGGCTGACCCGACGCCGTCCCGGCGATGGCGCGAAAGACGGTGTTGCCGTCGGCGACCACCCACACCGCGTCGTCCAGCGACCAGCTGGGCCGCGACAAGGTATGCCCGTCAGCGGCTTCCACGGCCTCGCCGCCGAGATCGCCGATCCACAGCGAGGACGCCATATCCGGAGCG
>DATJOR010000086.1:0-31170 GCA_035506875.1 Mycobacterium sp.
AGATCGAAGGCGTCCGACAACGCGTCGACATCGATCGGACCCTCGAGGTGCGCGGCAAGGCCCACGAAGTTGTGCGTCTCGGCGAGCATCTCCTCGCTCAGTGCCAGCTTGCGAATGACCGACGATGGAAACATCTACGACAAGTCCACCAATTCCATTTCGTCGCTGTCGGCTTCCGATTCGTCCTCGGCGAGTGCGTCCCGGATCAGCTCCAGCAATGTTCGTGAGAATCCGTCGGCCAGCGACTGCACGCTGGCCGCGTCGACCCTGCGAGTGTCGTACCACCAATCCAGGTTCAGCGCGCCGGCGCTGCGGTACACCCGGAACTCGATGGCGTGACCGAGTCCGGGAATCGCCTCGCGCACCGGCAACGCGGTGTCCGCGTCGAATTGGACAGCCACATCGTCGCCCAGCGCCGGCAGATCAGGAATGGCGCCGACGTAGTTGAAGAAAATGTCGGCGGGAGCGGTGGCGCCCAGCGAACGCGCCGTGGGCGCATAAAGGTAACGCAGCAGCCCGTAGCCGATTCCATAGTGCGGGACGGCATTCAGTTTGCCGTGCACGTCCTCCAGCAACTGCTTTGCGCTGGCGCCATCGCGCTTGGCGCAGCTGAGAGCGACTGGATACACGGTGGCGAACGAGCCGACGGTCCGGCGCAGGTCGACATCGGGTTTTAGCACCGACCGGCCCGGCCCGCCGAGGTCGACGGCAACGATTCCGTCACCGACCGTCGTGGCGATCGTCCGGCTCAGTGCCGCGAGCAGCATTTCGTCGATCGGCACCCGCAACCGCCGGCGCGCGTCGTCGATCTCGGTTGTGTCCGAAACAGTCAGCGCCGAAGGCAATCTCACCAGATCAGCCACGCTCGGCGCCTCGGTGATCTCGCGGTTGGCCACCGGCACGCTCGCCGCCGTCGCCGTCTCCAGCCAGAAGTCACGACTCTCGACGACCGCCGGATGAACGGCCAGCGCGGCGCAGCGCTGAGACCATTCGGTCCATGACGTGGTGACCGCTTCGAGCGAAATCTCTTGGCCGGCCAACCGTTGGCCGAACGCGGTGAAGATGTCGGAAACCAGGGTTTCGCGCGACGCGACATCGGCGGCGATGGCGTGCAGGCTGATCGCCAGGTAGCACGGCCCGCCCGACACGCCGCGGACGTACGTCGCGCTCAGCGGCGGGCTGGACAGATCCTGTTCGCCGATCTGCTCGTTCAGTATGCGAAGCAGCGCTTCCCGCTCCTGGGCGCTTCCCGGGGCGACATCGTCGGAGAGGTCCACGGTGGCCAGTTCCACCAACTCCTGCGGTTCGCCGACGACCTGCTCCCAGGTGCCTGCGCGTTCCACCAGCCGCAGACGCAGCGCGTCGTGATGATTGGTCACGGCGGTCAGCACTGAACGGACGTCATCGACTTGAATATCGGCCCGAAGCCGCAGCACCAGCGGAACTCGCCACTGTCCGCGTTCTTTCACGCCATGCTCGAGGAAGTGGGAGATGTTCGGCGGTACAGGCGGATGCGTGACGTCGCTGGGCGACTGGCGTGCCAGTCCGCCGGCCGCGTATCGGGCAGTCAACGCTTTGGCGAGGGCGGCGACGGTCTGGTTGTCGTAAAGGTCTTGCGGTGTGAGGTCCAGCCCTTCGTTGCCTGCGGTCATCGCGACGCTGATCGCGACCAGCGAATCGCCGCCCAGCTCAAAGAAGTTGGCTTTGCGGTCGACGGAGCTAAGGCCGAGGCACTGTTCCCAGATACGCTGCAGCGTGGCTTCCATCACCGACTGCGCGTTCTTGGGCGCTTGGCCGGCGTCAGCGCTCGACGCAGCGGAGGCCGCGCCGTTGGTGACCGCGGCATCGGCCACCCAACTTGTCTGGCGGTGCTCGATCCAATGCCGTTGGCGCTCAAACGGATAGCCGGGAAGCGTGAGAAGCTGACCCGATTGCCCACCGCGTAGCGGTGCCCAGTCGACGTCGACACCGGCTGCCCAGAGCTGGCCCAGCGACAGCAGGAATGCGTCGTGGTCGTCGCGGTTCTGGGCGTGGTGGCGCATCAGCCGGACCGCGTGGTGCCCGCTCGACCACTTGGGGTGGCGCGTCGCCGACGCGGTCAGCGTGCCGCCGGGGCCGACCTCCACCAGGATGCGGTTCGGGTCGGCGAGCAACACATCGACTTCGTCGGCGAACCGGACCGTCGAGCGCACCTGGCGCGCCCATGTCGCCGGATTCGTGGCCTCGCTGGCGGCCAGCCATGTCCCGGTAACGTTGGACAGCAACGGGATTTGCGGCTCGCGCAGCGTTTGCCGGGACAGGAAGCCGGTGAATTCCGGAATCATCGAATCCATCAGGCGCGAGTGGAACGCGTGCGATGTGCGAACCCGGCGTGCGACGATGCCGCGTTCGGTGAGGCGGTCGCTGAACTGCCGAATGCTCTCCTCCGTCCCCGCGACGACGCAGCCGCCCGGTTCATTGATCGCGGCGATGTCCACATCGCCGTTCACATGCTCGGTAAGGGCATCAGGACTTAGCGCCACCGCGACCATCACCCCACGCGGTGCGGCGTGCATCAAACGTGCGCGCATCGACACCACTTTGATGGCCGTCTCGATGTCGAAGACGCCGGCGACGGTGGCCGCGACGTATTCGCCGATGCTGTGTCCGACCATCGCCGCCGGGCGCACGCCGTAGCTCTCGATCAGCTTGGCCAGCGCGTACTCGACGGTGAACAGCGCCGGTTGGGTGCGGTCGGTGCGTTCCAGGTTGCGCGCGGTCCCTTCGAAGATCTCGCCGCGCAGGTCAATGCCCAACTCCTCGCCGAAGCCCGCTGCGCACCGATCGAAATGCTCGGCGAACACCGGCTCGGAGTCGTAGAGACCACGCGCCATCCCGACGTGCTGAGCGCCTTGACCGGGAAACAGGAAGACAACCTGATCCGACTTATCACCGCTCTGGGCGAATTCGCCGACGAACACGTTGTCGTGCTCGTCGGCCTTCAACACCGCTGCCGCGTCCTGCTGGTCTTTGACGACCGCCGCCATCCGGATCTTCTCTTTGCGGCGGCGGCCGAGGGTGTAGGCGACATCGGGCAGGCTGATCTCTTCGTCGCCGGACAACTCCGCGGCCAACGCCGACCGCGCCTGTTGCAGCGCTTCAGTGCTTCGAGCCGACATCAGCAGGATCTGTGCGCCGGGGACCGGCGCTGAAGGAGTGGCCACGGGGACCGCTGGCGCCTCTTCGAGCACCACGTGCGCGTTGGTACCGCCGACACCGAACGAGCTGACGCCGGCGCGCAGCACACCGTCCCACTCCCACGGACCATATTCGCTGCGCACCCGGAATGGGCCGTTGTCGATGTGCAATTCCGGGTTGGGGCTGGTGTAGTGCAGCGTCGCCGGGATGGCCCGATGCTTGAGGCACAGAATGGCCTTGATCAGGCTGGCGATGCCGGCGGCGGACTCGAGGTGGCCGATGTTGGACTTGACCGAGCCGATGAAACATGGGGCAGCACGGTCCTTTTCGGAAACCGCGAATGCCTGTCGCAGACCCTCGATTTCGATCGGGTCGCCGAGCGGCGTGCCGGTTCCGTGCGTCTCGATGTAGCTCACCTCCGAGGGGTCGACCTCGGCGATCGCCTGCGCCTCGGCGACGACGTCGGCCTGACCGGCCGCATTGGGCGCGGCGTAAGTCATCTTGGTCGAGCCGTCGTTGTTCAGCGCCGATCCGCGTATCACCGCGTGGATGCGGTCGCCGTCGTCGACGGCGTCCTGCAACGCTTTCAGCACCACTACGCCGACCCCGCTACCGAAAATCGTTCCGTCCGAACGAACGTCGAACGGCCGGCAGTGGCCGGTCGGCGACACCATCGATCCAGGCGCGTACCAATACCCGACGTGATGCGGGATGCGCAGTGATGCTCCGCCGGCCAGCGCCATCTCGCACTCGCCGTTCAGAATGCTCTGGCACGCCAGATGCACCGCGACCAACGCCGACGAGCAGGCCGTCTGCACCGAGAGCGCGGGCCCGCGCAGGTTGAACGCGTGCGCCACCTTGGTGGCCAGGTAATCCTTGTCGTTCTGCAATGACAGGTTGACCATATCGAAGGTGATGCCTTGTCCCATAACCACATTGGGGTCATGGTTGGACATGATGTTGTGCAGCAGGTACCCGCTGGTGGTGCTGGTCGCGTATACGCCGACGGAACCCTCGATTTCGGCTGGGTCGTAGCCGGCGTCCTCGATCGCGTGCCACGCGGTCTGCAGGAACAGCCGATGCTGCGGATCGGTCGAGCGCGCTACCTGCGGAGTGAAGCCGAAGAAGTCGGCATCGAATTCGTCGATGCCGTCCACCAATGCGGCGCGACGCACATACGCGGGATTCGCCAGCGACTTCTCCGGAATGCCCTCGGCCAGCAAGTCGTCTTCAGCCAGCGTGACGATCGACTCCTCGC
This sequence comes from Mycobacterium sp., assembly GCA_035506875.1. Taxonomy (GTDB): domain Bacteria; phylum Actinomycetota; class Actinomycetes; order Mycobacteriales; family Mycobacteriaceae; genus Mycobacterium. The sequence goes on from DATJOR010000086.1 coordinate 4,436, forward strand.
CGCGGCGCAGGTTGTCCCAGAATGCCGACACCGTGTTGGCGCCGGGCAAACGAGCCGCCATGCCGACCACCGCGATCGCATTGGGCGGCAGTTTGCTGTTGCTGGTCACACTCGATCTCCTACTTTTCGCCGAGCCGCGGCTCGCTGCCGGGCTGCGGCGCGCTGCTTGGCCCTGTCACGAACCGCGCTGCCGCTGTCGACCCTGTCGCCGGTCTCAAGGCCCAGCTGACGGATCAGGTCGGTCGTCAGCGCGGTCAGCGAGGCGCCTTGCAACAGCAAGGCCACTGGCGGTTCCACACCGAAGTCGCCGCGGACAGTGTTGCGGATTCGCACCGCCATAAGCGAATCCATGCCCAGTTCGGTCAGCGGCTGATCGGCGTCGATCGTGCTGTCTTTCGGGTATCCCATGATGGCCAGGATGCGGGCGCCCAGTCGCGCGATGACGACCCGGTTCACCTCGGCGGCGTCCATCCCGCGCAACGCGTCGGGGCCGGCCCAATCGTCGTCGTCACTGTCGATGTCCAATTCCTCGGCCAACTTGGCAAAGTAACCCAGTTGCTGGATCTCCGGGAACGCGGCCGCGGCCCGGTCCAGTCGCAGACGAGCCACCCCGATGTTCGTCGGGTGGTTGGTGAGGATGGCCTCCAGCGCCTCAATGCCCTCGGCCGGCGAAATCGGGTCGAGCGCACTGAAGGTCAGCGAGCGGGCGACACCGATGTCGGACCACTGGCCCCAGTTAATCGTGGTGGCAGGCAATCCCGATGCCCGGCGCCAGTCGACCAGGCCGTCGAGCCAGGCACTGGCCGCCGCGTAGGCGCCCTGCCCGGGGGCACCCAGCAGCGACGACGTCGACGAGAAGCCGACCCACCAGTCGAGTTCGCTGCCAGCGGTCGCAACGTGTAGCCGCAGCGCACCAGTGGCTTTCGGCGCCCACACCCGCCCCAGGCTGTCCTTGCTGAGGCCGGCGACGATCTGGTCGTCGAGGACGACGGCGCTGTGCATGAGGCCGCGCAGCGCAAGCCCCGTCTCTTCTGCCGCGTTCACCAGCCGCTCAGCAACGCCGGGCGCCGCGATGTCGCCTGGCACCACCACGATTTGGGCATGCTGCTCGAGTTCGTCGAGCAGCGCTTGCGCCTCGTCGGACGGCTCGGACCGGCCGTTGAGGACGACGCGTCCGGCGCCGCGGTCGACCAGCCAACGGGCCATGGCCAAGCCGATCCCGCCGAGACCACCGGTGAGGATGTAGGAACCGTCCCGACGAACGACCGTGTCGGGTTTGGCCGTGCCCAGCGTCGCGCGGGAAAGCCGTTTCGCGTAGCGCTTTTCGCCGCGCCAGGCAATCACATCGTCGCCGGATGCCAGCCCGAATTCGCCTGCCAGCGGCGTCACGGTGTCGCCCGCGAGGTCCACCAACGTGGTCCGCAGATCCGGGTGTTCGTAAGCCAGTACCCGGATCAATCCGGTAAGGGCGCTGATCGACGGGTCGCCCGGTTCGCCGTCGCTGACGGCCAGTCCGTCGCGGGAAACCACCCACAGCCGAGGCGGTTTGCCGTGCCACCCGGTGAGGATTGTGCGTACCGTCGACGCGACCCCCCAGGTCAGCTCGCGGCCGCGTGCCGGAGCGTCACCGGACTCGGAGCCGTCGAATGACCGTCGGCCCGCGAAGATGACAACGCCGACCGGCGGTAGCTCGGCGTCTCCGGCGGCGTGCGCGAAGGCCTCCAAGACGGCCGACTCGTTGGAAAGGTCGGCCGCGATGACCCGTCGGGTCAGTGAGCCGAATGTGGCGGTGAACTCCTTGGCCACCGCCTCCGGTTCGGCGCCGTCGGTCAGCACCAGCCAGCTACCGTCCGGTGCTGGCGCCGGGGCAACCGGGGTCTCGACCCATTCGGTGTCGAAGATCTTCTGCTCCAACGGCATTGGCACCGTGCGGCGTTGCACGCGTTGCAGGTAGATCCCGCTGATCTCGGCGGTGGGAGTGCCGCTGTCGTCGGTGATCAAGACGCGGCCCATGATGCCGGAGCCTTCGCCGTCCGGATTGACCAACTCGGCGCGGCAACGGGCACGACGCCCGACCTCGCCGAACACCCGGATCTTCTCGAACGACACCGGAAGGTAGGTGGCCTCTTCGGAGTCAGCCAGCGAATCGGTCGACAGTGCGGCGGCCAGGCCCTGCAGCGCCGCGTCGAGCAGGACCGGATGGATGCGATAACCGCGATGCGCGGTCGCCTCGTCGGGCAGGACGATCTCGGTTTCCGAGGTGCCGTTGGCCCGGCGGACGATTCGGGTCAGTGCGGCGAACGCCTGTCCGTGGTGCAGCCCGGTGGCGCGCAACGCCGAATACAGATCCGCGGGCGAGACGACGCTGCCGGGGTCAGAGGAGGCGGCCGCAACGGTCGGCGCGTCCGACTGGCCGACTTCGACTTTCGCCACCGCGTGGCGGATCCAGGCACCGGTGGCCGAGCGTGAGTGGATTTCGACACGAATCTCGTCGCCGTCCTTCTCGCCCCGGGTGAGCTGTGTCGTGAGCTGCGTCGAGTCGCCCAGCGGCAGCATCTGTTCGACCTCGACTGCGACGGCCACCGACTGTGCGGGCAAGCCGAGGGCTTCGCTGGCTGCTGCCAAGGCGATCTCGCCGAAACCGGTGCCGGGCATGACCGCCTGGCCGTGCACTTTGTGGTCGAGCAGGTAGGGGACGTGGTCCGTCCCGACATCGGCCGTGAAGACGTGGTCGCGGCCCGACGGGAGTTCGACGTGTGTGCCCAGCAGCGGATGCGCGCTGGCCGCCTGCCGGGTCGCCGAGAACGGCGCCGCCCAGTAGCGGACATGATGCCACGGCGTCGGCGGCAGATCGATGAGTTTCTTTGTGCCGTTGGCACTTTGCGCCGCCACGACCGACGGCGGCCGAACCGTCGCCAGCTGGGTGTGGAACACCAGAGTCTCGGGGTTGTCGCGAGTCAGCGTTCCCGACACCTGAGCGCCGCCGCGCGGCTTGGCCGACTCGAGCGTGCCGTTGATGGCGTGGCTCAGCAGCGGGTGGGGGCTGACTTCGACGAAGCTGGAGTGATTTACCGGCCCTTCCAAGGCCTTGGTTATAGCCTGGCTGAACCGCACCGGGTTGCGCAGGTTGATCACCCAGTAGTCGGCGTCGAACTTCGGCGCCGCATCGCCGTCCTGGCCGACCGTGCTGATCAACGGAATCTTCGGCGTCATCGGCTTCAGGTCGGCCAATGCGTCCTTCAGTTCGGCCAGGATCGGGTCGACCGTCGGGTGGTGCGAGGCCACGTCCACCTCGACGCGCCGCGCCAACTTGCCCTGCCCGTCGACCACCGCAATCGCCGCGTCGACCTGGTCGGGCGGGCCGGCGATCACCGTCTGCTGCGGCGCGGCATACACCGCGACCGTGATGTCGGGGTACTCCGCCACCAGCTTCTCGGCTTCTTGAGCGCCCAACTCCAGCAGCGCCATCGCGCCCTGACCGGAAAGCCGTGACATCAACTTCGACCGGGTGGCAATGACTTTCAGACCGTCAGCCGGGCTCAACGCGCCCGACACCACCGCCGCGGTCACCTCACCCATCGAATGCCCGATCACGGCATCCGGCTCGACACCGTAGGAACGCCACAACGCCGTCAACGCCAACTGCATGCCCACCAACACCGGCTGGATACGGTCGATCCCGACGACGGGTTCCCCTGCGAGCAACACATCGCGCAGCGAAAAGCCCACCTGCGCGACAAAATCCGGCTCCAACTCGGCCACCGCCGCGGCGAACGCCGGCTCATCCGCCAGCAACTGCCGGCCCATACCCGCCCACTGCGAACCCTGACCGGAGTACAGAAATACTGTGCCCGTACCGCGCGGAACCTCGTGCGGTGCAACAACTCCCGGTGTCGGCTGGCCAGCGGCCAGCGCCCGCAGCCCGGCCACGGCCTCGCTGCGGTCGCGTGCGGACACAGTGGCGATTTTGTTGTGGCGGCTACGGTAGAGGTTGACGGTGTGCGCGATGTCGGCCAGCGGCACGTCCGCACCCTGGCCGGCCATCCAATCGGCCAGTGCCGTCGCCCACGACGCGATCCGCTGCTCGGTCTTGCCGGAGACCGTCAACGTCGTCACCGGTGATGCCGAATCGCCGTTCGAAGCCGGCACATCCGGGCCCTGCTCGATGACGACGTGCGCGTTGGTTCCGCCGATACCGAATGAGGAGATCGCGGCCCGGCGCGGGCCTTCCTGGGCCGGCCACGGCCTGAGCTCAGTGGGGACGAACAGCCGGGTGGACTTGTGGTCGATCGCCGGATTCCATTGCACGAAGTTGAGGTTGGGCGGAATCTGCGAGCGCTGCACCGACAGCGCGGCCTTGATGAAGCCGGCGATGCCGGCCGCGGCCTCGAGGTGGCCGAAGTTGGATTTCACCGCGCCCAGGGCGCATTGGCCTTCGCCGCGGCCGTACTGGTCGGCCAATGCTTCGAATTCGATCGGATCACCCAGCCCGGTGCCGGTGCCGTGTGCCTCGATGTAGTTCACCGAGCCGGCGGTCACGTCGGCGCTGCGCAGAGCGCGGGTGATGACGTCTTGTTGCGCGATGGTGTTGGGCGCGGTCAGGCCGTTGGACCGACCGTCCTGATTGACCGCGGAACCGCGGACGACGGCCAGTACCCGGTCCCCGTCGCGCACGGCGTCGGTGAGCCGCTTGAGCACCACAACACCGCAGCCTTCGCCGCGGACGAATCCGTCGGCCCGGGAGTCGAACGAATAGCACCGGCCATTTGGGGACAGCATTCCCCACTTGGCCATTGCGATCTGAGTTTCCGGACGCAGGATCAGGCTGACACCGCCCGCCAGAGCCAGGTCGCTTTCCCGCAGCCGCAGGCTCTGGCAGGCCAGGTGGATCGTCACCAGCGACGAGGAGCACGCGGAGTCGATCGCGACTGCCGGACCGCGCAGCCCCAGCAGGTAAGCGATGCGCCCAACGGCGACAGCGTGGGCGTTGCCGGTCGCCGAGTAGGCATCGATGGCGTCCGGGTTTGCCGCTGAAATCGTCTGGTATTCACCGTAATACACGCCCATCAGCACGGCAGCGCGCACACCGGACAGATCTTCGGTCGCGATCCCGGCGTGCTCGAGCGCTTCGTAGGCCACCTCCAGCATCAACCGCTGCTGGGGGTCCATCGCCTCGGCTTCTCGTGGCGAGATACCGAAGTAGTCGGCGTCGAAGCCGGAGACGTCGGACAGGAAACCGCCCCACTTGGACGACATCCGGCCGGGAGCGAACTGATCCGGGTCGTAGAACTCGTCGGCGTTCCAGCGGTCGGATGGGATCTCGCTGATCCCGTCGCCACCGTTAGCCAAGAAGTTCCAATAGCCCTCAGGGCCGTCGGCGCCACCCGGGAAACGGCAGCCGATGCCCACGACCGCAATCGGCTCGGCGGCGGCGATCCGCGACGCCTTGTCGAACTGCTGCGTCAGCGCGTCCCGCTTATCGGCGGGCATCGCCGAAACCCTGTCGAAAATCGTCCCCATTGCAGGATTGTTGCCCATTAAAAGATACCGCTCTCACTGCCCGCCGAAGCCGACTCCACCTGATCGAACAACTCATCCAACACGCCGCTCCCCTCGTCGATCAGGTCGGGGGCTTCTTCCTGCGACACCTCCTGCGGTGCAAGGAGATCCGCCAGGTACGTCGCCAACGACGAGATGGTCGGGTGGTTGAACAACATGTTCGCCGACAGGTCGATACCCACCAGCTTCTGCGTCTGTCGCAGAACCGTCATTGCCATCATCGAGTCCAATCCCAGCTCGGGGAATGGCTGATCCACGTTGATCGCTGACGCCGACATTCGCAGCTCGCGGCCCAAAATGGTTCGCAGCCTGGTCTCGAGTTCGCTGAACCGGTCGTCGCCCGACAACTGCGACCAGTCCGGAACCGAAACTTCCGCCCGCTCCGTTTCCGTAACGACGGGTCGGTGCTCGGCGGTCGAAACGTCGAACTCCGCCACGATCCTTTCGAAGTAGTTGAGGTCGCGAAACTCCGGGGTTGCCGCGATGGCGCGGTCGAGGCGCAGTCGTCCGACGCCGACTCGAGCCTGCGGCCCGCCGACCAACGACTGCAGCGCCTCGATGCCTTCGTCGGGAGTGATCGGGTCGAGAACGCTGTAGGTAAGTGCGTGACTCATTCCGATGTCCGACCACTGGCCCCAGTTGATCGCGGTCGCGGGCAGGCCCGATGCGCGTCGCCACGTCATCAAAGCATCGAGCCATGCGTTACCCGTTGCGTACGCCAACTGACCGGGCAGGCCAATAAGCGTTGCCATCGACGAGAAACCGACCCACCAGTCCAACTCGCGGCTGGCTGTAGCGATGTGCAGCCGCAGTGCGCCAGCCACCTTGGGTGCCCACACCCGCTGCATCCCTTCGGGGGTCAGCGCAGTCACCAAACCGTCACCGGTCACACCGGCGGCATGCACCAGACCGCGTAGTGGGCGTCCGGTTTCTTCGGCAGCCACCACCAGTCGATCCGCCACTCCCGGCAACGCGATATCACCTGACTCAAAGGTGATTTCGGTGTCACCCGCCAGTTCGGCGAGGGCGTTGCGCTGGTCGTCGGAGGGTTCCCGTCGACCGTTGAGCACAATCCGTCCGGCGCCGCGCTCGACGAGCCACCGCGTGACGACTGTACCCAGCCCACCGAGACCGCCGGTGACGATGTATGAACCGTCGGCGCGGATGACCGCCTCGTGGTGACCGGCATCGAGCGTCGCACGCGAGAGCCGTTCGACATATCGGCCGTCCGCACGCCAGGCGATCACGTCATCGCCGGCGGGCGAACCCAGTTCAGACATCAGAGCCGCAACCGGATCGGCACCGTTCCCGAGGTCGACGAGGGCAGTGCCGAGGTCTGGCTCGCCGGCCAGCACGCGCGCCGCTTCGCCGGGGAACCGCCAGTTACGAACGAGGCCTTTGAGCGCCCCGATCGCCGGATCGCCCGGTTCGTCGTCGTGAACCGCAAGGCCGTTACGGCTGACCAGCCACAGTCGCGGCCGGTTGCCCTTCGTGGCGTCGACGACGGCGTGCGCGGCGGCCGAGATCCTCTCGATCAGGTCCTCGGCGCGCCGCAGCGCACCGTCGAAGTCGGTGCCGTCGAACGAGGGCTGGCCGAGGAACACGATCACGCCGGCGGGCGAAAGCTTGTCGTCAGCCGCGGTGTTGGCGACGGCATCGACTACCGCTGACTCGTCCGCCAATGCACCGCTGACCACGCGCCGAGTCGGTGAGCTCAACCGGGCTGACACGTCCGCCACAAGCGCATCGGAATCGGAGTCGGCCAGCAGCAGCCAGCTGCCGGTGGGTATGCGATCGTCACCCGAGCCGGCCTGCGGTGTCGAACTCTGCACCCAGACCGCGTCGAAGACCTTCTGCTCCAACGGCAGTCGCAGCGCGCGGGCGTCGGACGGCCGCAGCCCGATACCGGTGAGCTCCGCTGTCACCGCCCCGGCGTCGTCGGTGAGAACGACTCGGCCCCGGTAATCGCCGGGCGTTTGCTCCACCAGCTCGGCGCGGCAGCGGGCTCGGCGCCGGCTTGGACCGAAGACCCGCATCGTCGCCACCGACACCGGCAGATATGACGTTTCCGGCGACTCAGCCCGGACACCGCCAGCCAGCCGCCGCAGCGCCGCGTCGAGCAGCGCGGGATGGATGCAGTACTCCGGGTGGTCGGCGATGTCATCGGGCAACTCGATGTCGGTGCCCGATTCAGTGTCACGCTCGACAGGCGCATCCTGGTCGATCGCGGAAATGTCCGCTACCGCATATCGCGACCACTTACCGCCGGCCAAACTGGCGTGAATCTCAACGCGATTCCCGTCGTCGCTTTGGGTGAACTGTGTGGTGACCCGGGTCTGGCCATCAAGGGCAAGCGTCTGCTCGATGTCGAGCGCATTGACCTGTACCGCGCCGACGGGCAGGCCGAGAGCTTGGCGGGCGGCGGCCAACGCCATCTCGGCAAAGCCTGCCGCCGGCATGACAGCCTGGCCATGCACCTTGTGCTCGGCCAGCCACGGCACGGTCTCGGTCCCGATGTCGGCCTGCCACACATGGTCTCGGCCAGAGGGCATTTCCACATGCACCCCGAGCAGTGGGTGTACGTCCGGCAGCCTGCTACGTTCAGGCCCGGCATGCTTTTTCTCCATCCAATAGCTGGCATGCAGCCACGGCGACGGCGGGATGTCCGTGCGCCTGACCCCGCCGGCATTCGGTGCCGTCACTGCCAAAGTGGCGAGTTGAGTGTGGACAGAGAGGGTTTCGTCGTCGCCGCGCTTCATCGCCGAAGTGACGATAAAACGATCGCCCGACGACACCGATGCCAACGTTTCGCCGATCCCGTGGGTGAGCAGCGGGTGCGGGCTGACTTCCACGAACGTGTGGTTCCCGTGCTTTTCGAAGGCAGCCGCCACCGCCTGGCTGAATCGCACCGGGTTACGCAGGTTGACCACCCAATAGTCGGCATCGAACGCCGGCGCCGCGCCGTTGGTTTGGCCGACCGTGCTGATCAACGGGATCTTCGGCGTCATCGGTGCCAAACCGGCCAGCGCAGCGCGCAATTCGGCCAGGATTGGGTCCACCGTCGGGTGGTGCGAGGCCACATCGACCTCGACGCGCCGCGCCAACAGACCCTGCGCGTCGACCACCGCGATCGCCTCGTCGACCTGTTCTGGCGGACCGGCGATCACCGTCTGCTCCGGGGCCGCGTACACCGCCACCGTGATATCGGGATAGTCGGCAACCAACTTCTCGGCGTCCTCGGCGCCCAACTCCAGCAACGCCATAGCGCCCTGCCCGGACAACCGTGACATCAATTTCGATCGTGTCGCGATCACCTTCAGCCCGTCAGCCGGAGTCAGCGCCCCGGCCACCACCGCAGCGGTCACCTCTCCCATCGAATGACCAATCACCGCCGTGGGCTCCACGCCATAGGAGCGCCACAACGCGGTCAGCGCCAACTGCATACCCACCAACACCGGCTGGATGCGCTCGATACCCACCACCGGCTCGCCGCTGACCAGCGCATCGCGCAGCGAAAACCCGGCTTGCTCAACGAAAGCCGGTTCCAACTCGTCAATGGCCGCGGCGAACGCGGGCTCTTCGGTCAGCAACCGCCGACCCATGCCCGCCCACTGCGAACCCTGACCGGAGTAGACGAATACCGTGCCCGACCCTTGAGGGGCTTCGCGCTGCTCCACAACACCGGTCGCTGGTTCGCCGGCGGCCAAGGCCCGCAACCCCGCCACCGCCTGAGCACGACCACGCGCACAGACCGCGGCAAAGCTCCGGTAACGGCCGCGGTGCCGGTTGACGGTGTGTGCGACATCGGCCAACGGGGCGGCAGCGCCGTCTGTGTCCATCCAGTCGGCCAGCATCGCGGCTATCGGCGCGATGCGCTCCGGGGTCTTCCCGGAGATCACCAACGTGTTGACCGCTGGCTCCGGTTGCACCGCAACAGATTCGGGTACCGGCGCCTGCTCCAAAACGACATGCGCATTGGTGCCACTCACCCCGAAAGACGACACCCCCGCACGCCGGGGCCGCTCTGCTTGCGGCCACGGCATCCCGTGCGCGGCGATGGTGAACCGCGACGAGCCCGCGCTGGCATTCGGCGTCAACTGGGTGAAATGCAGATGCGGCGGGATATAGCCATGAGTCAGGCTCAGCACGGTCTTGATGAATCCGGCGATACCGGCCGAGTTCTCCAGATGGCCCATGTTGGTCTTCACCGAACCCAGCACCAGCGGCGCCGTCCGATCGGTGTCGGGGAAAACCTGGTTCAGCGCCTCCAGTTCGATCGGATCCCCCAGCGCGGTACCGGTCCCGTGTGCTTCGACATAGTCGATCTCCGAAGGCTGCACGCGCGCCGACGCCAACGCCGCCCGCAGCACAGCCTGCTGGGCGGGTCCACTGGGCACCGTCTGCCCGCTGCTCGGGCCGTCCTGATTAACCGCCGAACCGCGCACCAGAGCGAACACCGAATCCCCGTCGCGCAGTGCATCACTGAGCCGCTTGAGCACCACGACTCCACAACCCTCGCTGCGAACATAGCCATTGGCGGCGGCGTCGAAGGTTTTGCACTGACCGTCGGGTGCCAGCATCCCCCACCGTGAGCAGGCGATGCTGTTCTCCGGGCTGAGGAGCAGGTTGGTGCCGGCGGCCAGCACCTGATCCGTTTCGCGGCGGCGCAGACTCTGGCAGGCCAGATGGATGGCGACCAGTGACGATGAACACGCGGTGTCGATCACCACCGCCGGGCCGTGCACACCGAGGAAATACGACAACCGTCCAGCGGCGAAGTTCGACGCATTGCCGAACGGAATGTACGGGTCGACTTCTTCTGGTGGCGCCTTTGCCGCTATCAACGAATAGTCATAGGTCGTCAGGCCGACGTAGACGCCGGTTTGGGAGTTGCGAATCGCCTCCGGCGTGACACCGGCATTTTCCAGTGCCTCCCAAGCGACTTCGAGCAGCAATCGCTGCTGGGGATCCATCGCGACGGCCTCACGCGGAGAGATCCCGAAGAACTCGGCGTCGAATTGGTCGGGCTGCCAGGACGTCAGAAAGCCGCCCTCGCGATTGCAGATCGTGCCGGGCCGGGTGTGGTCGTCGGAGTAGTAGGCGTCCGCGTCCCAGCGGTTCGCAGGCACGCGGATAACGCCGTTTCCCCCGTCTTTCAGGAACTGCCAGTACTGCGCGGGGGTGTCCACGCCGCCAGGGAGCCGGCAGGCCATACCCACCACGGCAATTGGCTCGGTATCAGACTTCTCGGCGATCTCTAGACGAGCGGTCAAATCGTCGATCTTGCGCAGCGCCTCGGTGATGATCGCCCGACGATCCGGCGATGCAGCAGTCATGGCGCTCAACCCAGCCTTTCGGAAAGTTCTTTGAGCAGGTCGTCATCGCTGAGGTCGTCGTAGTCGTCCACGGTTTCCTCATCGGCGGCCTCGACCAGTTCCGGAAGGATCGTGGCCAGATAGTCGGAGAGCGCCTCCACGGTCGGGTAGTCGAACACCACGGACGCCGGCAACGACTCGCCAAGGCTGTCGGACAGCGCGCGCTGCAGCGTCACGCTCATCAGTGAGTCCATCCCGGACTGGAAGAAACCCGTTGACGGATCGAGCAATTGCGGCGACGCCAACCCCATCGCGGCAACGACCTGCGCCACGACGTGGTCGACCAAAAGGCCGCGCCGCCGTGCCGGTTCGCAGTCGCGCAACGTTTGCCGGAACTCGGTGACCAGCGTCGGCGAGCCGGTGCCTTCGCTCTCGGCCGGCAACAGGTCGTCCACGATGCGCAGCGCCGCACGGGTGCTGCGGTAAGCGGTGGCGAGCAGTGCCCAGTCGGCCGCGACGATGGTGGAGCGCACCGGGGTGCCGGGACCGATGACCCACGGCAGCGCCTGGATGGCGACCTCGTCTGGCAGCGGCTCCAGGCCGGAGTCGAGGGTCACGCTCCGCTCGACGTCGGACTGGTTGTCGGACAACGACTTCCACAGCCCCCAGTTGACAGTGGTAGCCGGAAGTCCGGCCGCTCGTCGCGCGAAGGCGAACGTGTCGAGGAAGGTCGTCGTAGCCGCGTAGTGGGCCAGCCACCGCGAACCGGTCAATCCGGAGATCGACGAGAACAGCACGAACTGGCGCACCGGGTGCCGCACGGAGAGCTTGTGCAGCAGCGCCACCACGTCCAGCTTCGGCCGGAACATCGCGGCGACGTCGTCATCGGTCATGTCACGCAGGGTGATCGGCCCACCTGCGAACGCCGCCACGTAGATGCCGGCCAATGGCGGGAGGTCGGTGCCGAAGCGGTCGAAGAGTGCGCTCATCGCGGTTTCATCTGCTGCATCGGCGGCAGCCGTCACCAAAGTGGTTCCGGTCGCCGAGAGTCCGGCAGCCAAGTCGTCCAGGCGTGAACCGGGATTGCGGGAGACCGCGACGACGGTGCCCGCGCCGCTCTCCGCAAGCTGGCCGATCAAGTGCGGTCCGATGTTGCCGGTTGCGCCGATAACCAGATAGCTGCTGTCTTTCTCCAGTTGCACTGGGGCGGCCGACGGCAGGTAAGCCCGTTGCAGTCGTGGGACGCGGCGGATACCGGCCCGGTAAGCGACCTGATCCTCTCGGTCCTCGCCGTGCGCCTCCTCGATCACATATCGGGCGGCTAAGCCGGCGGGCACTGATTCGTCGACATCGACGATGCCGCCCCAGATTTCGGGATGCTCCAGCGCCAATGTGCGTCCCAATCCCCACAACACCGCGTGGGCGGGGTTGGCCCGATCACCTTCTTCGACGGGCTGCGCGTTGCGGGTCAGCAGGAAAAGCCGAGGCGCAACACCCAATTCGGCCGCTGCTGCGGCCAGCTTCCGCGCGGCGTTGAACAAGCCGTATCCCGCCTGGGCGTCGAAATGGTCGGAATGCGCCTGCGGCGCATACAGCACATGAGTAGCCCCGGCGAGCGCGTCGGTAATCGCTTGCACGTCTTTGGCCAACAGCGACGACGGCATTACCGTGACGTCGGAGTCGTCGCCGAGCACATGGCCGATCTCCGCGCCCAGCTCGGAATCGGCGATCACCAGCCACGCGCTGTCGTTGTCAGCGCGCCGCGCTGACAACGGTGCCAATGTCCGGGTCGGCCAGGCCAGCTGGCTGTACCACTCCGATCGAATCGGTCCGTCCACGACCGTCCCACGCGGAATACCATCATGCTCACCATGATTGACGGGAGCGGATGGCCGAACGGTGGTCCAGTGCTTGCTGTGGTGCCACGGAGTGGTGGGCAGTACCGGGGCCGGTTCCGCCGGGTGCGGGGTCTCCCGCGGCAGGCTGGTGTGGACCGCGTTGACGTTGGTGTGGAACGTGACCGTGTCATCGCCGTCGCGCCACAGCGTCCCGACCGCGTGGTGATGCGTCACCGACGCCAACGTGTCATTGACGGCGTGCGTCAAGATCGGATGGGCGCTGACCTCGATGAAGGTGCCGTGGTCTTCGGCGGCTGCGGTGATCGCCTGACTTAGCAGCGCGGGCTGGCGCACGTTCGCCACCCAGTACTCGCCATCCAGCACCAGCGTGGTGGCGTGCTCAACAACGGTGGAAATGAACGGAATTGTCGGCATCGAGGGCACCAGATCCGCCAGCGCCGCACGCAGGTCGGGCAGAATCGGATCCATCAACGCGGTGTGCGAGGCCACTTCCATGTTGACCCGCCGGGCGAACTTATTCTGCGCACTCACCGCGGTGATCACCGCATCGACCGGTGTCACGGGCCCAGCGATCACTGTCTGCTGCGGTGAGATATAGCCCGCCACACTGACATTGGGATAGTCGGCGATCAACGCCTCAGTGGCCTCGGCGTCCAGCTTGAGCAGACCCACGGCACCTTGCCCGGCAAGCTGCGACATCAGGCGCGAGCGGATAGCGATCACCCGCAGTCCGTCGGCCACACTCAGCGCGCCGGCCACCACCGCCGCGGTGACCTCCCCCATCGAATGCCCGATGACCGCATCCGGGTGCACCCCATACGAGCGCCACAACTCGGTCAGCGCCAGCTGCAACGCCATCAGCACCGGCTGGACCTGAGCGTCACCGCTCACCGGCTCGCCGCCGGCGATCACCTGTTGCAGCGAAAACCCTATGTGCTCAACGAAATCGTGCTCCAAGTCGGCGATAGCCTCGGCGAACACCGGCTCGTCGGCGAGCAATTGGCGGCCCATGCCGGCCCAGTGCGAGCCCTGACCCGAGTAGACGAAGACCGTGCCGGGATTGCACGGGCCGTCATGCGGGCGCACGATGCCCTCGGCGTGCCGACCTTCGGCGAGCGCTCGCAGCCGGGTGATCGCGTCAGCACGATTGCGCGCGCAGACAGTGGCGAACTGAGCGTGTCGTTCCCGGTGGTGATTGAGGGCGTGGGCCACATCCGGCAGCCGAACTGCGGCGCCTGCATCGGCCATCCACTCGGCCAACGCCCCGGCCAGCGACGCGATCCGCTCCGGTGTCTTGCCCGACACCACCAACGTGGTCGCAGCCGGATCGGGCTCACGCAGAACGGGTACTGCCGCAGGAGCCTGCTCGATCACCGCATGTGCATTGGTGCCGCCGAACCCGAACGACGAAACGCCAGCCCGTCGCGGGTGCGGCGTGTGCGGCCAATTCTGGTGTTCGGCAACCACTTTCAGCCGCAATTGGCCGAACGGGATGTGCGGATTCGGGTTGTGGAAGTGTAAATTCGCCGGGATGCTTGCGCGCTGTACCGCGAGCACCGCCTTGATCAGACCCGCCATCCCGGCAGCCGCCTCGAGATGGCCGAGATTCGACTTCGCGGTACCGATCAACAGCGGCGACTGCTCCGGACGCCCCTTGCCCAAGACGGTGCCGAGCGCACGCGCCTCAATGGGATCCCCGAGCAGAGTCCCGGTGCCGTGGGCCTCGACGTAATCCACTTCTTGCGGCGGCACCCCCGCATTGGCGTACGCCGCGCGCAGCACCGCCATCTGCGCGGCGGGATTCGGGGCTAACAGGCCGTTGGAGCGACCGTCCTGGTTGACGGCTGACCCCCGCACCACCGCCAGTATCCGGTCGCCGTCGTGCAGTGCATTGCTCAGGCGCTTGAGCACCACGACGCCGCAGCCTTCGCCACGGACGAACCCGTCGGCGTCCGCGTCGAACGCATGGCATGCACCGGTTGGTGACAGCGCACCGGTTTGATCGAAAGCACGAAAGACTCCCGGCGCCAGAAGCAGATTCACGCCCGCCGCAAGCGCCACATCCGAATCCCCGATCCGCAGGCTCTGGCACGCCAAGTGCAAGGCGACGATCGACGACGAGCAGGCGGTATCGACCGTCAACGACGGTCCACGCAGATCCAGGAAGTACGACAGCCGATTGGCGATAATGCTCAGCGCGCCACCGGCGTTGCTCCAGGCATCGACGCTGGGCAGATCGAGGGCTGCGAGGTATCCGTAGTCGGTGTAGCACGCACCGGCGAAGACACCGGTCTGCGAGCGCCGCAGCGAACTCGGCGGAATTCCGGCGTGTTCCAACGCTTCCCACGCGACTTCCAGCAGCAGACGCTGCTGGGGGTCCATCTTGACGGCTTCGCGACTGGAGACTTCGAAGAAATCCGCGTCAAAGTCGTCGACGTCATCCAAGAACGATCCCGACCGTGTGGTGCGGGCCAACGCCGCCGCGGTCTCGGGGGAGCCGTCTTCGAACGGCTCCCACCGTTCCGGCGGCAGCTCGCCGACCGCGGACCGGCCCTCAGACAAGAACTGCCAGTAATCCTCCGGTCCGTGGATCCCACCGGGGAATCGGCATCCCAGGCCGATGATCGCGATCGGCTCTTCCATGCTGCTTCGATGATCGGACTCGTGGACCTGCTCGGCACTGGAGTCGGACCCGCTGAGGAACTGCGCCAAGTCGGCGATCGAGGGGTGCTCCCAGAATTCCACCGGGGAGACTTTGCGGCCGAGCAGTTCGGTCAGCTCGCCGGAGAGCACAATGGCGTCGCGCGAACCCAAACCCAGATCGCTCATCGACGCGTCGAAGTCGATCTCGTAGGGACTCACACCCACGTTGGTCACCAGGTAGTCGGCCAGCCAGTGCCGAAGGGTTTCTTCGTCGAAAGACGAGGTCATCTCAGATTCCCCTCTCAGTGCCAGCGGGAGCCGACTCCACATGAGCGAACAGGTCGTCCAACACGCTGCTGTCCGAGTCGCCCATCGCGTCGCTATCGTTGTCCGAATCTGCCTGCGGCAAAAGCTTTTTAGCGAGATGCTCCGCCAATGCGATGATCGTCGGATAGTTGAACAGCATCGTCGCCGACAACTCGATGCCGACGAACTGTTCGGTGTCTCGTCGAACCGACATCGCCATCACCGAGTTGAGTCCGAACTCCGCAAACGGGCGGTCGAGTGCGAGTTCGGCTTCCGGCATCTGCAGCTCGCGGGCAAGGATGGCCCGCAGCCCGGCCTCGAGTTCGGGGCGGACGTCCTCGGCGGGCATCTCCGACCACGCCGGTGAGATCGCCGCTGCGTCGGTTGCCGCCGCCACGTCCGACGACGGCAGCGGAACCATCAGGGCCTGCGCGACGTCGTAGCGCTCCAGGTACTCCCATGCCGCGAAGGCTTCTTCTGGCGCGACAGGCCGCGAGCCCAGCCGTTCGAGTTCCTGCACCGCGATTTGCGCGTCCGTGCCGAACCCGAGGCCCCGCCAGACCACCCAGTCCAAGCTGACGGTGTGGCAGCCCCGCCGGTGACGCGCGTGGGCCAGGCCGTCCAGGTAGGCGTTGGCCGCCGCGTAGGCGCCCTGCCCCGGGACGCCGAACACCGCCCCGGCCGCGGCAGTCATGAACAAGAAGTCGAGGCTACCGGGCGGGAATACCTCGTGCAAAGCCTGCGCACCGGCGATTTTCGGCGACATGGTGTGCCGAAGACGGCTCTCGGTGACCTCGGTCAGGAGTTGGGCGTCGGTGATGCCGGCGGCGTGGACCACACCGCGTATCGGAGGCGCTCCGTCGGCGTCGCGCTTGGCAACCAGCGCCTGCACCGCGTCTCGAGAACCGACGTCGAGGGCCACGGCATCCACCGAGACACCACGCGATTCCAGCGCCTGGATCGCGGCGATCTTGTGCCGCGTGCCGGCGTCGGTGTCGGCGTTGTCCCACTCGCGCCGGGGCGGCAGCGGCGTGCGGCCGGCCAGGATCAGCCGGCGCGCGCCGCGGTCCGCGAGCCAGCCCGCGATCAGCAGACCGAGCGCCCCCATGCCGCCGGTGACCAGGTATGCCGCATCGGGGCGACACCGCAGCGGCTCGCGAACCTGCTCGCCGGAGACCGGCGCAAAAACCTGCGTGAACAATTCGCCGTCGCGCACCGCCAGGATGGCCTTCGCCGGTGTCCGCAGGATGGTGCACAGCGTCGATACCCAGTCAGCGGTGTCTGCATCGTCCGGCACGTCGACCAGGCCGCCCCACAACTGCGGCTGCTCGGCCCGGATGACCCCAGCGGTTCCCCACAGGCAGCTCTGCCGCACCGCCGCGTCGGAACTGCCCTCGCGAACACCGCGAGTGACGATCCACAGCGTGACCGGGTTGTCGTCGTCGCGCTCGGCCAGTCCGCGGACCAGTTCCGCCACCTCCTTCGACAGCCGCACCGCGCTGTCGAGGTCGGTCGTGTCGGATCCGGATTCGGCGACGTAGAGGACGTAGCGCGCGTCGGCGACCGTGGCCGCTGGGTGCCCGGCGTCGGCGAGCCGGTCGCGCAGCGTGCCGGCGACACCGTCCGCGCCGAGCACCGCGATCGTGACCGAGCCATCGGCGCCGTGGTGCGAAGCGGCCTCACCCGCACCAGGCTGGAAGGGTTGCCAATCGATGGCGTGCACCATCGTCGACGGGTCGTCGGTGCGGGACGCGCTCGTATCCACCGCCGCGTAGCGCAGTCCGCGGACCTCGATGCAGGTAGCGCCGTCCGGGGCGGTTATCGCGATGTCGACGGTGAGCTCGTCGTCGTTGCCGCCGACCCGCTGCGCCTCGATGCGGCCGCGCGGGTCGAGGTGCTCGGCGTCGAACCGGACACTTGCGACCGCAGCCGGAATCATCAGCCGCGGGTTGGCGCTGTCCAGCAGCCGGGCCGCGTGAATCGCGGCGTCGAGCAGCGCGACTGCCGAGGGTTTGGACAGCTCGACATCGGCGTGCAGTCGACCGTCCGCCGACCGGCAGGAGCCGATCGACCAGTCGAATGGCCGCCCTTTACTGCCCCAGGCCTGCCAGAACGAGGTGAGCGATTCGTCGTCGAACTCCGCATCCGCCGCGCCCAGTGTCGCGGCGGCGTGTTGCGTTAAATGGTCAGTCGACTCATGCGAGATTCGGGCGCTTGCGTGCTTGATCCAGCGTTGCGCGGCGCCATCATTTTCGGGGCTCGCGGCACTCGATGAGATGGTGACCGAGGCGGCGTCGGCGACCACCTGGATCACCCGTGGCTCGCCGACGACGATCGGATAGTCGAATCGGACGTCGGAAGATATCGATGCGCCGTATTCGGCTGCGGCAGCCGAAAGTGTCTGCAGCAGAACCGATATCGGAATGATCTCCACACCATTGTTATGGTGGGAACCCGGGTACGGCTTGTTGGCGGGGGTAAGCCGGGCCTGCCACAGATGCGTCGGCGGTGTGGTAGTGACCGCGATGTGCTCGCCGAGCAGGGTCCCGGGCTTGGCCGCGGATCCGGCTGCCTTGACGTAATTCTCGGTGCTGATCCAGTGCTTTGTGTGGTGCCAGGGCGCGCTGGGCAGCACCGGATGCGGTTCGGGCGGATGCGGCACCTGCGGGGGGTGGAGGACACACGTGCTGTTGACGTTGGTGTGGAAGCTGACCGTGTCATCGCAGTCGCGCGACAGCGTCCCGACACTGTGGTGGTGGCTGGATGGGAGCGTTTCCAGTGTCTCGGTGATGGCGTGCATCAGCGTGGGATGCGGACTGACTTCGATGAAGGTGGCGTTGTGCTCGGCGGCGGCGCTGATGGCTTGCAGCAGCCGCACCGGTTGCCGCACATTCGCGACCCAGTAATCGGCGTCCAACAGCGGCGCTGCGGCTGAATCGGCGACCGTGGAGATGAACGGAATCGTCGGTGCCGTGGGCGCCAGATCGGCCAACGCCGACCGCAGCTCGGGCAGGATCGGATCCATCAGCGCGGTGTGCGAGGCGACTTCCATATTCACCCGCTTCGCGAATCGCTCCTGGCCCGTTACCGCGGCAATCACCGCATCAACCTGGGTCACCGACCCGGCGATGACAGTCTGCCGGGGCGAGAGGTAGCCCCCCAGACTGACCTCGGGATAGTCGGCGATCAGCTTTTCGGTCGCCTCGGCATCGAGCTCAAGCAGCGCCACCGCGCCCTGGCCGGCCAGCCGCGACATCAACCGCGACCGGGTGGCGATCACCCGCAGCCCGTCGGCCGGGCTCAGCGCCCCAGCCACCACCGCGGCGGTCACCTCGCCCATCGAATGCCCGATCACCGCATCGGGTTCCACGCCGTAGAAGCGCCACAATGCGGTCAACGCCAGCTGCAGACCGAGCAAGACCGGCTGCACTCGCGCGTCCCCGGCCACCGGCTCGCCGTTG
This sequence comes from Mycobacterium sp., assembly GCA_035506875.1. Lineage (GTDB taxonomy): Bacteria > Actinomycetota > Actinomycetes > Mycobacteriales > Mycobacteriaceae > Mycobacterium. Next base: position 23,579 of record DATJOR010000086.1, read on the forward strand.
ACCAGCACTTGCCGCAGCGAGAATCCGACGTGCTCGACGAACGACGGCTCCAACTCGTCGACCGCCGCGGCGAAAGCCGGCTCGTCGGCTAACAACTGCCGGCCCATGCCGGGCCACTGCGAACCCTGACCCGAATACACGAAGACGGTGCCCGGTTTGCACAACCCGTCATGGGGGGCGACCACGCCGACCGCCGATTCGCCGGTCGTCAGGGCCTGCAGTCCGGCGACGGCCTGGGCACGGTCCCGCGCGCACACGGTGGCGAAGACCTTGTGGCGGGTGCGGTGGTGGTTGAGGGTGTGGGCGATATCGGCCAATGCGACGCCTGTGCCGTCGGCGAGCATCCACTCGGCCAGCATCGCGGCGGTCGACGCGACCCGCGCCGGCGTCTTCCCCGAGATCACCAGGGTGGTCACTGCCGGCTCGGGTTGCGCGGTCACCGGCTCGGCGGCCGGGGCCTGCTCGATCACCACGTGCGCGTTCGTCCCACTGACCCCGAACGACGACACGCCGGCCCGCCGGGCCCGCGACACGGACGGCCACTGCATGCCCTGGTCCGCGATGGTGAACCGCGAAGCGCCCTCGACAGCATTCGGGGTCAGTTGCTTGAAGTGCAGGTGCCGCGGGATGTAGCCGTGGTACACGCTCAACACAGTCTTGATAAACCCGGCGATGCCCGCCGCTGATTCCAGGTGACCCACATTGGTCTTCACCGAACCAAGCACCAGCGGCGCGGATCCGTCGCGCTCGCCGAATACCTGGTGCAACGCCCCCAGTTCGATCGGGTCTCCCAACGCGGTGCCGGTGCCGTGCGCCTCGACGTAGTCGATATCGGCGGGCTGCAGCCGCGCCGCCGCCAACGCCGCCCGCAGCACCGCCTGTTGGGCCGGTCCGTTGGGTACCGTCTGCCCGCTGCTGGGACCGTCCTGGTTGACCGCCGAACCGCGCACCACGGCCAACACTGAATCCCCGTCGCGCAGCGCATCGCTGAGCCGCTTGAGCACCACCGCTCCGCAACCCTCGCTACGGACATAGCCGTCGGCATCGGTGTCAAATGTTTTGCAGCGGCCATCGGGAGCCAGCATCCCCCACCGCGAAGTGGCGATGCTGTTTTCCGGGCTCAGCATCATGTTGACCCCGGCGACCAACGCCTGATCGCTTTCCCGCCGGCGCAGGCTCTGGCAGGCCAGATGAACGGTGACCAGCGACGACGAGCACGCGGTGTCGAGGACCACCGCCGGCCCGTGCACACCCAGGAAATACGACAACCGTCCCGCGGCGAAGTTCGCCGCGTTCCCGAACGGAACGTGCGGGTCGACGTCTTCTGGCGGCAACCTTCCGATCAGCATGAGTCCGTAGTCAGAGGTGGTCATTCCCACGAAGACCGAGGTTTGGGTACCACGGATCATCTGCGCAGTGATGCCCGCGTTCTCCAGTGCCTCCCACGACACCTCGAGCACCAAGCGCTGCTGTGGATCCATCGCGGCGGCCTCGCGCGGTGAGACCCCGAAGAACTCGGCGTCGAACTCGTCGGGTCGCCACGACGTGAGGAAACCGCCCTCTGGACTGCAGATCGTCCCCGGCACGGAGTGGTCCTCGGAGAAGAATGCGTCGGCGTCCCAACGGTCGGGGGGCACTCGCACGATGCCGTCGACGCCGTCCTGCAGCAATCGCCAGAACTGGGCCGTATTGTCCGCCCCACCGGGGAACCGGCAGCCCATCCCGATGACGGCGATCGGCTCGGTGTCACCCTCTTGCGCAATTTCGAGCTGCGCGGTCAGGTCATCGATCTTGCGCAGTGCCTCGGTGATGATCGCGCGACGATCCGGCGGCGCACCAGTCATCGCGCTCCCCCCAATCTGCCAGCAAGCTCCTGCACCCCTACATCTTGCGCGAAGGACCCAGCCCCGCCCAAAAATGTCATCCGGTCTTGTCCCGGCGCCCGGCTTGCTCCCTCAGCACAGCGGGTATAGAAGAGTCGATCGATGGCATTGGCTTTACTCTCGCTGGTGCAAAGCCGTCTGGACACCCCTAGACAGGCTTCTCGGCATCTCCGCCGAGAAGCGTCACGCGGTGGAATCCAGACGGCTGAACTCGTCCTGCCGGTATACCTCGAGGCACGAGGAACGCCGGATCTTGCCGCTGGTGGTGATCGGAATCGAGCCGGGCGGCACCAGCACGAGGTCGGCCACCCGCAGACCATGCGACTTTGAAATCGCCGACGTCACTTGCGCTCTCACGGTGCGCAGCCTCTGTTGCATCTCCTCCTCGGAGCTGCCCCGGTTCTTCATCTCGGCGATCACGACCAGCCGCTCGGTGCGGTCGTCCGGGATCGAGATCGCCGCGACGCGCCCCCCGCTGATCTCCTGAGTCGTCGCTTCGATGTCGTCGGGGTAGTGGTTACGGCCATCCACGATCAGCAAATCTTTGATGCGGCCGATGATGAACAGCTCGCCGTCGTAGATGACGCCCAAATCGCCGGTCCGAAGCCAGGGCCCCAGCGGTGTGCCGATTGACGGGTCGACGAGCTGTCCGCCGAAGGTCCGCTGCGACTGTTGCGGCTTGCGCCAGTAACCGTTGGCGATGTTGTCGCCGTGCAGCCAGATCTCGCCGACCATGCCGGCCGGGTTCTCGACGCGGGTATCCGGGTCAACGATCCGGATGGTGGACGCGCGCGGGGTACCAACGCTGACCAGCTCGACTCCGCTTGCGTTGTCGCAGGCCTCGGCGTGGCCGGCCGACAGCTTCTCGTAGTCGAAGCTGGCGACGGTCGGTGGGCGGTTTGGACCCGACGACGCCACATACACCATCGCCTCGGCCAGGCCGTACGACGGCTTCAGCGAGGTTGCCGGGAAGTTGAAGGTAGCGAACCGGTCGAGGAAACGCCGGATCGTGGCCGCGTGAACCCGCTCGCTACCGGACAGCACGGTGTGCACGTGCCCCAAATCGAGCCCGGCCATGTCCTCGTCGGTGGTCCGTCGGGCCGCCAGCTCGAAAGCAAAGTTCGGTACGGCCGTGAAGGTGCGGGTGTTTTTAGCCAACTGCTGCACCCACCGGGCGGGCCGCTGCAGGAAGGCCATCGGGCTCATCAGCACTGAGTGAAGCCCGATTACCAGCGCACCGGTGATGCCCAGGAGCAGACCCATGTCGTGGTACAGAGGCAGCCATGACACCAGCGTGGTGTCCCGCGGCGGAATTTTGCCCTCGGCCTCGAAGTAGTCGGCCTTGACCTGCTGGACGTTGGCCAGGATGTTCTTGTGAGTGACCACGACGGCAGCCGGCGAGCGGGTCGAGCCGGAGGTGTACTGCAGTAAAGCAGTTTTGCAGTGCGGCCGGCTGCTGTGCTCGAAGGAAGGCCGCGCATCGAGGTCAAGTGCATCCAGCTCGATCACTGTCGGCGGCGTGCCGGGGAGCGCACGAGCACACGAAACAACGTCTGTGACAACAGCTGATGTCGTTAAGAGCACCGTCGGCGCGCTGTCTTGCAGGGCCGCGGAGGCACGTTCGTCGTGCGCGCCGAACTGCGGCACCGACAACGGGACCGCGATGCAGCCCGCCTCTATCGCCGCGTAGAAGCCGACGATGTATTCCAGGCCCTGAGGCGCGAGGATCGCTACGCGATCCGCGGGAGAGGTGCAGGATGCGATTTCCTCGGCGACCACCCGCGCTCGCTGCTGTAGCTCAGACCAAGTCAAGGTTTGCGAGTAACCCTCAGGGTCGACGTCGTAGTCAATGAACGTGTACGCAGGCGCATCCGGCTCTTGCCGGGCCCTCTCCCCCAACGTTGCGGGAATCGACGCTTCGGTTGCCGCCATCGGGACACCACCCCTCTAGATCAGACCCCCGGACATGAACAACATAGGGCGCTTGTGATGCAGGAGATTAACAGGGCCGCCGCACTTCTCGGACGAAAAAACCCAAGAATGTAATACGCGCGACAAACAGGAGCTTGGGACTGCCTGCGTGCTCGATCAGACCATACGTTTGCTAAGCAGTCAAACTCTGTCGCTCCCTCGCTGGTCGTCCGACGTTGCGAGCGCTGGGCTACCCGCCTTTGCGCTGATCTAAACGAAGCGGCTTAGCGGCCGTAAATTTTTCGTAATCGCCAGGCGTCATTCATTTCAGGCGATTTGGTCTATTACCGCTGTTCTGACGCGCCGCAGGCCGGAGCGTCCGCAGATCGCCGACCGTTGCGCAAATCTTGTGCCGAATCGAAGTTTGCTAGGGACCGCCATATCGGTGGTGGGACTGTTGCCTATGTTGCAGGCGTTGAAACATGCGCGGCGCACGTCTATCCGCACTTTAATGGTAAAAGTCGCGCAGATCGCAACGGGCCTAGGCGTCCGGGTTTTTGGTTTAAATGTCCAATTTGCCGGTCAGGCAACACGTTTCAGGCCACTATTAGTCACGGCTGGAATAGCGCTTTGCTAAATGGCAGCAGCCGTCGACGGATCTAGACGACCGTTGTTCTCTATTGCCGTCAGCCGCGGCTGTACGCCGCGAACTTGCCCTCGATGTCGCTGACGAGTTCTTGTATGTGGTCGGTGAGGTAGAAGTGATGGCCGGGGAAAGCCCGCAAACTGAACTCCGACGTCGTGCGCTCCGACCAATGCGACATCTTCTCGTGAGTGGCGACCTCGTCGTCCTCGCCGAGGAAGGCGAAGATCGGGCAGGAAACCGTCGCACCGGCTGGGCAGTCGTACTTCGAGATGGCCTTGAGGCCGCGCAGCGTCGGCAAGATGTTGGCCCTGAATTCTTCGTTCTCCAGGAACTCAGGATTCACACCGGTCATCTGGCTGACCGCATCGAGCAGACCGCGGTCGGATTCCGGGATGTGCTCGTAGCCGACTCGCCCGGGCGCGGCACAGGCGGACACGAACAAGGCGGCAATCGGGCTGCCTGCCTCCTCGAACCGCCTCGCCACCTCGAACGCCAGCAACCCGCCCATGCTGTGGCCGAAGAACGCCACCTTCTCGGGCTGGTCCGGCGGCGGCAGCATCCGGCAAACCTTGTCGGCCAGATCGGGAATGCTGGTAAAAGACCCGAGATCGTGGGTACCAGCACGTCCCGGGTATCGGACCGCAATGCGCTTGATATCGCGGGAAAAAGCTTTAGCAAAAGGCAGGTAATATTCGGCCGATCCGCCGGCATGCGGAAATATGTAAAGCGTCGGCGGTCGCTCGGTCACGCGGCAACGATACAGTCCCGGCCCCCGGCACCCAGACGACACACGATGACGGCCCGACTCCCGCCCGGTCCCACTCGGAACCCCAGGTCCGGGCGCGTGCCCGCGGTGCTCCCCGGCGTTCAAACCGTACGAAAACTGCGTCACCGTGAACGAGCGGTTTCTGGCCGACATCGTTTCGCGATTTGTATACCGCTGAAGGCAAAAAAAGCATACGATTTGTCAGCCATCGCGTTTGGCAGTTGCTCTTGGGGTGGTCTATCCAACGCCCGACATGAAGTAACGTCCAACTTCAGTGTCGGCGGGTCTTCGAAGGAGGTCTGAACATGACGTTTGTAACTACGAATCCTGAGGTGTTGCAGGGGGCTGCGAGCAGCCTGTCGGGGATCGGTGACTCGATGGCGGCCCGCAATGCGGCCGCGGCCGCACCGACGACCAGTTTGGCCCCGGCGGCCTCGGATCTGGTGTCGGCGATGACCGCCGCCCAGTTCGGCCAGCAGGGAGCGGCGTATCAGACGCTGGCCGCCCAGGCCACCGAGGTGCACGAGCAGCTGGTGGCCGCGTTGCGCTCGGGTGCGGGTGCCTATGCGTTGGCTGAAGCGGCGAACACGGCAGCTAGCCAGATCTAACCGCTGATGAGCTTCTCGCTGCTTCCCCCCGAAATCAATTCCGCCCTGATGTTCAGCGGGGCGGGATCGGGCCCGCTGATGGCGGCGTCGACGGCATGGAACGAGTTGGCCGCCGACCTGGAGAGCACGTCCACCCAGTATCAGACCCTGGTCACCAATCTGGTCACCGGCTCCTGGCTGGGCCCGTCTTCGGCGCAGATGGCCGCGGCGGTCCAGCCCTACATCGCGTGGCTGCAAGGCACCGCGGCGTCGGCCGCCCAAACCGGCGCCCAGGCCGAGGTGGCCGCGGCGGCATACCAGACCGCGTATGCGTCGATGGTGCCGCTGCCCGAGATCGCCGCCAACCGGGCGTTGTTGGCCGAGCTGGTCTCCAACAACTTCCTGGGCCAGAACACCGGGGCGATCGCCACCACCGAGGCCAACTACCTGGACATGTGGATCCAGGATGCGCTGGGCATGGACACCTACCAGCTGAACTCCAGTGCGGCCACCACCGCGCTGCCCGCCCAAGTCGCCGCACCGCAGGTAGCCAGCGGCGCAGCACCCGCAGCCGCCGTCGCGGCGGCCAACCCGGCCGACGCGACCTCGATCATCGAAGGCCTGCTGGCCGACTTGGCGGAGCTTTTCGGCGTGCCGTCTTCGTCGGCGGCGCTGACGGGTTTGGATCCAACAACCTTGGTGTCCTGGCTGGGGACGGTGGCTACTGCGGTCGCCGGCAACCCCAGCGCCGCGCTGCTTCCGGTGCAGGCCACCTACTACATGGGCATGCTGAGCAGCACACCCGCCCGTATGTTCATGAGCTCGGGTAGCTCCTCGGGCACCAGTGCTGCCGGTTCCACCTTGGCCAGCGCCAGCGACAGCCTGCTGGAGAACGTCGGCAAGTTCATCGACGGCAAGATGGGCGGCGTGGTCAACGGTGTGAGCGGCCAGCTGGCGTCCTGGGGATCAAAAATTTCGGCGGGCATGGCCGCAGCCCAGCACCTGGGCGGGCTATCGGTGCCCAACGCCTGGCACGGCATGGCCCCCGAAATGGCCCGCGCGGCCCCGATCATGCCCGAAACCAGCGTCGCCGCGCCCACCATGCACGCCGGCCTACCCAGCAGCCCGTTCTCGCAAGGGCTGATGGGCGCACTGGCCGGACGCGGCGTCAGCAGCATGGGCTCCCGCGTCGCCGCCAAAGTCATGCCCCGGTCGCCGGCCGGCGGATAGACACCCCACGACCAACATTGAATTGACCTCGCAGACAAGGAGATACAAATGCCTACGCGTTTTATGACTGACCCGCACGAGATGCGGTCGATGGCGGGCCGTTTTGACGTGCACGCCCAGACGGTGGAGGACGAGGCCCGCAAGATGTGGGCCTCGAGCCAGAACATCGCCGGTGCCGGCTGGAGTGGCACCGCCCAGATGACGTCCTACGACACCATGGGCCAGATGAACCAGGCGTTCCGCAACATCGTCAACATGCTGCACGGCGTGCGTGACGGCCTGATCCGGGATGCCAACAACTACGAGCAGCAAGAGCAGGCCTCCCAGCAGATCCTGTCCAGCTAACCCAAACCGTCACACGACTTCTAGGAGAACACGCTCATGTCGATCAGTTACCAGTTCGGCGACGTGGACGCCCACGGCGCCCTCATCCGCGCCCAGGCCGCCTCGCTGGAGGCCGAGCACCAGTCCATCGTGCGCGATGTGCTGGCCGCCGGTGACTTCTGGGGCGGTGCGGGTTCGGTGGCCTGCCAGGAGTTCATCACCCAGTTGGGTCGCAACTTCCAGGT
>DATJOR010000087.1:0-12717 GCA_035506875.1 Mycobacterium sp.
AACCGACAGTGGCTCGGCGTCCCAGGCCAGGCCCAGGTAGCACTCGTCAGACGCCACCAGCGCGCCACGCTCCCTGGCCCAGCCGACGACCTTGCGCAAGTGGTCGACACCGAGCACCTGCCCGGTCGGATTGCTCGGCGAGTTCAGATAAACCAATGCGGGCGACTCGGGACCGAGCTGAGTCAATGAATCGGCGTACCGCACCCGAGTCCCGGCCAGCCGGGCACCGACGTCGTAGGTGGGATAGGCCAGCTCGGGCACCACGACGAGGTCTTCGGCGGTTAGGCCCAGCAGCGTCGGCAGCCACGCGATGAGTTCCTTGGTGCCGATCACCGGCAGCACGGCCGCCTCGATCACGCCGGTCACGCCGTGCCGTCGTCCCAGGGCGGCGACGGCCGACTGGCGAAGCGCGGGGGTGCCCGCGGTGGTGGGATATCCCGGCGCCGCGCTGGCTGCCGCCAATGCTTCGCGGATCAGCGGCGCCACCGGGTCGACCGGTGTGCCGACCGAGAGGTCGACGATGCCGTCTGGGTGCGACCTGGCCAGCGCCGTCGCATCAGCCAGGGTGTCCCAGGGGAACACCGGCAATGACGCCGACACTGGCCGGCCCATTCTTGGGTGCTGCAGCACCAGGCTGCTCAGTCGCCCTCACCCTGCGGCGGGAGATCCTTGACGACCTGCGGGTCGTGCTCGGTCATGCCGACCTTGGCCGCGCCACCGGGCGAGCCGAGTTCAGCGAAGAAATCCGCATTGATCTGCGTGTATTGGCTCCACTGGTCGGGCACATCGTCTTCGTAGTAGATCGCCTCGACCGGGCAGACCGGCTCGCAGGCGCCGCAGTCCACGCATTCGTCGGGGTGGATGTACAGCATCCGAGCGCCCTCGTAGATGCAGTCGACCGGGCATTCCTCGATACAGGCCTTGTCCTTGATGTCGACGCAGGGTTCGGCGATCGTGTACGTCACGAAGGTCTCCTCCATGTGCTGCTCAATGTGGCTGTTCAGTCCCCCGGGTTTCGCTTCCCGGCGGCGCAGATCCGTTGATTACTGATACTAGACGTTGCATATACAAATCAAGCACCCGGCCACTGCGCACTTTGATGCCGTGGCGATCGCAAGCGCGGCGAAGCCGGGCGCAGCGGGTCGCCACAGAGCAATTGCAACTCGTTGCATATGCTGCCCGCGTGGCACTACCCCACGCGATCCTGGTGTCGCTGTGCGAACAGTCCGGCTCCGGTTACGAGCTGGCCCGCCGCTTCGACCGCTCCATCGGGTACTTCTGGACTGCCACTCATCAGCAGATCTACCGCACGCTGCGGACGATGGAAGACGACGGCTGGTTATCCGCGACGCGGGTCGTCCAGCACGGTCGGCCGGACAAGAAGGTCTACACCGTCTCCGGTGCCGGCCGCGCCGAACTAGCCCGGTGGATCGCCGAGCCGCTCACCGGACGCGGCGGCGCCCTGTCCGACACCCGCACCCGTGATGTGGCCGTCAAGCTGCGTGGCGTCGCCTACGGCGACCAGGCAGCGCTAGCCACACAGATAGCCGCGCTGCGCGCCGAACGTGCCCAGCTGTTGGACACCTACCGCGGATTCGAAAAGACGCACTTCCCCGACCCGTCGGCGTTGCGCGACAGCGCATTACATCAATATCTGGTGCTGCGCGGCGGCATCCGCGCCGAGGAAAGCACGATCGAATGGCTCGACGAGGTGACCGCAGCGTTATGACGTATCCAAACCTATTGTCGCCGTTAGATCTTGGATTCGCGACGTTGCGCAACCGAGTGATCATGGGTTCGATGCACACCGGCTTGGAGGACCGTGCGCACCATATCGACCGGCTCGCCGAGTATTTCGCCGAACGAGCTCGCGGCGGCGTCGGACTCATCATCACCGGCGGCTACGCGCCCAACCGGACCGGCTGGTTGCTGCCGTTGGCCGCAGAACTGGTCTCCTCCGCACAGGCCCGCCGGCACCGTCGAATCACCAGCGCGGTGCACGACGCGGGCGGCAAGATCCTGCTGCAGATCCTGCACGCCGGACGATATGCCTACCATCCACTTTCGGTCAGCGCCTCGTCGATCAAAGCGCCGATCAATCCGTTTCGTCCGCGCCGGCTCTCGTCACGCGGTGTGCAGAGCACAATCGACGACTTCGCGCGCTGCGCGCTGCTGGCCCGCGAAGCCGGTTACGACGGCGTCGAAATCATGGGCAGCGAAGGGTATTTGATCAACCAGTTCCTGGCCCCATGCACCAACAAGCGCAGCGACGCCTGGGGTGGCACACCCGAGAAGCGGCGCCGGTTCCCAGTCGAGATCGTGCGCCGTACCCGGGCCGCCGTCGGGTCCGATTTCATCATCTGCTACCGAATGTCGATGGCCGACTATGTCCAGGACGGCCAGAGTTGGGACGAAATCCTTTCGCTGGCAACCGATGTCGAGGCGGCGGGAGCAACCATGATCAACTCCGGCTTCGGCTGGCACGAGGCACGGGTGCCAACGATCGTCACATCGGTGCCCAGCAACGCGTTCGTCGGCATCAGCCATGCCGTCGCCGGACACGTCGACATCCCGGTGGTGGCATCCAATCGGATCAACATGCCGCAGGCGGCCGAACAGATCCTGGCGGACACCCACGTGCAGCTGATCTCGATGGCGCGGCCGCTGCTCGCGGATCCCGAGTGGGTGCTCAAGGCGCAAGCCGCACGCGACGACGAGATCAACACGTGCATCGCTTGCAATCAGGCCTGCCTGGATCACGCGTTCGTGAAGAAGACAGTGTCGTGTCTGCTCAATCCGCGGGCCGGCCACGAGACGCAACTGGTGTTATCGCCGACCCGGCGCACTCGCGCTGTTGCAGTGGTCGGGGCAGGGCCGGCCGGGCTGGCGACCGCGGTCAACGCCGCTCAGCGAGGTCACAACGTCACGCTGTTCGAGGCCAACGAGTTCATCGGCGGCCAGTTCGACATGGCGCGCCGCATCCCTGGCAAAGAGGAATTCAACGAAACGATCCGGTATTTCACGACGATGCTGGACAGACACGGCGTGACTGTTCGGCTGGGCACCCGGGTGTCGGCGACCGAACTGGCCGGCTACGACGACGTCGTGTTGGCCACCGGCGTGGCGCCGCGGATTCCGGCCATTCCCGGAATCGATCATCCGATGGTGCTGACCTATGCGGAGGCCATCACCGGTGCCAGACCGGTCGGCAAAACCGTCGCGGTGATCGGGGCCGGCGGCATCGGTTTCGACGTGAGTGAACTTTTGGTCACCGATGCGTCTCCGACTTTGAACCTCAAAGAGTGGAAGGCGGAGTGGGGTGTGGCCGACCCGTGGGAACAACGCGGCGCGCTGACCGCTCCCATCCCGGCGCCGTCGGCGCGTGAAGTGTATTTGCTGCAGCGCACGAACGGAGCTCAAGGCAAGCGGCTGGGCAAGACCAGCGGATGGGTACACCGCGCGTCACTGAAAGCCAAAGGCGTTCACCAGCTTTCCGGCGTCAACTACGAACGGGTGAGCGACGACGGGCTGCACATCAGCTTCGGCCCGAGGCGGGAACGGCCGCAGGTCCTTGCGGTGGATAACGTGGTGATCTGCGCGGGCCAGGAGCCGGTACGCGACCTGGAAGATGACCTGCGACAAATGGGCGTCGACCCATACATCATCGGTGGGGCGGCGTTCGCCGTCGAGCTGGACGCCAAGCGCGCTATCAAGCAAGGCACCGAGTTGGCGGCCCGGCTCTAGCCGAGGTCGGTAGCCGGCCAGCAGACCGCGAACCCCGGGTATACCCGAGGCCTCTGAGACCTACGCCGCGAGCGGACTGTACGTCGTGGTGCGCTGACGTGCCGGCCGGCCGATGCCCTCGGCGATCGCGATCAATTCGGCTGCGGTCTTGGCCGATCCGTGTTCGGAGCCGGCCATCCGCGAGATGGTCTCCTCCATCAGCGTTCCGCCCAAGTCGTTGGCACCGCCATTGAGCATCACCTGTGTGCGCTCGACGCCGAGCTTGACCCAGCTGGTTTGGATATGAGAGATACGGCCGTGCAGCATGATTCGCGCCAACGCGTGTACAGCGCGGTTGTCGCGGTGGCTTGGCCCGGGCCGCGCGGCACCTGCGAGGTACAACGGCGAGTTCTGATGCACGAACGGCAGCGGCACGAACTCGGTGAAACCTCCGGTGCGGTCCTGGATGTCACGCAACACGTTCAGGTGACCGACCCAGTGCCGGGGGTCGTCGACGTGACCGTACATCATCGTCGACGACGACCGCAGGCCCACCTGGTGGGCGGTGCTGACGATCTCGATCCACATCGAGGTCGGCAGCTTGCCTTTGGTGAGCACCCAGCGGACTTCGTCGTCGAGGATCTCCGCGGCGGTACCGGGGATGGTGTCCAGGCCCGCTTCGCGCAGGCTGGTCAGCCACTCACGAATACTCAAGCCGCTCTTGGTCACACCGTTGGCGATCTCCATCGGCGAAAACGCGTGCACGTGCATCGACGGCACCCGTGCCTTGACGGCACGCACCAAATCGGCGTAGCCGGTCACCGGAAGCTCGGGATCGATACCGCCCTGCATGCACACTTCGGTGGCGCCGGCGACGTGGGCCTCCCACGCGCGCTGCGCGACCTCGGCGGTCGACAGCGAGTAAGCGTCAGCGTCGCCCTTGCGCTGCGCGAAGGCGCAGAACCGGCAGCCCGTGTAGCAGATGTTGGTGAAATTGATGTTGCGGTTGACCACGAAGGTCACGTCATCACCGACCGCATCGCGGCGCAATGAATCTGCCAGTACGGCAACCGCATCCAACGCCGGACCGTCAGCGGTGGCCAATGCCAAATACTCGGCGTCGCTGCAAGCGGCCGGATCACGTTCCGCCGCCCTCAACGCCGCGAGCACGTCGGTGTCTAGGCGTTCGGGCGCCCTGGCGCCCTGGGCGGCCAACTCGTGTACCTGTGACCGGATCGAGTCCCAGTCGCCGAATGCGCTGAGCAGATCGCTGCGGGCTTCGGTGTTACGGCCTTCGGTGTCGATGAGGGCGTTCAAGTCCACCCGGCCCGAGGACACTGTAATGTCGTCGGGCTCCTGCCACGGCATGCCCACCGGGTTCACGTCGCGGGCCCATCCGGTGGCCGGGTCGGCCAGCGCCGCCACGTGGCCGCGGACCCGCGGATCGATCCAGGCCGCCCCGGCCTGTACATATTTGGGTTGCGCGGTCAGCCGCTCCACGAGGTCGTACCCCGCCTGGCCGGTGACGGCGGCGAGCTCGTCGAGCGCCGGCCACGGCCGCTCGGGGTTGACGTGATCAGGCGTCAGCGGCGAGACGCCGCCCCAGTCGTCAACACCGGCATCGATCAGCGCGATGCACTCCTCGGCCGACACCAGGTTCGGCGGCGCCTGGATGCGCATACCCGGGCCGAGCACCAATCGCGCAACCGCCGCCGTTGCCAGGAAATCGTCGATACCGGCGTCGGGCGTCGAGGCCATCGCCGTGTGCTCTTTGGCGCGGAAGTTCTGCACGATGACTTCCTGAACGTGACCGAACTCCTTGTGCGACTTACGAATCGCATGCAGCGTCTCGGCGCGCTCGCGCAGCGTCTCGCCGATGCCGATGAGCAGGCCGGTGGTGAAGGGAATGGAGAGCCGTCCGGCGTCGGTCAACGTGCGCAGTCGAACCGCCGGATCCTTGTCGGGGCTGCCGTAGTGTGCCATGCCCTTCGTCTCGAACAGCCGTCGCGACGTCGTCTCCAGCATCATTCCCATTGACGGCGCCACTGGCTTCAGTCGCGACAACTCCGACCAGCTCATCACGCCGGGGTTGAGGTGCGGCAGCAGCCCGGTTTCCTCCAGTACCCGGATCGCCATCGCCCGCACATAGGACAACGTGGAGTCGTAGCCGCGTTCGTCGAGCCACTCGCGCGCCTCCGGCCACCGATCTTCGGGCCGGTCACCGAGCGTGAATAGCGCTTCCTTGCAACCGAGTTCGCCTCCGCGACGGGCGATCTCGAGAATTTCATCCGGTTCCAGGAACATCCCGGCGCCCTGGGCGCGCAACTTGGCGGGCGCGGTGACAAATGTGCAGTAGTGGCAAGTGTCGCGGCACAGATGCGTGACCGGGATGAACACCTTGCGTGAATAGCTGACCGGTAGCCGGCCGCCGGCCCCCCGTCGTCCCGCCGATTCCAGGCCCGCATCGCGTACCCGCGCCGCGCTGCCACACAGATCGGTCAGATCGTCGCCGCGGGCAGTCATCGCGACCGCCGCCTCGTCCACGTTCAATGCCACGCCATCGCGGGCCCGCCGCAACACCCGCCGCATCGCGGACGGGCTTGACGGCGGCGGCACCGACGGAGTGGGCAACAGCGTCGGCTCTTCGCCGGGAGTCAGTGGCACGTTTGTGTAACTCCCGTCCAGCCGGATTTCATCCGCGCGCAACCGTCTGCGACCCCAACCCGTGCCATGTGCGCAACAGTAGCGTCCGGCCGCGGATCAGCGGGCCCCTGCCCTGTTTCACTCGAAAGCCTGGTCGTGTGAGTCGTCAGCTCTTGGCTCGGCGCTGCCAAAGCACCCACATGGGCGGCAGTGCACCGGCCGCGAGCAGCAGTAATGGGCTGTAGGCCATCACCCCGGGCCCACCGAAGACGACATCGCCGCCCGGACCGCCGACAGCCATCACCAGCACAGTCAGCAGCCAGGTCCATAGCGGCAATGCGGCGAGTCGCGCGGATGTGGTCCATCGCCCGGCGGCCCACACCAGGGCCGCGTTGACCAGACCGCTGACCAACGCGCTGATAGGAAACGGGATCGAGCCGATGTAGGCCGGCAACAGCAGTGCACCGGCGACCGCGGAGAGAATCCCGTCGACGGCGAGTAAAGCCAGAATGACGACTCGGATTGACAGGTCCGTCGCGCCGGTGTCGTCGACCTGCCCGGCGCGCGGCTTGGTAGCGGTCAGGTCGGGACGCTGTCCAACTGCGAAGCGATGGACATGAGCACCCACTGGAAGCTGTCCAGTCGGTCCTGCCAGTGTTGCTCGTTTTGGTCCAGATCCGGATCCATGCTCTTCCTTTTCTGTCCTCGTCGGTCCTCGCCCGGGCTCGGCTGTTCGAAAAGCCTACCGCGTGGCGGGCTCGGTGAGGTCGAGTCCGGCGAGCAGGTCTGTCTCCCAGCCGCGCTCATCGCGATCTCCCGCGGTGCCGGAAGCCAAAATGTAGTGCTCTTGTCCGACGATGGGCAGCGCCAAGTTATTCGACAATGCGAAGGCCCGGCCGGTCGGGCCGACGGTCAGCTGGGTGGCGTGCGCGGCCAGCGCGGCCTGCTTAACCGGGAAAGCGTCCGGATCATCGATGACGGCGTCGATCTCGTCGTCTGCGTAGCCCAGTTCCTGAAAAGCTGAGTAGTCCCCGTCCGGTGGCGGAATCACCCAATCGGAGCGCAGATCGCCAGGGCCCAGCGCCTCCCACCCTGCCGTGAATGCGCTTCGCGCAATCACCGTCCAGTAGAGCTTCGGCACCGACCACGGCACACCCGGGTAGTCGTCGGTGCGTGCGGCAGCAACCGCGGCCGTGGTCACGACATGCGCCTGGATATGGTCGGGATGCCCGTACCCGCCGTTGGGGTCATATGTCACCACGACGTGCGGCCGCAGCTCGCGAATGACGGCGACCAACGCGCCGACGGCCTCGCGTTCGTCGGCGTCGGAGAACCGTGGCTGCCGCCGGGCGATTCGTTCGGTGCCCGCCATGCCGGAATCGCGCCAGCGGCCGGGGCCGCCGAGGAAAATCGGCGCACTGACACCCATGGCTCGCAACGCTTCGGTGAGTTCGCCGATGCGGTAACCGCCAAGCTGGTCTGCGTGCTCGACGCCGAGTTGTGCCCAACGGTCACCGATGATTTCGCCCTCTTCGCCCAGGGTGCAGGTGACGACGCGCACCTCGCCTCCGCGGGCCACGTAATGCGCGATCGTGGCGCCGTTGGTGATGGTCTCGTCGTCCGGATGGGCGTGTACGAACAACAGCCGCGGCGTCTCCTGCATGGACGCACCATACCGGGTGTGATGCGCCGGTAGCGAAGACGTAACCCGATGGCCCGCAGTGAGAATCGGCATGCTGGCAAAGCCGCCGTTTCGCCAAAGAAACGCCGGTGGCTACTATCAAACGCATGGCAGAGCACCGCACACGCCGCCGGGGCAAGGAACTCGAAGACGCCCTCTACGACGCGACGCTAGCGGAACTGGCCGCGGTCGGCTACGGCGGGCTGACCATGGAAGGGATTGCCGCTCGGGCCCGGACCGGGAAAGCCGCGCTGTACCGGCGCTGGACCTGCAAGCATGACTTGGTCCAGGCGGCGTTGCTCTACGCGCTGCCGCCGACACCGGAACCCCGCACCGACCGATCGGCGCGGGATAACCTGTTGGCCGTCTTCGCCGCGCATTGCGACGTTCTTGCCGGCAAGACGGCGTTTCCGAGCCTGGCGATCATGAATCAGCTTCTGCACGAACCGGAATTGCGCGCCATCTTCGCCGACGCGGTGGTAGCACCCCGCCTGCAGATCACCGAATCGATCCTGCAGGCCGGCGTGGCCAACGGCGAGATCAATGCCGCCGCGCTCACGCCGTACACCGCGCGCGTCGGTCCGGCGTTGATCAACCAACAGCTGCTGCTCACCGGCGCGCCGCCGAACAAGCGGCAACTGGCGCACATCGTAGACACGGTGGTCACAGTGGTCGCCTCGTCAGCGCCGATGCCTACTGCGGCGTCTTGACCCACTGTCCCGCGTCGCCGACGATCCCGACGGGCACCGAACCCGACAGGCTCACGTTCAGGACACTGGGACCGGCGGCGACGATCGTGGTGTCCTGCAGGATCGGCAGCACGGTCGACATGTTCCACAGCCGCGGCTCGATCTCGTTGATCACGTCATTGATATTCGCGGTACCGGCCAGCGCCGCATCGATATTCGACTGGATGCTGTGATCGCAGATGCCCGTCAGGTTAGAAGGCGCCTGGACCAATGCCCCGGGTTCCTGCGCCCGGCTCGGCGCGGTCGAGGGCGTGGTGGCCGGAGTCGCCCCGGCCGGCACGGATGGATCTGAAGGAGCCGAGGGCTTCAAGACGGGGGTCGCCGTCGACACTGCCGTCGCCTCCAGCGCCGGGCAGCTGTACCGAGAAGCCAGCGACGTCGCCAAGTTCCCGCCGGCCTCACGCCAACTGACCAGCGCGTCCACCCGATTGTTGACCAGCGCGTCGCGGTACAGCGCCACCGGATCAAGCGCCAGCACGGTCGCGGCGATGCCGACGTTGCGCAACTGGTCGGCGGCGGTGTTGGCCACCGCCACCGATGTCGGGTCGTTGGCCGCAACGCCGATCACCAGAGAGAGCTGTCTGCCGTCCTTGCTGATGCGTCCCCGGGTGATCTCCGGCGGCCCGTTAGGGGGCCGCGGCGCTGCCGAGGGCGCTGGGGGTGGCGGTGTGACCGACGCCGAGGTGTCGCTTTCGATTTGGTATCCCGATGCTTCGAGCAACCCCAAGGCCTCGGTTCTGGTCAGCGCCGGCGGTGCGGTCGGGACATAGCCGGGATCGCTGGGCGAGCGGATCTGCGCCTGATCGATCGTGACGGTGTTGTCGCTGCCGGCGCCGACGGCGGCGAGCAAGTCGACATCGAGCATGCCCAGAATCGCTTTCCGGACCGCGGAGTCGGCCAGCTTGGGCTCGCTGGCGCGCAACGTCAGCTGCATGACGCGCGGCGTCATGATCCGGGCGGTCCGTACCGCCGGGATCGCCGATAACTGCGCGAAAGCCGCTGAGCCACCGTGTACTTGGGCCACCTGAGTGTCGCCGTTGCGAACCGAATCGGCCAACGCGGCCGGCGCGCCGGCCCGCCGGAAGAGGATCAGATCCGGCTTCGCCGGCGGCCCCCAATAACGATCGTTGCGGGCGAGCAGGATTTCGTCGCGTTGCGGGTCGATGTTTTCCACCCGGAACTGTCCGCCGGTAACCGGCAACGCGCTCGCCAGCCCGGCCGGGAAGCCGCCCGGCACATCCTTGACGATGTGCGCGGGCAGGATGTCGTCGAACAACTCGCGCCACGCCGGGTACGGCCGGGAGAACGTGACCACCGCCTGCTTGCCGCCGTCTATCGACTGCACACCGGTGATCAGGTCGTAGCCGGCCGGATCGACCACGCCGGGCTGGCTGACCATCTGGCGCCACAGGTACCAAAAGTCGTCAGCGGCGATCGGTGCGTTATCAGTCCACTGGGCCTCCGGCCGGATCTTGTAGGTCACCGTGAACGGGTTCTCGTTGGTCACATCGGCGGATACCAGCAGCGTCGGGTCCATTTCCCAACGGGATCCGGTCGGCGTGGCCGGGTCGAGCACCGGCCGGAACGCACTGGGCAGCACCAGCGCACCGATCGCGGCGTTGACCGGGGAAAGATCGGACAGCAGATGCGGATTGAACCCGGCGCCGATCGAGTCGATGCCCATGATGATCTGCGTCTTGCGCAGCGGCGGCGGCGCGGTGCTCCGCGTGGTCTCGGTGCTCTGCGGGGCCGGCGGCGGGCTGACCGCGCACCCGGCGAGCGTCAGCGTCGAAACCAGCACGCCGGCGGTTAAGCACGCGCGGCGGGCTCGTTTCGGCACGCCCAACAGGGTATCGGGGCGTGGCCGTGGGCTCCCCATTGTGGACGAAACCTCACCAGACCCACCGGCCTCTGCAGACGCTGGCTGGAAGGTCAGTGCCTTCTCCATTTCGACGGCGTGGGTGATATCACCGCGACGGCTACCCGCGGGCCTTGGCCCGCGAGCGGCTGCGGGCCCGCTCGGTAGCGTTCAGCTCGACCTTGCGGACCCGGACCACCTCCGGAGTCACCTCCACACATTCGTCCTCGGCGCAGAACTCCATGGCCTGTTCGAGGCCGAGTTCCAGCGGCCGGGCAAGGGTTTCCATCACGTCGGCGGTCGAGCTGCGCATGTTGGTCAGCTTCTTCTCGCGCGTGACATTGACGTCGAGGTCCTCGGCGCGCGGGTTGATGCCGACCACCTGGCCCTCGTACGTGTCTTCGCCGGGTTCGACGAAAAATTGGCCGCGATCGGCCAGCTGGATCATCGCGAACGGGGTGATCGACCCGCTGCGGTCCGAAACCAGCGACCCGGTGTGCCGCGCCCGGATCTCGCCCGCCCATGGCCGGTAGCCGTCGAACACGGCGTTGGCGATACCGGTTCCGCGGGTCAGCGTCAGGAAGTCGGTGCGGAAGCCGATGAGGCCACGGCTGGGCACGATGAAGTCCATCCGCACCCACCCTGCGGCGTGGTTGGTCATTTCTTCCATGCGTCCCTTGCGAGCGGCCATCAGCTGGGTGATCGCGCCGACGAACTCCTCGGGACAGTCGATGGTCATCGCCTCGAACGGCTCGTGCAGCTTGCCGTCGACGGTGCGGGTGACCACCTGCGGCTTGCCGACCGTCAGCTCGAAGCCCTCGCGGCGCATCTGTTCGACCAGCACGGCGAGCGCCAGCTCACCACGGCCCTGGACCTCCCAGGCATCGGGGCGGTCGATGTCGACGACCTTGAGCGACACGTTGCCGACGAGTTCGGAATCCAGCCGCGACTTCACCATCCGAGCGGTGAGCTTGTGCCCCGAGACCTTGCCCGCGAGCGGTGAAGTGTTGGTGCCGATGGTCACCGAGATGGCGGGCTCGTCGACGGTGATGCGCGGCAGCGCGTGGGCGTGATCCGGGTCGGCGAGCGTGTCGCCGATCATGATCTCGGGAATCCCGGCCACCGCGACGATATCTCCAGCCGCCGCCGCCTCCGCCGCAGTTCTCTCTATGCCCTCGGTCACCAGCAATTCGGTGATCTTGGCGTTCGTGATGACCGGATGTCCGTCCACCTCGCGCATCCAGGCCACCTGCTGGCCCTTACGGATGCGGCCCTTGTAGATCCGGATCAGGGCCAGTCGACCGAGGAACGACGAGGCGTCCAGGTTGGTCACCAGGGCCTGCAACGGCGCCTCGGGGTCGCCCTGCGGTGGCGGAATGTGTTCCAGCAGCACGTCGAACAGCGGGTCCAGGTTGTCGCCGTCGGGGTTGTGGCCGTTGGCCGGTTCGGTGGTGCTGGCAATGCCGGCACGTCCTGAGGCGTAGAGCGTCGGCAGATCGAGAGCCTTCTCGGCCGCCGCCTGCGCCTCCTCATCGAGGTCGGAGGCGACGTCCAGCAGCAGGTCGTGGCTCTCCTCGACGACCTCGGCGATCCGCGCGTCGGGCCGGTCGGTCTTGTTCACCACCAAGATGACGGGGAGGTGCGCGGCCAGCGCCTTGCGCAGCACGAAGCGCGTCTGAGGCAGCGGCCCCTCGGAGGCGTCGACGAGCAGCAGCACACCGTCGACCATCGACAGGCCGCGCTCCACCTCGCCGCCGAAATCGGCGTGGCCCGGCGTGTCGATGACGTTGATGACGGTCATCGAGCCGTCCGGGTGCCGGCGGTGCACGGCGGTGTTCTTGGCCAGGATCGTGATGCCCTTCTCCTTCTCCAGGTCACCCGAGTCCATGAGGCGTTCGATTGCGTCGTCGCCGCGGTGGGTCAGCGCCCCGGATTGCCGCAGCATGGCGTCGACCAGCGTCGTCTTGCCGTGGTCGACGTGCGCGACGATGGCGATGTTGCGAAAATCCACGCCGGTGATTGTTTCAGCGTCAACACGTGATCGCGAAACTGAACGGCTGTGA
>DATJOR010000088.1:0-41901 GCA_035506875.1 Mycobacterium sp.
CCGCCCGCGCCGCCGGTACCGCCGGCGGCGCCGTTGCCGAAGATGACGCCCTGTCCACCGTCGCCGGCGGTCCCGCCGGCACCACCGTTGTTGCCGGTGCCGATGATGCTGTCGGTGATGGTGCCAGAGTCACCGCCGGTCCCACCGTCGCCACCGTGACCGGCGTTGCCGAACTCGACGTCGCCGCCCGCGCCGCCGGTGCCGCCGGCCCCGCCATCGTTGCCGGTGGTGACGGTGCTGTCGGTGAGGGCTCCAGCTGTCCCTCCGGTTCCGCCGGTGGCACCGTTACCGCCTGTTCCGAAGACGCTGGTGCCGCCTTCGCCGCCGGCGCCGCCGGTGGCACCGTTGTCGCCGGAGTGGACCGTGCTGTCCTCGACAGCTCCGCCTGCACCGCCGTTTCCGCCGGCACCGCCCTCGCCACCGGTGCCAATGGTGAACGCTGGGCCGGCATTACCGCCGTCACCGCCTGCCCCGCCGTCGTCGCCCGTGGTCACCGTGCTCGATTGGCTCAGGGCCCCGCCGTCGCCGCCGACCCCACCTGCTCCGCCGGCCCCGCCGTCGCCGACAATTCCAGCAGTGCTGCCCGAGCCGCCGGTCCCGCCGGCTCCCCCGTTGTCGCCGACGAAGACGGTGCTCGATTGGCTCAGGGTCCCAGCGTTCCCGCCGTCGCCGCCGATCCCGCCGACTCCGCCGTTGCCGGCATACCCGGCGACCTCACCTTCGCCGCCATCGCCGCCGTTACCGCCGTTGTCGCCGCTGTACACAGTGCTGGCGATGACGGTTCCGCTGTCGCCGCCGTTTCCGCCCGCCCCGCCGTCGGCGCCGTTGGCGTCGGAGAGCCCGGCAGCGCCGCCAGTGCCGCCTGCTCCGCCGTTGTCGCCGGTAGCGACGGTGCTGTCGGTGACGGTCCCGCTGTTTCCACCGTCGCCTCCGTTACCGCCAGCGGCGCCGGGGTCGCCAGGTGTGCCCGCGGCCTTCCCGCCGAGGGCGCCGTTCCCCCCGTTACCTCCGTTGTCGCCGGTGCCGACCGAGCTGTTGGTGACAGTCCCGCTGGCCCCGCCGTCGCCGCCGTTACCTCCCACGCCGGCGTCGCCGCTATACACGCCTTCCCCGCCGGCCGCGCCGTTGCCGCCGTCTCCACCGGTGTCGCCGGTGCCGATGGTGCTGTCGGTGACGGTGCCGCTGGCCCCACCGTCGCCGCCGCTTCCTCCGGTGCCGCCGTTGCCGTAACCGCCAGCAAGCCCGCCGGTTCCACCGTCGCCGCCCCGGCCGCCAGCGTCACCCGTGGTGACGTTGCTTCCGGAGGTGACGTTTCCGGCGGCCCCGCCGGTTCCACCCGCTCCGCCGTCTCCGCCGTTGCCGAATGGGAGCCCGCCTTCAAGTCCGGCGCCGCCCGATCCGCCTGCGCCGCCGGTGTCACCGTTGTGCACGGTGCTGCCGGCGACGGCCCCGGCGTCACCGCCGCTGCCGCCGGCGCCGCCGTAGCCGCCGGCACCGTCGACCCCGGCATAATTGCCGCCGCCGCCAGCCCCGCCTGCGCCCCCGGTGTCGCCGGAGTAGATGGTGCTGTCGCTGACTGAGCCGGCGTCGCCGCCCGCACCTCCTTCCCCGCCGTGGCCGGCGTCGCCGATCACCCCGAAATCCGAGGCACCGAGTCCGCCGGCTCCGCCCGCTCCGCCCATGTCGCCGGAGTAGACGGTGCTGTCGCCGCTGACCGCGCCGGCGTCGCCGCCCTCGCCACCGGCCCCGCCGTTACCGGCGTTGGTGATCAGGCCGACGGCCTGGCCGCCGGCTCCCCCAGCCCCGCCTGCCCCGCCGTTGTCACCCGAGTCGACGACGCCGCCACTCACTGCTCCCCCGTCGCCGCCGTGCCCGCCGTCACCGCCGTCGCCGCCATCTCCGAACGCCCCCCCGGCGTGACCACCATCCCCACCGGCGCCACCGGCTCCGCCGTTCCCGCCGGCGACGGTGGCCGCGGCGCCGTTCCCGCCGTTCCCGCCGTCTCCGCCGTTGCCGATGACTCCGCCGGCGCCGCCGTCACCGCCGGCCCCACCGTTAGCGCCCGATCCGCCGTCGCCGCCGTCACCGACGAGCCCCCCAGCCCCGCCGTCGCCGCCCTGCCCCGCTGCGTCGGTGGCGCCGCTGCCGCCGTCACCGAACAGCGCGCCGCCGTTACCACCGGTGGCCTCGGCCAACGTGCCGCCGCCAACACCGTTGGCCCCGTTACCGATCAGATACTCGCCGAAGTCTTTGTTGATCGAACTGTCGATGGATTCGCCCATAGGGCTGTTGATCCAGTTCTGCTCGTCGGTGTGAATGGCCTGTAAGAGCATTTCGTCAAACGCCGCTGCGGACTCCGAGGGCGCTGTGGCGGCGTCGGCTGAGCTGGTGGCACCGGTCGCCGCGTCGGTCGCCGCGCCTAAACCCGCCACTGAGTCAGCTGGCAGCGCCAGCCATTGATCCAGTGCGCCCCCGCTCGGGCCGCCCAGAACCATGCTCGCAGCCGGATCGAGGCCCGGGAGCGAGTCCACGCCCGTCAAAGCGTGACCGATGCAGTTGATGAGCGGGTCGAAGATGACGTCCAGGCCGTCTGCGTACGCGGTCGGTGGTCCGGCTAGCGGAGTGATGCCGAATGCTAGAGCCGCACCAGCGCTGGCACCCCAGCCAACTACACCACGGTGCCAGCGGCACACGTTGCCCTGTGACTTGCGAGTGCGCTTGCCGTAATGCGACTTATCCAACGTCTTATCCAACGTCGTGACCCCCTCAGGTCGAGGCTTGGTACCTCAAGTTCTTGCAAGCTAACCCTCAAGTGAGCTTTGCGGACGGAAATAAGCTCATAGTTCCTCCGACATTCGGAGACGTTTATCGGGCGGCTTCTGACGTCCCGAGATTCGGCTGTTTCGTATGGAAATTCGGCAACCGGTGGGCGGCGAGCACGGCTGGGCACGTCATGCTGTGCCTGCGGCCAAGTCAATCTTGAATGCCACCCGCGGTAGGAATATGCACCTATCGAATATGGCGGGTTACCGGTAGACTACCGCATATTCGTTATTACGTTGTCCGACAATCGCTTTCATAGCTCCGCGTATGTCGGTAAGACCGCGTCCATACGTAACGCGATGTCGTACAGCTATTTTCAGGCTGCCCCGGCGACCGTCCCACTACCGCAGGATGATTCATTGGATGACTCACATACGAGTTGGTCTAGGGTCGCCTGGTGGCGTCGCTGCCCGCGCATGTGCCGGACCTCCCGCGGCCGGGCTATCTAAGCGCTTTGAGAACCAGGTCGACGTCGTCCATGGTGTTGTATAGGTGGAATGACAAGCGTGTCCGGCCAGCCCGGGTGCTGACGGTGGCGCCAGCGTGCACGAGTCGGTCTGCGGTATGGGCGGGTAGATCGAGCGAGATGATCGCCGAGCGTTGCGGCTGCCGGCCTAGGCCGACAAGCGTTGCGTCGGCGAGTTCCACGCAATGCTTTCGTACCGCTGTGAGGTCCAAACCTGCCACCCATGACAACGACACTGCGGCACCGCGTTGCGCGAACCATACTGGAGACGCGTCGAGACGACGGGCTTCGTCCGACAAGCGCAGCGGCAATCCGTAGAGGCTGGACCACATATCCTGCGCGCCGGACCAATTCGCAACTTGTGGGACGACACCACTGAGCACATCGGGGTGGAGCGCCATCCACGCGGCGCCGCGCGGCGTCAGCAGCCACTTATAGCCCGCGCCAACAACAAAGTGCGCCCAATCTAGCTGCAGCGGTAACCAGCCGGCGGCCTGGCTGACATCGACCAGTACAAGGGCACCGGCCTCCCCCGCCGCGACGTGCAACTCGTCGAGGTCCATCACGGTGCCGTCGGCGGACTGCACTGCACTGATTGCCACCAAATCGTGTTCACACACCTGCGGTATCAGATCGGGAAAGGTGCTCTCCGTAACGGTGACACCGCGATGCTGTTGGGCCACAAACGGAAACGTCACGCTGGTGAACTCGTTGCGCACCGTCAGAACCTTGGTGCCGTCCGGTACGCTCGAGGCTACGAGCCCGACCAGTTGAGACACACTGGTCCCCGTCGCCACATCCGACTGACACGCGCCAACAAGTTGCGCCCATGCGTTGCGCGCCACCGCGATGTCGTCGTCGAAGTCCCCGACCTGCATCGAACCTGCTCGCCACATGTGGACCGCATCGACCAACGTATCGGCGGCGCGAGCGAACGGAACGCCGATCGCCGCTGTGTCCAGGTAACCCCGCGGAACGTCGAAATTCTCCCCGAACGCCTCACGCACACGCGAAACCCTATCCACTCAGGCCTGGCGCGGCGAATTCTTTAAGGCCAACCCTGAGTGTCCTGGCGTCGTGCCAACTCGCATCCACCGAAAGCAATCGCACCCACATGAGAGAGGCTAGACAATGACTGCTGCACTGACCCCCGGTCGCCCGTTCACCGGAACCGAGCGGGAACTGTTGGAAAACACCCTCCAGCTACATCGTTCTGAGCTCGTCGCCGCCGTCGACGGCCTGTCCGATGTTCAGGCCCGCCAGCGCCTCGTGCCCTCCCTGACCACGCCCATCTCGCTTATCAAGCATTGTGCTGCCGCCGAACGCATCTGGTTTCAACGCACCCTGGTTAGCCGACGTGTTGAAGACTGCACCGGCCAGGCTGTCGGCGGCGACGACAGCTTCCAGGTTGCCGACAACGAAACCCTGGCCCAAGTTATTGACGAATACGCCGCCGCATGCGCGACATCGGATGAAATGGCGGCCGCCTACGCCCTCGACGACACCGCCGAACACAGCCTCGTCGGTACAGTGAGTCTTCGCTTCATCTACCTCGGCATGATCGGTGAGGTCGCCCGCCACGCCGGCCACGCAGACATACTCGCCGAGCAAATCCGAGCGACGATCGACGACACCGCGCCGAGGTAGCGCGGTGCGGCCCAGCGGAGCTAGACGAATATGCGGAAATCGAATATGCGGCTTTCCCGGTAAATACCGCATATTGGTTGATGTTCTGCTGCCCAACGCTTTTCGACATCGAGCGGCAGGCCGGCAGCATCCCTACTGGTGGTCAGGATGGGTGACCGACCGGAGCTCGAGCCGTGGGATTCCTGCAAAGTCGGCTGGATTGCACGTATGGAGCGGCAGCGCATGCGCGATCGCGCTCGCCGCGATGAGCGCGTCATACGCGCGCGCCGCCGGTTTACGCCCTGATGCGCGCAGTGCCGCCGCCACGGCGCCAAATGCCCGCGCGCAATCGCCATCGAACGGAAGAACACCAAAGTCCGCCTCGGCTTGCTGCAGGTGCTGCTGACGCGCACTGCGCTCGGCATCGTCGGGCGCTACATGGGGACCTACGGAAAGCTCGGCCAGCGTTATCGCGCTGATCACCGATTCGTCGGGAAGCTCGGTTGGGTCGGATATCTGGCCGAGGAGGATCACCGTGGAGGTGTCCAGCATCCCCTGGCTTGCAGCTTCTGTCACAGCGACGGATCGATCAGGTTGTCGATGTCGCGCCGGAGCGCATCTGGGTCCACCTGCGGAAGATTCTTGCGCCGACGAATAAGTTCTGCCGGGCCGGCGCTGGATCGGGGCAGGGGGCGGAGCTCGGCCACCGGCGTGCCGTCGCGAGTCACGACGATGTGTTCACCGTGCTCGACGCGTCGCAGGACTTCTCCCCCGTTGTTACGAAGATCGCGCACCGTCACCGTGTCCATGTGGCAAGTGTATCACCGGTGATACGGCTGGCGCAGGGACCTGTCTGCACCACCTCGCGCGCGAGCCTCTGCGCCGGGCAATGCCCGCTCGCGACGGCCTGCGCTGGCAATTGTCGCCGTGGCCGTGCTGGCCGAGCCGCCGCGGGACGAGTCGATAACACTGATGGGCGACTCTGCCGGGGGCGGACTCGCGTTGGCCGGCGCGACGATGCTGTCCGGCACAGCGCTGTGTGCATGCGCCCAAGTTGTGCTTATTTCAAAGCTCCCTTGTCGATCCCTCGTGGGGTGCGCGTTGATGAAGATCGTTGATGGGCCAAATCCGCCATTGCGGGTCTTCTTCGATGCAAATGCCCTAGAACTCCTGCCGTAAGTGGCGCGCCACCGCCTCACCCGGGACATACCCGAACTGCGCGGCCAGCCCGTCCAGCCGGCGCAGTTCAACGAATCGTGATCATGCTCGACACCAACGTGCTCTCCGCGTTGATGCGGGACACACCTGACCCGGCCGTCGTGGAATGGCTCGATCGTCAGCCCACCGAATCAATCTGGACGACGTCGGTAACAAATTCGAGATCCGCACCGGCATCGAACTTTTGGAGCCAAACCGGCGACGCAAGCGGCTCGACGAGATGTTTTCTCAACTCCTCGACGCGTCGGCCTCAATTGCGCGCATTGGTTTGAGCATGACGACCTTTGCGAATCGCATAGACAGCGTCGGTGATAACCGCTCCAAATACCACCACGCTTTCCACCACGACGGGATCACAATGATGGCGTCTCCACGCAGCACGGCGCGAATGGCGCGTTTGGCGAACCTCTCGGGAGTGATCGGACGCCCTCGTTCCGCCATGTCGCGCAGGCCCTCATCGCGGTAGCGGTGGGTCCGCCCATACTTTCCGCCGGTGATGGCCGGCGTGCGGACCGCACCCGGACATAGCACCGAGACCTGCACGCCGTGTCGCTCCGCTTCGAGCCGTAACGTCTTCGAGATCGCGACTATGGCGTGCTTGGTCGCCGAGTAGCTCGCTTGACTTGCAGTGGCGACTAGACCGGACATCGACGCCGTGTTCACGATGTGGCCGCGGCGTTGACGGATCATTATCGGATAGACCGCTTGAATGCCATGGACCACCCCACGCACGTTCACGTCGAAAACGTCGTCCCAATCCTCGAGCGTGTACGAGTCGATTTCACCGGCGACCCCAATGCCGGCATTGTTAAACAGGTAGTCGATCCGCCCGGAATGCCGTACGGCCTTGCCGACTGCGTGCTCGAAGTCAGGATAGCTACGCACATCGAGTTCGATCGCATGCGCTTGCCCGCCAGCTTCTTTGAGCTGTTGCGTCAACTCCTGCGCCTCGCCGATTTGCCGATCGGCGATCCACACTTCACCGCCCTGTCGGACCAACTCGGCCGCTAGCGCAGCGCCGATACCGGAGGCGCCGCCGGTAATGAACACGACCTTTCCCGACACACTCGACGCCATTACATAAGGCTAAACGCCCGCCGCACCGGCCATGCCGATATCGTCCCCGAGCAGATCCGAGAAGCCGCAGACAACGTGCGCCCATCCCCTCTCGCCAGCCCGGTCGGGAATACGCAGGAATCGAATATGCGGGATTACCGGTAAACTGCTGCATATTTCCAACCATGTTGTTGCGCAATGTGCACGCCCCCATAACATTCCGGTCTTCGTCAGCTGCCCAAACCGGGTACCGCATCTGGCGCGATACGCCGAACGCTTTCCCGACATCCAGTTCGTCATTCCCTACGACGCGCACTGCTTCGACCATGTGGTTCCGCGCCTCGTCGGCAACGGCGCGCACGTCGTCGTCCCCTACTTGCGCGGCTACGGCCCAACGCGCTTTATCGATGCGGAGACCTCGCGATCGGGACAACAAGCCGCGCTCGCTGCAGACCCGCATGAGCTAATTGCCGCTCTTGGCGTGACCGCCCCTGTCGTGGCCGGGTTCGACTGGGGCGGGCTGCGCCACAACGAGTATCCGATACACACCGAGATCATGGCCGCGCGCGGGCGAAGGACGGCGCCGGCTGCCGCCAAAGCCACCGCATGCGGACTGTGAACGTGCACGACAGCTCCCACGTCGGGTCAATCGGAACACTCGTCGAGCGCCAGATCCGTCTGATCCGGTTGATGCACCTTGCCACTCGTGACGCCGATTCCTTGCGCATCGCGATCGCTACCACTTCGCGCACGTGCAGCGCAAATTCCCGTCGAGGAGTTCCTTCGATGCGGTGAAACATGTCTTGAGGAATCGGATGAATGTTCGGTTTCTCCGATCGGGTGGCTCATCCGTCACGGACGTTCCGAGTGACCCCTCGCCTGACCACGCCATGTCGATTGACCAAAGCGCCTCGACGCCAAAGGTTTACGACAGACCACGCCCGGCTCGTACGACCTCCCTCCGACGCGGTTGCCACGACAAACGCCGACGAACATTCGCGCCGGTGGGGCTGCCTGGCTGATCAGTGCGAGGGCGCTTGGGTCTGGCTGCAGCCGTATCCGAGGATGTGCCTGAGTGCCATGTTGAGGGCCAGTTCGAGGGGGCGGACGCTGCGTGTGGTTTGCGCCATGAGCAGTCCGCCCTGCAGTGCGCTCATCATTGTCAACGCGAGTTCGTCCGGGTCGGCTTCGGGGACGAATTCACCGTTGTCGCGCATGACCGCGAAGCCCTTGGATAGATATGACTGCCATTCGGCGAAGGACCGGGCGAGTTCGAGGCGCGCGGAGTCGGATCGGTCGGCGAGTTCGCTGACGAGCGAGCCGAGGGGGCAGCCGCCGATACCTTGCGTCGTGCGGGTCATGGCGACGAGATGGTCGCACCAGCGCTGCAGCCCGTCCCAGGACGTGATCTCACGTAGGCGTGGCTCCTGTGCGGCGATGATCCGGCCGAGCTGGGTTTTGATCACCTCGCTGATGAGGGCGTCTTTGTCAACGAAGTAGTGATAAAGCTGCGACCTGCTGGTGTCGCTGGCGGTCATGACTGCATCCAGGCTCGTTCCTGCCACGCCACGCTCCCGTACTAGCGATGTGGCTTCTGCCACTATGCGGGCTTTGGTAGCCGCTCCGCGGGTCGTGAGCCGCCGGGCAGGACGACCCTGTTTTGACGCCACGGCCGGACATTATCTGAATTGGCATTGTCGGTCCACTTTTCCGTCAGCATGATGGCCGAGTGCGGTCAAAACATCACGTGGAAAGACTTCGATGTCGCGCCTCAAACGGCCAGCCGTTTCCCCGGCTTGACGCTCCCGCTGTCGGCGCAATCAGCCTGCCCAGCACTCGGGCCCAGGGGCACAAGCAACCGCGGCAATCACCGGCTCAGCACCTTTAGACCGTCACATTTGGCCTGTAAATCCAGTCGGGCGGCAACAACTTTGTCCAAACCCCGGATTAATAGAAACTGATATATCGGAAGGAATCTGTGAATCATATGCAAGAGAATCAGCTATTGAAATATAACTCGATATTTCTTGGCGTGTTTATGTTTGTGTTCGGGTTCTTGAAGTATTTTGATCCGTTTCGAACCATGTTTGATGTGCAGATTACCGAGAGTGACCTGCCGCGACTGAGCATCCCCCTGGGTAAACTCGGCGAGATGGCCATCGGCCTTGGTTTGCTGTTGCCGGCCTGCTACAGGCGGAGGATTCCGGAGGTCTATGGCCCGATCGTGTTCCTCGCCTCAGCCGGACTTGTCGTCAATATGGGAATTGCGACCTACGTGCATTTACAGCCGAAAGTGCCGGCGAATGTTTTACCCCTAGGGATAAAGCCTCCATTCATCCCGCTGTTCGTTATGTTCTTGGCGACCGTGAATCTCTACCAAGTTTATCGAGGCGAAAGACGCCGGATCCCAAGGCAAGCCGAGACCGCACAGCCGTGACTGGCTGGCGTCCTGGCGGTGTCGGAGCTTGTGCATGTGGTGCCGCGTCCGACCGACCGGAGACGTCAGCTCCACGTTCGCGACGATGAAGGGCAACGAGACCGACGGCCTTCCTGAAGGGCCACTCCCCTTAGGCACCCCGGTTACCGGGCGGACAAGGTCGTCTGGAAAGGCTAGCAACTAGGCTTCCCCGCCCTGAGGCGCTGCTTGGCCAGTATGCCCACATGCTCCCGACGCTCGCCCCCAGTGCGCAGTCGCGTCTAGGTGCAAACATACTGCCGGTTGAGCACGCAATTCGACGGTGGCGAGTAGGAACCCGTCAGCACGCCTCTAAAACCGCCTGTGGCTGAACTACCGGGTGCAATGGTGCGATTCCAATTCGCGGGGCTGAGAACATAGTGCGTGCCAGATTGGGTAAGGGTGCTATTCCACGTGTGCGAGACGGATTCTCCTGCCGGCAAGTCGAATTCAAGTCTCCAATCGCTTAGCGGCACGGTGCTCGAATTGGTGACAGTGAAGTGGGCGATGAAACCTGTCTGCCACGCATGTGACACCGACAACGTCGCCGCGGCCGCGGCCGCATGAGCTAGAGGGGCGGCGAGTCCGAGGATGGCAACTATCAAGGTGGACACGGTTACCTGAAGCGCTGTGCGCCAGCGCTTCACGTAGTTGTCCAGTCCGGCCATAAAGCCAACGCTAAAGCCACACAGGCGATATCGGCCCTCGCATCGCGGGTCAGCTGCAGTACCTTTGCTCAACTGAGATGAAACCGTCATGAAATATTGGCCTCGTCCGCAGGTGAATCACCCCTGGCCGCCCCTGCCGGCCCAATTTGTTGGAAACGTGTCCTTGCCGCCACCGCTGACCCGACTATCTTCAGGGGAGCGTGAAAGGAACAAACGCTATGGCCGAGGACCACATAGCTAGCGACTCGTTGTTGGCAGGCAACATCAAGCGAAGTGTGCGGATCTTGGTGGTGTCAGAAGTCTTCGGCGCTGAAGCCGCCGCATTCGCCGAACGCCATGCGCATAACGCGCCGCAACGGCAAATTTGGGCAGTACTCCACGAACTTGAACGGCAGACCCGCGACGCCATCTATGACCGACTCGGCGACACCGCCGTTCGATTCGCGACAGCAGCTCGCCTCGCGAACGCCAGCGGGACAGCGAACGGCGCGGCCGTCACGGTGCTGCCCCATCGGCTGCAGATGCGTTCGCTTGTGGTTGCCACCAAGCCTTTCCTCCCGCACTTCCGTAAACTCGACCGGCACTTCGCCGGCACTTCCTCGGCGGCGTTCTTCCACTACGTCTTGGCGCACGAACTCGCCATCGCCGAGCTGGGCCGACGAGTGCTCGCCAACCACGACGACCCCCTGGCACCGGTCGAGGCCCTGCTCGGCAGCGTCCCGAGCTAACCCATTGGCCGACCACATGTTCCGTGCTGTTGTCATCCGGCCGGCGCCCTCGGTTGGCACATCCATCATGGGCAGGGTCCTTACTTGTGGAATGCTTGAGCAATGCCGGTAAGTCATCCCTTTACTGTCGCGCTGACCGCAGCGCCCCTCCCCCTGCCTTCCCGGGCTGGAGCGTGATCGTGGCGGCCGCGCAATCGCAGCCCGCGCAGCTGAATGGCCTCTCGGACATACGCGCGTTCTTTCACAACAACAAGGTGCCCCTGTACTTCATCTCGCCGACCCCATTCAACTTGCTGGGCGTTGATCGCTGGATACGAAACTTCTTCTACCTCACCTACTTTGATTCTTTCGAGGGCACACACTCGCGCGTGTTCGTGCCCCGGCGACGCGACCGCCGCGATTTCGACTCGATGGACGAGGTGTGCAGCCACCTGCTGTCCGATCCCGAGACGCTCGAGTTCATCGCGGGCAAAGGTCCCGGCGGCAAGTGCTGCTTTGTGATGATGAACGAGGAAATCCAGGCCCTCGCGCGGCAGGCGGGTCTCGAGGTCATGCACCCGCCCATCGAGCTGCGCGAGCGCCTCGGCTCCAAGATCGTCATGACGCGCCTGGCCAACGAGGCGGGTGTACCGAGCGTGCCTCACGTGATGGGGCGGGCCGGCTCCTACGACGAACTGTTGGCGCTCGCAGAAAGCGCCGGACTAGGCGATGACCTCGTCATCTCGATCGCTTATGGCAACGCCGGCAGCGGGACGTTCTTTGTGCACGGTCAGCGCGACTGGGACCAGTGCGCCGCTGACGTGGCCGCGCAGCAAGAAGTCAAAGTCATGAAGCGCATCCGCAATGTCGAGGTGTGCCTCGAGGGCGCCGTGACACGCCACGGCACGGTGATCGGCCCGGCCATGACGAGTCTCGTCGGTTATTCGGAGTTGACTCCGCACAGGGGCAGCTGGTGCGGCAATGACATCTGGCACGAGGTGCTGCCGCCCGCAAAGACGCACGCGGCGCGAGAAATGGTGGGAAAGCTGGGCGACGTCATGCGTCGGGAGGGCTACCGCGGCTATTTCGAGGTGGACCTGCTGCACGACCTCGACTCCGACGAGCTGTACCTCGGCGAGGTGAATCCGCGCCTGTCCGGCGCCAGCCCGATGACGAACCTGACCACCGAGGCCTACGCCGACATGCCACTGTTTCTCTTTCACCTGCTCGAGTACATGGATGTGGACTACGAGCTCGACATCGACGAGATCAACGCGCGCTGGGAACGGGGCTACGGCGAGGACGAGGTTTGGGGCCAGGTGATCATCACGGAGACGTCGCCGGAACTCGAGATCTTCACTGCGACACCGCGCACCGGGGTCTGGCGCATCGATGACGACGGTCGAACCTCCTTTGCACGGTCCGCCAATGACTGGGCCACGTTGCTCGACGGGTCGGAGGCCTTCTACATGCGCGTCGCGGCGCCTGGCGACTTACGTTCCGAGGGCGCCCAACTCGGCGTGCTCGTCACCCGCACACACCTGCAGACAGACGACTATCGGCTCAGCGAGCGCTGCCAGCGCTGGGTCAAGGGCATGAAGGCGAAGTACGTTTCAACGCCCCTGACGCCGGTCGCGCCGATCGTCTCGCGGCTCGTCGCGCGAGCGTGAGTGTCCCGGCCGGTATCTCACTGGACAACTGGCTGTCCGCGCCATATTCGCATTGGTCATTCCAGCACGTCGAAGACTTCGTGCCGACTGCGGTGATCTCGCGCGGGACCGGGCCGTCCGCGGTATGGCCCGCAGCGAGCTCCCCGATCGCCGAGATCAAGCTGATCACCACTGACCGCGTGGCCACCACCGTCGGCACGGTGATGGCCACGACCGCCACCGACGGGTGGGCCGTCACCCACCGCGGATCGATGGTGACCGAGGAGTATGTCGACGGCATGACTGCCCAGACCCGGCACCTGCTGTTCTCGGTGAGTAAGTCGCTGGTGGCAGGCGTGGTCGGCGCGCTGAACGGAGCCGGTGTGATCGAGCTCGACGCGCCGGTCACGGCATACGTTCCCGCGTTGGCGAACTGCGGCTACGCCGGCGCGACGGTGCGTCACCTGCTGGACATGCGGTCGGGTATCGCCTTCTCAGACGATTACCTACACCCGACCGCGGAGATACACCTGCTCGACGAGGCGATGGGGTGGGCACCCCGGAGCAGTCCGGACGTCCCTGCCACGCTGCGTGACTTCCTGCTGACCTTGCGACAGAAGTCGGCTCACGGCGGCCCGTTCGAATATCGCTCCTGCGAAACCGATGTACTGGGCTGGATCTGCGAGGTCGCGGGCGGCCAGCGGATGCCCGAATTGATGTCGGAACTGCTGTGGAGCCGCATCGGCGCCCAATACGACGCCACCATCGCTGTGGACTCGGACGGCGCCGGATTTTTCGACGGCGGCATCAGCGCCTGTCTTACCGACATGATTCGGTTCGGGTCGTTGTTCTTGCACGACGGTATCTCGTTGACCGGCCGGCAAGTGGTGCCGGCAGCGTGGATCGCCGACACACTCGACGGCGGTCCCGACTCGCGTCAGGCGTTCGCCGCCAGCTCTGGTACCAACCACATGCCCGGCGGCATGTACCGCAACCAGGTGTGGTTTCCCTACCCGGGCAACAACGTCGTTTTGTGCCAGGGCATGTGTGGCCAGATGATCTACGTCAACCGCGCCGCGGACGTGGTCGCCGCGAAGCTATCCACCCAGCCGGACGCCGGGGACCCGCAGATGCTGTTGGACACGCTGCGCGCATTCGATGCGGTCGCCCACGAATTGGCTGCGATTGGCGGGTAGCCCCCGGCCGGGATTGCGTGACGCGGATGTAGCGTGACGACCGTGAACTTTTTGCGTGGGTCTTCTTCGGTCGCGTTGGTGGCCTGTGCCGCGACGGCCGTCATGACGCTGGGTGCGTGCAGCTCCCATAAGACAACTCCATCGGCAAGCACGTCCTCCGAATCGGCGAGTGCGCCCGCTATGACCGGAGCAATGCCGCCCGGTCCGACAGAACCGGCGACCGCGGCCGCCGCCTGCCCTACAGCAGCACCAGGCGATGGTGGCACACCCGAATGGACGCTGACGGGGGCAACCGGCAGCGTCGCGGTGACGGGCTCCACGGACACGGCCGCACCGCGCGTCAACGTGACAGCACCGTTCAGTGTCACTGAGACCGAGGTGCACACACTGCATGCCGGCGACGGGCCGGTCGTTGCACCGACGGCTACGGTGTCCGTGTGCTACATGGGCGTCAACGGACGTGACGGACGGGTGTTCGACAGCGCCTACGAACGCGGCAGCCCAGCTGAATTCCCGCTCGACGGAGTCGTGCCGGGCTTTCAGAAGGCGATCGCCGGACAAAAGGTCGGGTCCACCGTCGGTGTCGCAATGACCTCTGCGGATGGATACCCCGACGGTCAGCCCAGCGCTGGGATTCAGAAAGGCGACTCACTGGTCTTCGCGATCAAAATCCTCAGCGCCTCGAGCTGAGGTGAGTCGACGCAGGGCAGCGCTGGTCGCTCTTTGCGCACTGATCGTCATCGGCGGCGGGTGGGCGCTCCTGCGGCCGAACTGGCCCACGCCGGCGACAACGACAGCAACGACAGGCGGTGTGCGGCCGTGCCCACTGGCCACCCTGCCAGCACAGGTGGCCGACACGGTAAGGGCCATCCATTCCAACGGCCCGTTCCCTTTTCCGCGGAGCGATGGTGCGGTTTTCGGTAACCGCGAGGGACATTTGCCGCACCAATCGCGGCGGTTCTACCACGAGTACACCGTGGTCACCCTGGGTGCGCGAGACCGGTCGATGCGTCGGATCATCACCGGCGGATCTCCATTGTCCAATCCGCCGCAGTACTTCTACACCGCTGATCACTATGAGTCTTTCTGTCTGGTTACTGATGCGGGAGGGCAACGATGACGCCACAGTCAGACCCGGGCAGGCCGGCGATCTTCCGAATCGACGGTCGAAAGATCAAGTCCACCAAGGACTTCTATCGAGAGGTTGGGTTTGCCGTCAACGGTCCCGGCGGATACTTCGGCCGGAATCTCGATGCGCTAGCCGACTGCCTGCGGGGAGGATTCGGCACCCCGGAGGATCGGCCGTACGAGTTCGAATGGGAGCACAGCGCCCTATCGCGGCACTACCTGAAGGATGTCCAGCGAACGCAGTCCTCGTTTTTCGAGTCTGTTCGCGACGTCTTCGACGATGCCGGAGTGACGCTGAATCTCAAGTGACAAAACGAAAGTCGCCTTGGCGTGCGGCGGTGTCCGATTAGCCGCTGGTGCTCTGGGACTTGGTGTCGTGGGTTTGGGAACGTTGAGCGCCGCCCCCGGCTGCACGTATTTTCCGGCCTAGCGGCGAGTCGTAAGCGCCAGGTGCGCGTCGGAAAAGTGTTGCGATCATAGTGATCTTGATTCTTCTGCAAACATCAGTTGGCCGCATACCGTGCACGGGTGGCCTCGACCGTTCGCAGCATTCCGGACCAGATATCGCGACCCATACCAGCGACGTTCAAGCAGGCGCTCTTCGTGGCCGTGACGGCCGGTCTGGGCTATGGCTTCGACTCCTACGCGGTAAACATTTACGGTCTTGTGCTGCCGGAGATCAAGAAGACGCTGCACATCAACGAAGCTCAGGCCGGATACATTGGTTCAATCTTCCTGCTCGGCTACACGATCGGCACCATTGGCTTCGGACTTGCCGCTGACAGATGGGGCCGCAAAACAACGCTCGGCGCCTCAATCCTGTTGTACGGCATTACAACCGCTTTGGCCGGCCTAACGACGAACCTCGCTGCCTTCACCGGACTGCGCTTCCTCACCGGTGTGGGCGGTGCCGGAGAGCTTGCGGTCGGGGCGCCATACACTGCAGAAGTCTGGCCTGCCAAGACCCGCGCCATCGGTGTCGGCGGCGTGATCTTCTCGCTCTTCTCGCTGGGCTATGTGCTTGCCGCAGGCGTCGCACTGGCCCTGGTGCCGCACTTTGGCTGGCAATCGGCGTTCATCGTCGCGATTGTTCCCGCCATTGTCTTGTTTCTGGTCCGCCAGGGGATCACCGAGTCGCATCGCCACGTTGAGGTCCGGGCCAAAGTTCTTGGTGGGGCCGCGAAACCTCGGCTTTGGCAACTGCCCGGTGTGCGGCGACGTCTGGTCGCCGGCTGGCTCATCTATACCGCCAACGCTGTCGGCTACTGGGGTATGACGGTGTTTTTGACCACCTACATCGTGAAGAGATTTCACGCCTGCCCGATCGAAGCGATTCGCTATGCGCTGGTCTTCTTCCTGCTGCAGGCGGCCTTTGCCTTCCTCGGGACCGCGCTGGCCGACTGGGTAGGTCGACGACCCTCGGCCATCGTTGCCGCGCTCATCGAGGTTGCCGCGACCATCCTGGCGGCCACCTCCGACTCGTTGCCCGAGTACCAGGTCTTCGGCGCCATCTCCATTGCAACTCTCGGTTGGCTGTGGGGCGTCGGCGACACATACATCTCCGAGCTTTTCCCAACGGTCCTGCGCGGCACCGGTTTCGGAATCGCGGTTGGCGGCGGCCGCATCGTCTCCATCGCGGCGCCAACCGTGATCGGCTGGGGCATCATGCATTACGGGCTGGAGCTACCGTACTTGGCGCTCGCCGGCCTGTGGGCGCTGACGCTGGCCGGCTACTTACTGGGACCGGAGACAAAAGGCAAAGAACTCGAAGACCTCGCTGGCGAGGCTCTTACCGAAGACCTCGAACCGGTCAAAAACTAGCGATTCTGTCTACATCGCGCCAGGCAGTGGCACCCACGGGAAAAACGGCGGCGGATAATATGGTGCCGGCGGTTGGTTGCACAACTCCCCCGATGTGGCCATGCCTTTGATGACGTCGGCTTCCGGGTGCCCCTGGTCCATCAGCTGGCACGCGCGTTGGCCGCTTCCGATGGCATCCGGTCCGTTGTGATAGGTGATGCCGGCGTTGTTGAGCGCTGCCAGAAAGTGCCCATTCGGATCAGCTTGCGCCGGCGCGGCCAGGCCGATCGCCGCGCCGAAGCCCGCAAGCACCAAAAGCAGTCGCACTGCTTCATCCTCCCCCGTACACATCGGCGCCGTTGTCCTGCTCCAAAACCGTGACGATGTTTCAGGCTGCGCTCTCAGGTCAAACCTGGCTCCATGGATAAGACCGAGTTCATAGAGCGGCTCAACGAGGACCTGGGCACCGAATACCAATCGATCGTCCAGTACATCCAGCACATCGCCACGATCAAAGGGCCCGAATTCCACTCGATCACCGAGGAGCTGGCCAATCACCTGGGCCAAGAGCTACAACACGCCAAGATCCTCGCCCAGCAGATCGACTTCCTGGGCGGCACGCCGACGGTGAAAGTTCCCGACGTGCCCAACGCGCCGGACGGTGCAGCCGCGCTGAAGGCCGACGTGAAACTCGAGGAGCATCAACTGGAGCGTTACCGGCAACGCGTGATGGAGGCCAACGACTTGGGGTTGCCCGACGTCGCCGAGGCCTTGCGACCGTTGCTGCAGCAAACGCAGGACCATGTGCGGGAGCTGCAAGATGCTCTCGAGGGCTGAAGCGGATCTCTGAGACAGCCGGTAACGACCGCATTTGACGCGGAGGATAGGGGTTTATGGCTGTCACCGAGTCCCGCCAAGTCGTCATAGAGGCAACGCCCGACGAAATCCTGAAGGTCCTCTTCGACCTCGAGTCGTTGACGGAGTGGTCGCCTGCCCATCGAAAAGTCGAAGTTCTCGAACGGGACGACCAAGGCCACCCGAGCAAGTCTCGCCAGGTAGTCAGAATCGTCGGTATCACCGATGAGCAGGTTTTGGACTACTCCGTTCATGACGATGGCGTGAGCTGGGCACTGGTCAGTTCCAAACAACAACGCGCCCAAGTCGGCCGCTACACTCTGACTCCCGTTGGAGATTCCACCAAGGTCGACTTTGAACTGACCGTCGACCTGGTTGTTCCGCTCCCGGCATTTCTGATCAAGAAGGGCGCCAAAGGGCTGATGGAAACGGCGACCGACGGCCTACGAAAGCGCGTCCTCACCGTCAAAGCAGGCTCTGAGTAGTTCTCAGATCGCGTTACGGACCGAACCAGTTGGTGAGCGCGTCGGCGAGCCCGAGTTGCGCTTGGTCCCCCACCCAGGCCACGTAGCCGTCGGGTCGGATCAAAACGACATCCGGCGCGGCGACCGCACCGAGCGCCGGCAGATGCCATTCGCCAACGTATTTCGCATCGACCACCTTAACCCGATCAGTCCACGACGCGATCTCGATGCGGCCGGGCTCACCCAGATTGAGCAGGACCGGCCGGGCATCATGCAACAATGCGAATACCCGTAGCGGCCCGTCCGCAGTGACCATGTCGAGATCGGGCATCCGGCGCCCCAGCAGCGGATGTCCGTCGCCGAGGTCGTAGTGGATGTCCAGGCCGGACATCATCGCGGCGAATCGTCTGCGCGGCTCGTCCATGCTGAGAAGCTCAGACACGCTGTCTCGCAGGGCTTTGATTCGCTCATCAGTGGGGCGGCGCAGAAGCGCAATCTGGGCCAAGGTGTTGCGCAGCACGCGCGCGGCGATCGGATGTCGTTCGGCGTGATAGGTATCGAGCAGGTTGTCAGGTGATGTCTGGTTGACCACCTGCGCCAGTTTCCATCCAAGGTTCACGGCATCCTGCACACCGGTGTTGAGGCCCTGACCTCCGATCGGATGATGCACGTGCGCGGCGTCACCGGCCAGCAGCACCCGTCCGTCACGATAGGTCTCCGCTTGCCGTGCCATATCAGTGGATCTGGAAATCCATGTAGGACTGTGAATTCCGTAATCCGTCCCGTATACCTCGATAAGCGCCGCGCTCAGATCACGTAACGTGGCTTCGCTGTCGGACCCGAGTTGTTTCTCCGTCACCATCACCCGAATCGGGCCCCCATCCTCGAGCATGCTCAGCGCATGAACGCCGAGGGCGTCGTGCCGAATGCCCCACTCGGGCAATCTGTCTGGGCTACAGGCTATTTCAACTTCGGCGATCAGGTAGCTCATCGTCGGATCCCAGCCGGGAAACTCGATGCCGGCCGCTTTGCGGACCATGCTGCGTCCCCCATCGCAGCCGACGAGGTACTCCGCACGAAGCAACCGGCCGTCGGTCAGCTCGACGTTGACACCGGCGGGATCCTGCGCGAAACCTGTTACTTCGCAACCGCGATAGATCGGCACCGCCAGCTCGTCGACCCAGCCGGCCAGTATCCGCTCGATGTGGGTCTGCCACAGCGCAAGGCCGTAGGGATGCCGGGTGGGAAAGTCACTGATGTCCAGACGAATCTGGGCGAACCCCGCTACCTGCGCGACCTCGCCCTCCGACAGGAAGCGATCCGCAATTCCGCGCTGGTCGAGGACTTCGATCGTTCGGGAATGTAGACCACCCGCACGCGAGCCGGTCAAATCCTGGCTGGCCCGACGTTCGGCAACGTCGACGCCTGCCAGCGCCAGCTCGCCCGCCAGCATCAGCCCGGTCGGACCTCCCCCGGCAATCATCACCGCATGGCCGGACATCGATTCGACATTCAACTGGTAACCCCGTTTCGCTGAGTCTTGGCTTCGCCCAGCGATTTTGCGGCATACCCCGGGTCTTGCCGCAAGCCACCGGGTGCGCTATAAATTAAGAGTGGGACGGAGTTTTCACTCCGTTCTTTTTTCGTCCGCGGTGGACTTGCAGGGCCCTGCGTACGATGACTGCCGTGATCGCGTTCGTGTGCGCCATGCCAATGGAGCTGCGGGCGCTGCGACGATTGGTGCGGTTTCGCAAGACCGGGCTGGGCTACGCCGGCCGGATCGGTGACCGTCAAGTGGTCGCGGCGGTAACCGGGGTTGGTACGGCCTTGGCACGCGCGGCGACAGTCCGCTTACTGGACGCGGTCGACGTCGAACGGGTGATCGTCGTCGGTATCGCCGGCGCTATCGGGAACCAAATACCAATTGGGACGCTGGTGCTCCCCCAGATCGTCATCAACGGGGCGGACGGCTCAGTGCACCGGCCCACGTCGCTCCGCGTCGGCACCCCCTACGGAAAGTTGTGGACCACCGACGACCTGCTCCTCGACCCGGTGCAACACGCTGACCTGCGGGTGGACGGTGTGGTCGCGCTGGACATGGAAACAGCTGCTGTGGCGAAGGTGTGCGACGAGCGCGGCGTCTCATGGTCGGTAGTGCGAGCGATCAGCGACCGGGCCAGCGACGGCACGGTCGACACTGAGATCTTCGGTCTTATCCACCCCGACGGCAGCCAGAACTTACCGGCGGTCGCGCGCTACCTCCTCAGGCATCCCGGTGCCCTCCCTCGCCTGATGCAGCTGGCCGCCGGTGCCAAGCTCGCGTCCCGGCGAGCGGCCGAAGCCGCGATCAAGGCGGCCGGGTAAACGCGGCCGGGCCGTTCAACAAATTCTTGACCGACTCCAGATAAGGTCTTGACTCATTCCAAACAGCAGCGGCATATTGGTGGGGTGTCGTCAACGTCGGCGGACTACGCGGCGAAGCTGCGTGTGGCCGATTTGCGCGTGACCCGGCCCCGGGTCGCCGTACTCGAGGCGGTGCATTCCCATCCGCATGCTGATACCGAGACGATCTTGTCCGCGGTACGCAGCGGCCTGCCTGATGTCTCTCGCCAAGCCGTGTACGACGTGCTCAACGCGCTGACCGCGGTGGGTCTGATTCGGCGGATCCAGCCACTGGGAATGGTTGCCCGCTACGAGTCTCGGGTCGGCGACAATCACCATCACGTCGTATGCCGATCCTGCGGAGTAATCGCCGACGTCGACTGTGCGGTCGGTGACGCGCCGTGCTTGACGCCGCTGGACGACAACAGCGCGCTAGATGGCTTCGTTCTCGACGAGGCCGAAGTCATCTACTGGGGCCTATGCCCCGACTGCTCGACCGCAAATTCCGGATCACAGCCGTGATCACAGCCCGATTCAACTATCTCTGAAAGGAATGCAGTGTCATCCGATACAACCCACAAAGGCAGCGAAAGTGAAAACCCGGTGATCTCTGCGCCGGAGCCGAAATCACATGCGCCACTGACGAACCGGGACTGGTGGCCCGATCAGGTCGACGTGTCGAGGTTGCACCCACACGTCGC
Source organism: Mycobacterium sp. (assembly GCA_035506875.1). Taxonomy (GTDB): domain Bacteria; phylum Actinomycetota; class Actinomycetes; order Mycobacteriales; family Mycobacteriaceae; genus Mycobacterium. The sequence continues at coordinate 21,195 of DATJOR010000088.1, forward strand.
TCAGGCCAACCCGCTCGGCGAGGACTTCGACTACGCCGCGGAGTTCGCCAAGCTTGACGTCGACGCGCTCAAGGCCGACGTGTTCGAGGTGATGACCACCTCGCAGGACTGGTGGCCCGCCGACTACGGTCACTACGGCGGTCTGTTCATCCGGATGAGCTGGCATGCCGCGGGTACCTACCGCATTCAAGACGGCCGCGGCGGCGGCGGTCAGGGTATGCAGCGCTTCGCCCCGATCAACAGCTGGCCGGACAACGTCAGCCTGGACAAGGCGCGCAGGCTGCTGTGGCCGGTCAAGAAGAAGTACGGCAACAAGATCTCCTGGGCGGATCTAATTATCTTCGCCGGCAACTGTGCCCTGGAGTCGTTTGGATTCAAGACCTTCGGCTTTGCCTTCGGCCGCGAAGACGTTTGGGAGCCCGAAGAGATCCTCTGGGGCGAAGAGGACGAATGGTTGGGCACCAACAAGCGCTACTCCGGTAAGCGGGATCTCGCGCAACCCTACGGTGCGACCACCATGGGTCTGATCTATGTGAATCCGGAAGGGCCCGAAGGCAAGCCGGACCCAGTGGCCGCCGCGGTGGACATCCGCGAGACATTCGGCCGGATGGCGATGAACGACGAGGAGACCGCCGCGCTCATCGTCGGAGGCCACAGCTTCGGCAAGACCCACGGCGCCGGCGACGGCGATCTGGTCGGTCCCGAGCCGGAGGCCGCCCCGATCGAGCAGCAGGGTCTGGGCTGGAAGAGCTCCTACGGCAGCGGCAAAGGCAAGGACGCGATCACCAGCGGCCTGGAGGTAGTCTGGACCGCCACTCCCACCAAGTGGGGCAACGGATTTCTGGAGAACCTGTACGGCTACGAGTGGGAGCTGACCAAGAGCCCCGCCGGGGCCTGGCAGTTCACCGCCAAGGACGGTGCCGGCGCGGGCACGATCCCCGATCCGTTCGGTGGACCGGGTCGCGCACCTACGATGTTGGTCACCGACATCTCGCTGCGCGAGGACCCGATCTACCGCGAGATCACCAAGCGGTGGCTGGACCATCCGGAAGAACTGTCCGAGGCGTTTGCGAAGGCGTGGTACAAGTTGCTGCACCGCGACATGGGACCGGTATCCCGCTATCTCGGGCCGTGGATTCCTGAGCCGCAGCTGTGGCAGGACCCCGTTCCGGCGGTGGACCACGAGCTGGTCGACGACAAAGACGTTGTGGCGCTGAAGAAGAAGGTGCTCGACTCGGGACTGTCCGTTCCTCAGCTAGTCAAGACCGCGTGGTCGGCGGCGGGGAGCTACCGCAACACCGACAAGCGCGGTGGCGCGAACGGCGGGCGGCTTCGCCTTGAGCCACAAAAGAACTGGGAGGTCAACGAACCCTCCGAGCTGAGCAAGGTGTTGCCGGTTCTTGAGCAGATCCAGCAGGACTTCAACGGCTCAGCATCCGGCGGTAAGAAGATCTCGCTGGCCGACCTGATCGTGTTGGCCGGCTCTGCGGCAGTGGAGAAGGCGGCCAAGGACGCTGGTTACGAGATCTCGGTGGATTTCGCCCCCGGGCGGACCGACGCTTCGCAGCAGAACACCGACGTGGAGTCGTTCGCGGTTCTCGAACCGCGGGCGGACGGATTCCGCAACTATGCGCGGCCAGGTGAAAAGGCTCCGCTGGAACAGCTACTGGTGGAGCGGGCATATCTGCTCGGTGTGACGGCTCCGGAGCTCACGGTGCTGATCGGTGGGTTACGTGCTCTCGGGGCGAATCACGGCGGCAGCAAGCACGGCGTGTTCACCGACCACCCGGGCGTGCTGACCAACGATTTCTTCGTCAACCTGCTCGACATGGGCACCGAGTGGAAGGCGTCGGAGACCGCGGAGAACGTCTACGAGGGCCACGACCGGGCGTCGGGCGCTCCGAAGTGGACCGCGACCGCCAACGACCTTGTGTTCGGGTCGAACTCGGTTCTGCGCGCGTTGGCCGAGGTCTACGCCCAAGACGACGCCAAGGGGAAGTTCGTGGAAGACTTCGTGGCGGCGTGGGTCAAGGTGATGAACAACGATCGGTTCGACCTGAAGTAGCAGCTGGGCAGATCGGCACCCCGCGGGCCACTGGCTCGCGGGGTGCCGTGCATTTCGCCGGGTGGCCTCCTGGTTGAGGAAAGTACCCTGGCGGGCATGGCCATTGAATCCACCATGCTTGCTCTCGGTACTGCCGCGCCGGCGTTCTCGCTGCCCGAGCCCGCAACCGGCGCCACGGTCAGCCTCGACGACCTCACAGGTCCGGCGCTGGTCGTCACCTTCATCTGCAACCACTGCCCTTACGTCAAGCACGTCGCCGCCGGGCTCGCTGAGCTGGGTCGGGACCTCACCGATAAGGGCGTCGCGATGGTCGGGATTTCCAGCAATGACGTCGTCACGTATCCGCAGGACGGGCCTGAGCAGATGGTCGCCGAGGCCCGAAACCACGGTTGGACGTTCCCGTACCTCTACGACGAGACCCAGGATGTCGCCCGCGCGTTCTCGGCCGCTTGCACGCCCGACACCTTCGTCTTCGACGGCGAGCGCCGACTCGTCTACCGCGGCCAGCTCGACAACTCCCGGCCGGGAAACGATTTACCGGTAACGGCTGCTGACGTGCGGTCGGCGGTCGACGCCGTGCTCGCCGGGCAGCCGGTCGACGCCGACCAGCGGCCGTCGATCGGGTGCGGCATCAAATGGCGCTGAGCCTCAACGATATCCGCGTTTGAGGAGGTGGCGGGCGCCGGCGTTCATGGCTTCGGGGCTTGCGACGGCGAAGCCGAATGCGTTGGCGAGCCGGTCGGTGATATTGAAGGCGAGCGAGACTGCCAGGGCGTCCTTGATCTGCTGCGGCGACACCGAGGCGTCCAGGACGGCTCGGATGTCGTCGGCGTCGACGCTGTTCCGTTCGGTGAGTTTGCCGAGCATCCGCAGCGTGGCGCGGAGCGGCTCGTCGATCGGCGCAGCGTCGACATCGGCCAGTGTGCTCGCGACCTTAGCTTGATCGTCGTACCACATCGTTGATGTGGCGGAGTGCGCCGAGACGCAGAACGGACACTGGTTGGCCTTCGAGACGTAGGCGGCCATCAGCTCGCGATCACCGACTGACCAGTCCGACTGTCCGCGCATCGCTTCGTGGGTGAGCGGGCCCCCGCCGTAGAACCCCGGGCGGTAGAACGCCAACTTCACGGCGTCGACGACGGGGTGGCCGGAAAACACCCGGATGAGCGCCATGATCGCCTTGGCGTGCACGCGATGACCGCGGTCGAGAATTTCCAGCCTCACGGTTCACGCGTTTCGCCGGTCGCGCTGGCCAGCGCGGCAAGTGCACTCGCGTACTGACGGTCTGCCTGCCCGATGGCGGCGCACACGACGATCTCGAAGATTTGGTCCTCGCTGAGTCCCGCTGCGCGGACGGCGGCCACGTCGTCGTCGGTGACGCGGTAGGCATGGTTGGCGACCTTTTCGACCAACGTGCGAACAGGTTCGCTGAGGCCGGCATTGTCGAACGCAGCACGGCGCAGCTCGGGCGCCGCTTTCCCCTTACTGTCGAGCACGCGGGCGACCAGGTCGCCATGCAGCTGAGCTATGTCGACCATGTGTCCAGTGTTGCACCGCGGTACCGCCGACGCCGCCAGTGCTGATCTGGTGGCGGGCATGAGCAGGGAATGGCCGCCAATGTTGCGGAGTTGTCGTGGATCGCCGCTGGGACTCCACTAGGTGCCTAATTCGCCGGAGATTCCGCGTTCGATGCTGGCCTGAGTGGTGGCCGGCAACACGATGAGCCCGTCGAGTTCTCTGCGTGCCCGGTCGTAGGCGTTCTGCCGTTCCTGCGGAGTTGCCGCGGCGTTGGACGCCGTGCGCAACAGACTCTGGGCGCGCGCGATCCGCTGCTGCTCGTCTTGGGAGAAGTCGTTGCAGCGCTTACGTTTCGCCTCTGCTTCAGCGATGTTGAATGCCGTTACGTACTCCTCGACAGCGGCCAGGTACCGCGCGGCTGAATCCTCGTCATCGAGGAGGTCTTCGGCTTTGGCCGGACGCAGGAAGTCTGCGCGCAGCTTGGCCTTGTGAAAGCCGATCGTGAGCGGATCGCGCATGTCGGTCATCAACGGGAAGTCGAGAAGCCTGGCGAAGTCGAGTTCGTACTCGAGCCAGCGGGTATCGGTGCGGTCGTGCTCGCGCAGCACACGGGTGAGCGACCGCCACTGGGCGGCTTGAGTGCGACGGGTCCTGGCCTGCTCGGGACGAGCTGTGTTCTCGGCTGGGCGCTTACTGGCGGAAAACCCACGTGCCGCAGCGACGACGATGCCTACCAGCGGCACCACCACGATGAGAAACTCCACCAACCGGAACAGCAGGCCCACGTGACCAGGATGCCACTGCGGCTAGGTCATCGATTCAAATCCCACTGCCCGTAATCGGCCGCCAGGACATCGTCAACATCCACGTTGATGCCGCCGAGCAGCGGCCCTGGGTTCCCGGGAGTGTCGACCACTGCTTGGTAGAGCACCGCCGCGGGCTCGCGTTGCCCATTTGACCATGCTTTCGTCTGCCACGCCCATCGGTACCCCGCCGTGCTTGAGTGCCCGATCACGCCGTCTCTGATCGCCCACCCGCACGACTGAGCATCACCGTAGATGCCGGTGCGAGGCACGCCCAGAACCGAGTTGATTCCTCGAAACCAGTTGACAGCAAGGCTGTTCCAGGTGTTCTCGTCGATATTGTCGTCGACGCTGAAGAAGATCGGCGCGGAATTAGGACCTCCGGCCGCGCCGTGCAGTCGCAGCGCTGTCTGAGCGTCCGCCACGCCGCCGTCGTGCCCGCGGGTCAAATCCGACGGCGCCGTCCCACCGGGTTTGCCGTACTGAAAGTTGCTGACGATGTGAAGGCCCGCCGCGCGCAACGCGTCTGCGTACTCGCGGGTGATGGGCTTTGCTTCGAAGTCAGAGCCCGGACGCGGCTCCGACACGTAGTTCACCACCCCGGCATAGCCGGCCGATTTGATCTCATCCGGTTGGATTCTTCGCTTCGCAAAATCGATCAGCCTGATGCCGTCGGCCGCCGCATGGGGCTCGCCGAAGGCAGGCATGCCCAGGCTCAGGACAACCGGCGCCAAAGCAAACTTGATGGCGTCGCGTCGTGAAACGACTCGCTGATTGTTCATGGGCTCAATGGGTAAGCAGCGCAACGGCGCTCCAGGATCGTCGGCCCGGGTGTCGGGGATCCGGCTGCGGCAGCCAAGCGCCCGGACGAATGAACATCGGCAAGCGGCGAAAGCGGTTGGCAGCCATGAATAGCGACTCGACTTCGAGCGTGCGCCAGCCGAGATCCTCGAAATAGGCCAGACCGTTCTCTGGGGCGAATATGAACGGTGCGTTCTGCAGCATGCCGGCCATCTTCTTGTTCATGATCCTCTTCAGGCCTGGGCCAGCGAAGTCGAGCATCCACCAGCCCACGTCCGGCCGCCGGATCGCACCGGAAAGCGCAACCACGTCAGAATCTTCGAGATACATCAGCAAGCCCTCGGTCAACACCAACGCCTTGGTGGCACCGTCGAGTGCCTCATCGAAGAATGCGTCACGGGCCCTCGCGTCGGACAGGTCGACGGCCGCCCTGGTCAACCGGCATCGCGGTGTCTGGTCGGCGAGAAGCTGCGTCTTCTCCGCTAGCAACTGCGGTAGATCGGCCTCTATCCAAGGGAAATCGGACGGAAGGTCCAGCCGATACGGGCGAGTGTCCAAGCCGGCGGCCAGATTCAACACCCGGTCGCAGCCGTCGGCGATCGATCGAATGATGACGTCATCGATGATCTTGGTACGCGCGATGAGCCACCAGCCGTTGCGGCTCGCCAGTGGAGTCTTGGCGACGATAGCGCGGCCCTGGTCACCGCCGAGACGTTCGGCGAGCGGATCGCTGAACAACGCGTCGGGGCGTGCCGATTCGTTCGCCCGATACAGCGCCGTCCACCGGGCTGTGTCGGAAACGTTTGTGATGAGGTGCCCGACGTCTGACATACGTTGCGTTATAGCACCGACTGCTGGTGGAAACGGGTCCGGGTCGTGTAGAAGAGTCTGGTGGACGATCCGGCCGTCAACGCCTCCAGTACGCCGACGCTCCGCGAGGCGATGGCCCGGCGGCTGTATCGCCGATCGGTGGCGATGGGGCAAATCACGGTGCCGGCCGTTCCGAGCTTGATCGACGAGTACGTCAAAATGTGCGACAACATATTTGCCAGCGTCGGCGTCCAGTACTCGCCCGAAGAATTTGCCCAGCTGAAGACGGTCTTGAAAACCCAGTTGGAGGAGGCCTACCGGACCTCCTCACGGTCCAACATCATCATCTCGTTTCACGCTCCGTTCGGCACGGCCCTGAACTATCGCGTCAACATCGAATCGGTGACGATGGCCGGCCATTACGACGGCTGGGTTGCCACCAAGGAGGGGTCGCTGTTCGGGAGCAAACCCGATGCCCGCGTCTCGGTGCTGGCCGGCGAGACGGCTGAGCCCGGCACCTGTCGGATTCTCGACATCGGCGCGGGCACCGGACGCAATGCTCTGGCGCTGGCACGACGCGGCCATCCGGTGGACGCGGTCGAGATCGCTCCAAAGCTCGCACACATCATTCGCACTGAGGCTCAACGCGAATCGCTCGACGTACGCGTCATCGAGCGCGATGTCTTCGCATCCACGGACGATGTCCGCGACGACTATCAGCTGATTGTCGCCTCCGAACTGGTGCCCGATTTTCGGACGACGCAGCAGCTGCGCGCCATGTTCGAACTCGCCGCACATTGCCTGGCCCCCGGCGGACGATTGCTGTTCAACAGTTTCCTGCCGCGCGAGGGTTACATCCCCGACGATGCCGCACGTGAGCTCGGGCAGCAATGCAACTCGATGATCTTCACCTGGGACGAGATGTCGAGCGCGGCCGACCTGCTACCTCTCGAGCTGGTGGCTGACGACTCGGCCTACGACTACGAGAAAACCCACTTGCCCCAAGGCGCGTGGCCGCTCACACCTTGGTTTCCCAATTGGGCCAGCGGGCTTGACGTGTTCGACGTCGAGCGCAGTGATTCTCCGATCGAGTTGCGTTGGCTGGTTTATCAGAAGACCCGCCCGTGACCGATGAGATCCGCTTCGTCGAGGCGAACGGATTGAACTTCGCCTATCTCGACCAGGGGTCCGGGCCGCTCGTGCTGATGCTGCACGGCTTTCCGGACACGGCGCACACCTGGGACGATCTTCGGCCGCGAATCGCCGCGAAGGGATACCGCGCGGTCAGCCCGTTCATGCGTGGCTACCACCCCACCGGAATCCCGGACCGCGACACGGACCAAGAGACCCTGGCACGCGATCCGCTTGCGCTGATCGAAGCGCTCGGCGCCAGCCAGGCCGTCATCATCGGCCACGATTGGGGAGCCGCAGCCGCTTACGGCGCGGCCGCGCTCGGCCCTGATCGAGTGACAAAGCTGTTCGTCGTCGGCATTCCGCACCCGGCCACGCTCAAGCCGTCGCTGAAACAGCTCTGGGGCGCCCGGCACTTCGCGGTCTACAAGTTGCCGAGGGCGGCGAACCGCTTCGCGCGCAGCGACTTCGCGGCGCTTCCAGCGATCTGTCGGCGATGGTCGCCGGACTGGAGTCCTGATCCCGCGGAATTTGACGCTGTCCGCGCGAGCTTCTCGAACCCCGCGAGCTTGAATGCGGCGTTCGGCTACTACCGAAAGCTTTCGCCCAAACCCAGCGCATCACTGCGAAGGCGGATCACCGTGCCCGCGGTCGTCTTCGCCGGCCTCGGTGATCCGATCGCGAAGCCCTCGGACTATCGGAGCGCCTCCAGGATGTTCGAAAACGATTACATCGTCGAGGAGGTCCCCGGCGGGCACTTCATGCATCGGGAGCACCCCGACGTGTTTGCCGACCGGCTGCTGGCTCACTTGTGATCTGACCTCGCGCATGCGCACTGACGGGCAGGCGGCTGCTATCGTGCTGTGCCTATGCCCGAGATGGATCGTCGCACCATGATGTTGATGACCGGGTTCGGCGTGTTGGCAGCCGCCGTCCCCCTCCCGGAGGCTCGGGCTTACCCGCGCTCACCGGGCACGCCGGCGGGGCCCTACCTGTTCCACGACGAATTCGACGGCTCGGCCGGCTCGGCTCCGGATCCGTCGAAGTGGGTGGTGGCCACGGCCCGCGAGCAAATCAAGGACCCGACGTACTGGGAACTACCCGAGCACATCGGGCAGTACCGCAACGACCGTCGCAACGTGTTCCTCGACGGCAACTCCAACCTCGTGCTGCGTGCTGCGAAAGACGGTCCCACCTACTTCAGCGGCAAGGTGCAAAGCACCTGGCACGGTGGCGTCGGGCACACCTGGGAAAGCCGAATCAAACTCAACTGCCTGACCGCCGGCGCGTGGCCCGCGTACTGGCTCGGCAATGAGGATCAGGGCGAAATCGACGTAGTCGAGTGGTACGGCAACGGCAGCTGGCCGGCGGCCACGACCGTCCACGCAAAAGCGAACGGCGGCGAATGGAAAACCCAGAACATCGCCGTGGACAGCGCGTGGCACACCTGGCGTTGCCAATGGGACGAGGCCGGTATCCGGTTCTGGAAGGACTACGTCGACGGCGCGCAACCCTACTTTGACGTGCCGGCGAGCTCACTGCCGGATTGGCCGTTCAACGGGCCGGGCTACACCGTATTTCCGGTGTTCAACCTCGCGGTTGCGGGATCGGGGGGCGGTGATCCCGGATCGGGAACCTACCCCGCCGACATGCTCATCGACTGGATACGCGTCTGGTAAAGCGTGACGGCCCGGGTGTCCGGGCCGTCACCGCCGCACGGCTCAGAAGTTGTTGCAGGTACCGGCGATTTGGCCGATGAGGCCGATGTATTGCGCAGCCCCCGGCATACCCGCCGCCTGCTGGGCCATTTGCGCGCGCTGCGGCGGCGGTGAGGCCAGGAAGGAACGCAACCAGCCCTGCGCCATCGCCGATTGATTGAACTTGGCCGCAGCGGCCGGTGACTGCGCGTTGAGCGCCGCTACCACTTGCGGGTAGCTGCACGTGGTGTTGATTGCCGAATCGATGGCGGGGTCTGCGGACGCGATCCCGGCGCCAGCAAATAACGACAACCCCAGACCCCCGACTGCGGCAGCCAGTTTGGTGAATGACCGCGTGACCATATGTGGGCACCTTCCAAGCTATGTACCGCCGGACTTCGGCGAAGAGACCATCAGTTTACCGGAACGAACGAGAGCACGGCTCGCGCGAAGACACGGCCGCGTTGCAAACAGCCGGCGATTTCAGCCGCCGGGCGAGGATACTTTCTGGTCATGGACGATCCCACCGCCCGCAATCTGGCGGTGGACTTCTACCGCGTATCGGGTGTGGTCCTCATCGTGCTGGGCCACTGGCTCGCCGGGTCGGTGACCTATCACGACGGATCCTTCGGTCGGCAGAACCCGCTCGTCGACCAGCCCTGGACTCAATGGCTGACGTGGCCGTTCCAGGCCGTGCCGACGTTCTTCCTGGTCGCCGGTTACGCCGGCGCGATCTCGTGGACGCATTGGCGCGATACCGACGGTGTGTCGCGCCAGGGCTGGCTGCGGCACCGACTTGCCCGGGTGCTTGGACCGACAACGGTCTATGTCGGCTTGGTGTCGGCAGTTGTGATCGTCCTGGACTTGCGCCGCATCGCGGGTTCCACGCTGGAATACGCGGGGTGGGCTGTGGCAATGCACCTGTGGTTCCTTGCCGTATATCTGGTGGTGGTTTCGCTTACGCCGGTTGCGATTGCCGCGCAACGGCGTTGGGGGCTTTGGGTACCGGCGGTGCTGGCACTAGGGGTCGCAGCGGTTGACGGCGTCTCCCTCGGCGGCCAGGTGGCCTACCTGGGCTGGATGAATTACCTGCTCTGCTGGGGAACCCTGTATCAGCTTGGAATCGCTTGGCACAGCGGCCTGTTGGCCCGCCGTAAGCTCGTACTGCTCGCAGCCGGTTCGGCGGTGGTGTTGGCGCTGTTGATCGGGTTGCGGCTCTACCCGATCAGCATGATCGGCGTGCCCGAACAAAAGGTGCAGAATACTTCACCGCCCACCGTGGCGATGCTGGCATTCGCATGCACCCAGGCAGCGATGGTGGTCATTCTTGCGCCCGCGGTCAACCGGGCCCTGCGCGCCGGTTTCGTCAAACGGCTGCTGACAACAGCCAACAGCAACGTGATGGCCCTTTACCTCTGGCACATGATTCCCGTCGTGATCGTGGCGATCGTGGGCTATCCGGCCGGGCTGTTGCCGCAGCCGGTCGAGGGTACGGCGGAGTGGTGGCTGGCCCGGCTGGAATGGCTGGTCATCCTCAGCCTGATAACAGCGGTCGAAATGGTCCTGTTGTATTGGGGCAGAAGTGTTTTTGCGGCGCCACTGCCCATGCTCGCTACGCCGCTCCGCGATCGCTTTGGCGAACCGGTCATGCTGGTAGGTGCTGCGATGGCGGCTTACGGTCTGGAGTTCATCGCCGCCGACGGCTTCGCCCCCGACGGGCATTTCCCATGGCTGACCGGGCTGATCTTCGTGGGCGGCGTCGTCCTGGTTGCGCTTCGCCCCGCAAACGCCGGCACGCAACGGCTTGCGGGCTGACGGGTCGAAGGCCCGCCTCACCGACCACTGGTCTTGTATACCGACCATCGGTCGGTATACATTTCATCGCGGAAATGGAGGTAGCAATGAGCACAGTGGAGCAGGCGCAAATCCGCACCCGGATGTTCGCCCGCCTGTTGGGACCGTTCTTCACCATCGTGCCGACCACGGTCGCGATCAGGGGCTCCTACATGCGAACGCTGTTTACCGAGTTCAAGGCGAACCCGATGTGGCCGTGGTTGTTTGGCGCTATTTTGCTGATGTTCGGTCTGGCGATCATCGCGTTTCACCAATACTGGCGCGGCCCCGCGGCGATCATCGTGTCGGTGCTGGGCTGGTTTTTGGCGATACGTGGCGTGCTGCTGCTGACCGTTCCCGGGGCATACGATGCGGCGGGCAACGCGGTGTACAGCTCAGGCGCAACCGCGGTGATATGGGCGGTTTTCCTCTGCCTCGCCGCAGCGGGGCTGTATCTGACCTATGTCGGCTGGAAACCGGAGCCGGAATCGCCCTAGTGCCGCGGGTCGTCAAACATCCCGACATCCGCAGGGCGGAGTTGCTCGATCGAGCGGCCGCCTTGTTCGTGCAGCGCGGCTACGAGAATGTCAGCCTCAACGACCTGATCGCCGATGCCGGGGTGTCCAAAGGTGCTTTCTACCACTGGTTTCCATCAAAGGATGCGCTAGTTGCGGCGCTGGCCGAGCGCAGCGCTCGCGGTGCTTTCGCCGCTGTCGAGGATGCTCTGGCCGGATGCGATGGCGACGCGCTGGACCGGCTCAACGCGGTGTTGCGAGCGGGATTCGACATCAACCTGACAATGAGCGGACCCGAGCAGCTGGCCGCGATGGTGTCGTTGCTGCGCCCCGACAATGCGCATCTCTACGGACGAATCCTCTCCGTCGAGCAAGCGCTGTATCGGCCGTTGCTGACCAGGCTGATATCGGAGGGAGTCACAGCCGGCGTCTTCGACACGTTCGACCCCGAAGGTGTCGCCGACATGATCTACGGCCTGGCCGCCCGCACGAACTCGAACATCGTCGACGTGTTGGATGCCGCCAGCGAGTCCGCCCGCGATCGGGCGATCGACGCTCTGACAACGAGATTCAGGCTGCACGGGTTGGCCGTCGACCGGATTCTCGGACTGGCCGACGGAAGCGTCGCCACGCTGACCAGAGCTCAAGTCGACGCTATGGTCGCCGCACTTCCGCGACGCTATTAAGCCGATGCGCTCAGCGCCGCCAGCGCCGCGTCGTAGTTGGGCTCCTGGGCGATCTCCGGCACCAGTTCCGAGTACGCGACGTTGCCGTCGGCGTCGATCACCACAACAGCCCGGGCCAGTAACCCAGCGAACGGACCGTCGGCGATGGTGACGCCGTAGTCCTGACCGAAGCTGTCCCGGAATCCCGAGGCGGACTTCACGTTCTCGATGCCCTCGGCGCCGCAGAACCGCGCCTGCGCGAACGGCAGGTCGTTGGACACGCACAGCACCGACACACCGCCGGCGGCGGCGCGCTCGTTGAAGGTGCGCACGCTGGTCGCGCATACCGGTGTGTCGACCGACGGAAAGATGTTCAGCAACACGGGCTTATCGTGGAACTGATCGTTGGTGACCGGGCTGAGGTCTGATCCGGTCAAGGTGAAGGCCGGGGCCGGAGATCCGACGGCGGGCAGATCGCCGACGGTATTGATCGGGTTTCCGCGCATAGTTATCTGTGCCATGGCCACAGTCTGCCAAGTCCGTAAGGTCTGCCTCGGGTTGGGGCTGGCCTCGGGGGTCAAGGCGTGGGATTTCAGGTTCTTTGCTCGCGGTAACCACTGGTCAGGCGGCTGGGATGCTATTCGGGACAGGCCTGCCGTGAGCAACCCCGGACACATTCCTCCCCCGCCACTGCGGATCGGCGTGTCGTCTCCTATATCGTCGAGACCGTGCCGGAGATGAATCGACGCAACATGTTGTTGACGACGGGAATGGGCATGCTCGCGGCTGCGGCTGCGGTCGGCGTCCCGGAAGCACACGCTGACCCGACCCATGCGGCGCCGCCCGCTGCGCCGTCGGCGGGCCCAACCGGGCCCTATATCTTTCAGGACGAGTTCGACGGCCCGGCCGGCCAAGGGCCCGACCTCGCGAAATGGACGCCACAGACCTGGCAGGACGACGTGTACCCGCCGGTCGACGGGATATACCGCGCGCAAAACGTGTTCCTGGATGGCAATTCGAATTTGGTCTTGCAGGCCACTCGGGAAAACGGCCAATACTTCAGCGGCAAACTGCGTGGCAATTGGCGTGGCATGATCAACACCACGTGGGAGGCGCGGATCAAGCTCGACTGCCTGTTCCCGGGCCTCTGGCCCTCGTTCTGGACTGTGAACGAGGACCCCATGCCCGACGGTGAGGTCGACATCTTCGAGTGGTACGGCAACGGCGAATGGGCTCCCGGTACCACGGTCCACGCGGCATCCAACGGGAAGACCTGGGAAGGCAAATCGATCCCCGGGCTGGTTGACAGCGCGTGGCACACCTGGCAAATGCGTTGGGATACAGACGGTTTCAAATTCTCGCGAGACGGTGCGGAGTATTTCAAAGTTCCGCCGAAGCCGATCCATGTCCACGGCGGCGCCCCCGATGACTTCCGGTGGCCGTTCAACAATCCCGGCTACTGGATGACGCCGATGTTCACCCTTGCGGTCGGCGGCGTTGGCGCCGGCGATCCCGCAGGCGGTACCTTTCCGAGCCGAATGCTCGTCGACTACATCCGGGTCTGGTAACGGCCCGTTAGCGCGTTGCCTTGATCACCTGAACCAGGTTGAACTGCCAGCGCTCGATTAGCCTAAAGCCCAGCCCGTGTGGGACCGCGAAAGCCGGTGTAGCTCCAAAGCTTTCACCGGGCGGGAGTGCTGAAGCTTGTTCATGATCGGGCCGCGTTTTGTCGGCTTGGGTGATGATCCACACGACGCGGCAGTGGCTCAACGGCTTGGCGACGACTTCTGGGATGAGATTGGTATCGAAGACGTCGTTGCGGTCGGTCGCTCGCTGCCACAGGGTGAGGTCGATCAACTTCCGGTACGCATCAGGTCGCGCCGCCAGCAGCGGGCGCATGGGGGCGGGCATGAACGTCACCGTGTCGTTCACGAGTAGGCAATCACCCGGCGCCGCCTTGGCCGTGATCAGATCGGCGACCTGGCTATAGTCCATGCCGTACTTCGCATACGGGTTACGCTGTGCGAAAAGATAATTCGGCGTCGCAGCGACTGCGAGGATGCTGACGACGGCGGCCCCTACCCATGGTTTAACCGCCAACGCGCCGATACAGACGCCCAAGGTCACTGCCATCGCCGGCGCGGTGAAGCATAGATAACGGGGCGTGTAAATGGGGTGAACCAATGCCGACCAGATGACGATCACGGCGGTCGGTATCGCAAGCCATCCGATCGCCAAAGTCAACAGCTGGCGATCCCCCTCGACCAGGTCCGCAGATGTGAAGAGCCACAACGCGATAGCTGTCGCCACTATTAATGCTGAAACGACGGTGAATGGTGGGCTTCGCTCGAAATACTGTTGAATTGCCACATCCTCGATCGTGCGGTGCCCGATTCGCGCAACCCAACTGATCTGATGGGCTTGGCCGGCGACCAGGATCAAAAACGGCGTTAAAGCACCCATTGTCAAAACCGAGGTCATGGCAAACCGTCTTACAACCGTTCGGCTCCGCTGAAAGCCGACAATGAAAGCGACGTAGGCGAAAGGCAAAAGCAGTAGATACACGTCGACCAGAATCGATACCGTCAGGACTAGTGCATAGCACAGCCACGCCCGAGCGGTGTCGCGGCGTGCGGCAAACACGAGTATCACCGTCAGCCACACGGCCGCCATCATCGAAAGGGCATACGGTCGAGCTTCGATCCCTGCCCACGTCGTCCGGGGCAAGATCGCACACACGAGGCCGGAGGCCAGCGCGACAGTTCGCGACGACAACTGCTTGCCCAACACCACGACCCCGGCCGCGGCGCCCCCAACGGCGAGCCCGCTGGGCACCCGTGACCAGAATTCCGTGGGCGGGAAGATTGTGAACCAGCCGTGCATGAGCACGTAGTACAGGCCCTCAACGGCGTCGACATTTCCCAACATCCGCCACAACTGACCCAGCGAACGACTGTAGGAGGCCGAAATTGTGGCGGCCTCGTCGTACCAGAAGGATGGACGGCCCGCGCCGCCCAGGCTCACCACGATGCCCAACACCGCGACAGCCAGCGGGTCTAGCACGGCTCGCGGCGTTGCGACGAGGCGGCGGTTGTAGTACCCGCTAACGAGACTGCCGCACCTTGTACGTCGAGGGCCACGACTGTCGCGAGTCGTCCCCGACCAGCGGCGTGCCCATGCCTCCGACCTTGACGTCGTAGGCCTCCTGGCCCGCACCGACTTCGCGGTTGGCGTGTTCCTGCGCGAGGTAATACAGCTCGTCGATGGTGGCTTCGTCGTAGGCAACGAATGTGGTCTTGCGGACGATGTCGCCGGCCCGGGCGGTCATCAGGTCGGGCAGGATCTTCGTCGCCAGTGCCGCCAGGCCGAGCAACGAGAACGGGATGACCCAGTAGCAGACGTACGACAGTGGCGTCTTGACGTCGAGAATCGTCGCGTCGCGGAGCGCGATCGGCGGAATCAACGACGACACCGTCATAGCCCCGAGGACGGCACCCCAGACCCACGCCAGCCGCGTCGTGACTTGGCCGAACCGATCGCTTTCCACCACCCCTGGCGGTTGACCTGCTGCGATGAACTCGTGCACGAAGGGCTTGCCGGTCAGCACGCCGACGAGGACGACCGCGAGAATCGCCGCGATGCTCACCGGCTGGGCCCATCGCTCTATCACCGACGGGCTGAGTATCACGGTCGCGACCGTCAGCACCAAGAATGTTGCAACAGCTCCGATTTCGAGTGGTCGTGCCGGTATCCGGGTGGCGCGGCTGACCGCCAGCCCGACGACGGCGACCGCCAACGCGACCAACGCCGCGATCAGCGACGGCACGTTACCGACAAGCACCCAGTAGACGATCCACGGCGCGAAGCCAAACAAAATGCCCACGATCGGTCAGTGTATGGGCGCGGCGGTTGACCGGTTCTACTGGTCGGCTTGCTGCTCGGTTTGTTGCGCCTGCAACTCGTCTTGCAGGGCCTGTTGCTGGGCCTGCTCGTTTTGTTCTTCGGCCTGCTGTTCGGACTGGATCATCATCTGCGTTGCATTGTTTTGCTGTTGCAGCGCAGCTTCGTCATCGCTGTCGTCGTCGACGTCCTGCACCTGTAACGGCGCCGGGGTTGCCGAGTCCATCAGCTGTACGGTGCCGGACGCGGCGGTGGTCTCGGGGGCACCGGGCCCGGTGCTGCCGACGAAAGCGAACAGAGCGATAGCGGCGCCGCTGCCGACAATCATTGCGATCGCGTGGCAGCGTCGAGGCTGCGGGTTTGTGCTGATCTCAGAGGGTTCTTCGGTGGTGTTCATCAGCCATGATTGCGCTCGGTCGTTAGCTCCAGGCTTGGTCGGAGTTAGCTTCTGGCTGTGAGTAGCCAAGCGGCTAAGGCTGAAGGCTCCGCAGCGTGCTCTTCACGAACTTCTTCAACGTGTCGTCACGTGCGGCCCCGGACTCTCGAGCGCTGAAGAGTATTGCGTGCAGGCCGATCAGGAAAAATGCGGCGCTGTCGTATGCCTCGACGTCGTCGTAGAGTTCGCCACGGCCGCGTGCACGCTCGATTTCGGCGGCCAGCAACACGAATGTCGGGTGCTTGGTCCAATTCTCGTCTTCGGGTGCTGCCGGTGAGAAGTAGAGGCTGATGACGTCGCGAAACAGGGCCGCACCCCAACGGGTCTCGAGTGCGACGACGAGCCTGATGATCTCGTTCAGTACGGCAGGCAGGTCGCGACGGGTGTCAAGGAACCGACTGAGTTCCGCGCAAAGGTAGTCCTCGTCGCGGCGGATCAACTCGAGCAGCACATGTTCTCTGGTCGGAAAGTGGAAGTAGAAGGTGCTGCGGGCAACGCCGGCAGCCTCGACGATCGCGTTGATGTCCGCCGAGTTCGCGCCGGCACGCTGGAACTCCACGATGGCGGCATCGAGCACCCGCGCGCGCGTTTTGCGGCGCTGGGCTTCCCGGCTCGTTGCAGTTTCTGGCACTCTCCTATTCTGCAACACTTGATCGACTCGCTGACAGATGTCACCTGAAATTGTCGGACTATCGCGCCCCTTGAAGAGGAATTTCATCAGCTATCCGCAGGCTATATACGATTTTCAGGTCGGCACACGGGCCAGTCGCCTTCGCAGGCAGCCGCCTGAACTCTCAGTTTTCATTGTCATTTGTCAGCGAACGTGCTAGGTCTAGAACCACAGACTTCGCATCAGGTGAGGCAGGGACGGCATCGATGAACACCAGAGGTCAACGCATTCTGCTGTGGACGGCGCCGCCGGCGGTGGCGTTGTTTGTGCTCGCTTACCTCGTGTTCCCGGTGTTTTCACCGCCGCTGTCGCCAACATTGACACCTGAGCAAGTGGCGGCGTTCTTCCGCAGCAATGTCACCGGCATTCTGGGTGTGGCGATCCTTTGCAACCTCATCGCGTGCTCTTTGGTGCCGCTGTTCGCGGTGACAGCAGTGCAGATCTCGCGAGCTGCGACGTCGAGCCCGGTCCTGACGTACGCGTATGTCATCTGCGTCGGCGTCGGGACGACCGCTTTCATCCTGGCCGACTATTGCTGGGGCATGGCCGCTTTCAGGCCCGACCGCGATCCTCAGCTGACGAGTCTGCTCAATGACATGGCCTGGTTCTTTTTCATCGCGCCAGTGGGCACCATCATGGTGCAGAACCTGTGCTTCGCGTTGAGCGTCTATCTCGACGATCGATCGGATCCGATCTTTCCGCGCTGGGTTGCGCACTTCAACGTTGCGACCGTCGCGCTGCTGGCTCCGAGCGCGTTCTCGATTCTCTATAAGTCGGGGCCTCTCGCTTGGAACGGTCCACTGTCATTCACGTTGCGGCTCACGACATTTGCCGTCTACATCGCAGTGATGTTCTGGGCCCTTCTGCGTGCCGTGAAACACCAGGGCGACGACCGGGTCGTTCTCGCATGAGCAGCAGCGTGGCGACTGCCCCCCAGTCGGGGGCCGAGCAGGCGAAGTCGTGGCGCACGAATCGCAAACTCGATCAGTGGATTGCATTTTGGAGCGTGCCGTTCTTTTTCAACGTATTCGGGCTCGTGTTCGTGCCACTGAGCTGGATGATGCCGCCGCGGTCACCGAGCAGCCCTACCCCGCACATCGTCGACTTCATGCACTCGCACAATCTGCTGATCGCGTGCCTGATCCTGACGCTGGCCTACGGGCTTGCGCCAGTGTCGAACGCCCTCTACCTCGTCCAGATCAAGCGGATGTCGGTTAGCCCTGCGTTCCGCTATTCGATGATGATCGGCGCCATCACCGGCGCGATCGTCGGCATGCTGTTTCCGATGTTCTGCTTCGGCCTCGGCGCATTTCGCCCCGGATACAGCCCGGGTGTGTTGACGATGCTGTACGACTTCGGCTACTTGGCGTTCATCGGCTCGCTGGGTTGCTTCTGCGTCATGTGGATGGCCTTTGGTCTAGCCATCATCCTCGACGAGAACCGCATTCTGCCAAAGTGGCTGGGCTACTACACCGTTTGGCAATACGTGACCGAGCTAATGGCCGCCCCGGTCTGGATCGCCAAAACGGGTCCGTTCGCCTGGAACGGACTGATGACGTTCTGGTTCGCAATGGCGCTCTACGTCTCATGGCAGTTCATCGTGTACCTGTGCATCTACAAGACGATCAAGAACCAGCCAGAGAGTGAACTCGACAACGCTGCGCCTCAGCCGGCGCCAGCTGCCATCGAGGTTTCGTCGAGGACGGGCGCATGACCGACGTTGCCGAAGGTTCCGCGACCGGCGTCGACCAGTCTCAACGGGCAGCTGACACCCGAGGCCACGTCCCCGGTGAAGCGAGCATGTGGTTCTTCGTCGTCGGCGACTTGCTGATTTTCGCGGTCTATTTCGTTGGCTATATGTACTTCCGGGGCCAGAATCACGAACTGTTCCTCGCGAGCCAGGCTCGACTCAATGTGGACATCGGCGCCATCAATACCATCGTGCTGCTGACAAGTTCGCTCTTTGTGGCGCTGGGCACCGCCGCCGCCCGCGCCGGCAACACAGCCAGCGGCCTACGAGCGTTCTGGATTGCGCTGGCGTTCGGTGCAGCCTTTCCGATTCTCAAGATGTTCGAGTGGATCCCTGAGATCACTGCCGGTCTGACACCCGGAAAAAACTTGTTCTTCATGTATTACTACGTGATGACCGGCATGCACCTGTGCCATGTCGCGCTCGGCCTGGTAATCATGTGCTTCGTCATCCGCAACTTGAAAACATCGACAATGCCTAAGATTTCGTTCATCGAGACAGGCGCCACCTACTGGCACATGGTCGATGTCTTGTGGCTGGTCCTGTTCGCCCTGCTCTACTTGATGAGGTAGATCATGACGTCACTGATCCGCAATCCACTGACAATCGTGTGGGCACTGCTCGCGGCAGTCACCATCGCGTCATCGTTGATCGCCGTCGACGGCGGAGCCTCCCACCAGATCAACACCACGGTCACGACCGTCGTTTTGCTGATCGCGGCATTCAAAGCGCACTTGGTGATCCGGTACTTCATGGAAGTCCGCCACGCACCGGTCTGGCTGAAGGCCACCACCACCGGATGGGTACTTGGGCTGTTCGCGCTGCTGTTCGGCTTCTACTTCGCCGCTTTGTAATCAATCCATACGTGTCTCAGGCGGTCAACTGTTGCGCCAATTCCCATGCGGCCTCGGCCATACCGCGATAGCGCTCGCGATATTCGGTGGTGCTGGCCCGCGCATCTGCGGCGTTGCCTTCCACTCCCCGACGCCATACCCCGGCGGTGATGGAGGCCAGCCGGAACATCGAGAACACCACGAACACGTCAAGCGACTCCGGCGGCGTGCGGCCCGCATGTGCGCAATAGCTCTCGACAAAGGCATTCTGGTCGGGCAGCCCAGTGCCAGTGAGGTTCTCGCCGAGCACCCCGGTCATGCCACCGGGTCCGCCAGGCACGTGGTACGTCACGCAGAAATAGCCGAGATCGGCCAGCGGGTTGCCGATCGTCGCCAGCTCCCAGTCCAGCACCGCCACTACCCGCGGCTCGGTCGGATGCAGCAATACATTGCCCAGCCGATAGTCGCCGTGAGCGATGCAGGCCGGTGCATCGTCAGGCGGCAGGTGGTCTGGCAGCCATTGCGCCAGCAGGTCCATCGCCGGCATGTCCTCCATGCGGGCCGCCTGCCATTGGCGAGTCCACAGCGCCACCTGACGCTGCATGTAACCCTCTGGCCGGCCGAACCCTTCGAGTCCCACCGCGCGCCAGTCCACCCGATGCAGCGCGGCGAGCACGCGGGCCAGATCCTCGTAGACGGCGGCACGGTGTGCGGGGGTGTCCTCCCGCATCACCCGGTCGGGGAAGACCCGGCCCTCCACGTGGTCCATAACGAAAAACGTTGTGCCGATGATGGTTTCGTCCTCGCACAGCAGCCGCATCCGCGGTACCGGTACGTCGGTGTCGGCCAACGCCGCCATCACGCGGTGTTCGCGTTCCACCTCATGGGCCCGCGGCAACAGCTTTCCCGGCGGCTTCTTGCGCAGGACATACTCGCCGCCGGCAGTGCGCAGATGATATGTGGGGTTGCTCTGCCCGCCCTGGAACTGACGAATCTGCAACTGGCCGTCGAATCCCGGCAGCCGTCCACGCAGATACCTGGCCAGTGCGGCTTCGTCGAAGCGGTGTGCGGGCAGCACCGGTATCAGTTCTGCCATCCCCGCCATCTGCAGCCCCTTGCTCATGCGTTCCTGATCGCTGAGCGTCCGCCCAACTATTGTCGCAAACCCTACCGAGGAGCGAGGAAACGATGGCCCGTTTCGGTGTCGGCGTCATGCACAACACGATCAACTCGCGGTTCGGCCCAAAGCCGTTGGTGCATGCCGACTACGCGATCGGCAA
>DATJOR010000089.1:0-5607 GCA_035506875.1 Mycobacterium sp.
AATGCTTGCTGGCCGACTCGTAGTCGCCGGTGAGCAGTTCGGATACCCCGCGGTACCAGACCAGCCGCCATCGCCAACCGACCCGCTCGGCAAGGTCGTCGAGTTTGCGGGTCGCCTTGGCCACATCGCCAAGGTCCAGCAACGCCCGCACCTCCATCAGCGGCAACTCGACGGACTCCGACAAATCGATGTCCTCGGAATCCATTGCGCCGTGGCGGAATGCGCGCAGCGAATCCAGCGTCTGCACCGGTTGGGATAGCACGGTCGCCTGCAGCAGCGGCGCCGCGACGTCGGCCGGGTCGACCAGCGGCACCTGCAGCGCGGTGACGATCTCCTTGGCGGTCAGCTTCTCCGCATGCACGTGGCCGTCCAGATATACGTCGGTATGCGCGACCAACAGGTCTTCCCCGAACGTGGAGCGGGTGCGGCTGAAGATCGTCGACAGTCCGGGCCGCCGCACACCGGTGTCCTTAGCCACCACCTCGCGCAGCACGCCGGACAGCTGCCCGGACATCTCCTCAGCGCTGGTGAACCGCCGTCGCGGATCCGGATCGATCGCCCTGCGCAACAGCCGGGCGAAGGAGTCGTACTTGTTGAGCACCGGGTCGTCTTCGGGGAGCCCGTCGACGTAGCGGCCGCCGCGGGCGCGCAGCCGCAAGGTAAGGGCGGCGAGTGTGCGCCCGACCGTGTAAATGTCGCTGGCGACTGTCGGTCCGGTGCGCACGATCTCGGGGGCCTGATAACCCGGTGTGCCGTAGAGATAGCCGAATGAGTTGAGCCGTGACACGGCGCCCAGGTCGATCAGCTTGAGCTGTTCTTCGGTGAGCATGATGTTTTCCGGCTTGAGGTCGTTGTAGACCAAACCGATGGAATGCAGATAGCTCAGCGCCGGAAGGATTTCCATGACGTAGGCGATGGCTTCGGCGACGGGAAGCTTCTCGCCTTTGCGGCGTTTCAGCGATTGCCCACCGACGTACTCCATGACGATGTAGCCGACGGGCTCCCCGTGCCGGTCGGTGTGCTCGACGAAGTTGAAGATCTGCACGATCGACGGGTGAACCACCTCGGCAAGGAATCGCCGCTCGGCCATGGCGATCGCCTGGGCCTCGGCGTCACCGGAATGCACCAAACCCTTGAGCACCACTGGACGATCGTTGACGTTGCGGTCCAGCGCCAGATAGACCCAGCCCAACCCACCGTGCGCGATGCAGCCCCTGATCTCGTACTGGCCGGCGACGACGTCACCCGGATTCAGTTGCGGCAGGAACGAATACGGGCTTCCGCAGTAGGGGCACCAGCCCTCTGATAAGGCCTTGCTTTCCTTGCTGGATCGGCCGACCGGTCGCCCGCAGTTCCAGCAGAACCGTTTGGATTCCGGCACAACCGGATTGGGCATCAGCGCTTCGAGCGGATCGATGTCGGGTACCCGTGGAATCTCGACCAGGCCACCACCCAGCCGTCGGACCGGCGCACGCTTTACCGGCTTCATAGGTTCTTGCGGTTCGGTGTCGACGATGTGCGCCGGCGTGGCTTCGGAGTCGTCGTCGAAATAAGGGCGGAAGACTGCCTGGGTGGTCACCGGGCGGCCCTGTGAGGACGAATCCACCATCGCGTCAGCGGGCTGAGTGCCCGGGGCGGCCTCACTGTCCTCTAAGCCGGCCTCCAAGCCGGCTTCCGCGTCGAGGCGTTCCGAATCAGCCATTAGTCCACGTACCTTGGGATGGGCGGAGCCGGAGCCGGCCCGAGAACCGTTAACCATTTGCGGTACAAGGCGTTCCAGGTTCCGTCGCGGCGAATCCGTTCTAGGGTACCGTTGACGAACCGGACCAGCCCGGTGTTGTCGAGCTTGATGCCGATGCCGTACGGCTGTGTACCCATGTTGGGCCCGACCAGGTGCAGGTATGGGTCCTGGGAAACCAACCCGGCCAGGATGGAGTCGTCGGTGCTGATGGCGTCGACTTGCCGCTGCTGCAGCGTCACCAGACAGTCGGCCCAGTTGACCACCTCCACCACGATCGGCGGCGGCGCGATCTCCCGGATCCGCTCCAGGGACGTGGTGCCCCTTGCGACGCAGACCCGCTTGCCGGAAAGGTCCGACGGTTTGGTGATCGCGGAGTCGCGTGGCGCCAGGATGCGCTGGTAGGCGTCGAGGTAGACGGTGGAGAAGTTGACCTGCTTGCGTCGCTCGCAGGTGATAGTCATCGTCTTGGCGACGATGTCGACCTCCGACTTCTCCAGCGCGGTGATGCGCTCGTCGGACGACAGGATCCGGTACTCCACTTGCGATGGGTTGCCGAAGATGTCGCGTGCCACCTCGCCGGCGATGTCGACGTCGAAGCCGGTGATCTCGCCGGTGATCGGATCGCGGAAGCTGAACAGGTTGCTGCCGATGTCCAGGCCGACGATCAGCCTGCCGCGAGCGCGGATATCGGCCACCGCCGCGTCGGCGTCGACCGGATTGGTGAACGGGCGCAGGCTCGCGGTCGGGTTGCAGCTGTCGGCGTTCTCCGGCGGCAGTGGTGGCTGCGGTGGCATCTCCTGCATACCGGCCGGTGTGGGTGGTGGCAGCGTCGGCACCGGCGTCACCACCATGGCAGCCGATTCGCTGCACCCGGCCAGCACCGTGGCGGCGGTGACCGTAGCCAGAGCGATGCGGAACCGCCGCCAGCCGATGGCGGCGACCCGCTGCGCCCGGCTCCGCCGCGCTTGCGATCCCCGCGGAGTCATCGGTACTCGCTCAGCCGGGGCCACAGTCCAAGAGCGACCGCGACGGCCGCGCCCAGGCTGAGCACGACACCGCCGACGGTCGCGCCGGCCAGCCCGCGGCGCGCGTTGAGGATGTCGTCGCGCAGTTGGTTGCGACTCTGCTCCATCGCCTTACTCAGGGCGCGGTCGAGTTTGTCGAATGCCGGTGTGGAGTCGTTCTCACCGGTACCCAGCGCGACCTGGGTGGCGGCCCGATAATTGCCCACCGAGATGTAGGAGTTGATCCGGTCGTCGGCCCGCCGCCACTGGGTCAGCAGCTGGTCTGCGCCCTTCAAGTCGTCCTTGTCGACGGCGTCGGGGCGCGCAAGGTATTCGTCGAGCTGTCTGTGCATGGCGTCGATGCGTTCGTAGAAGGACTGCTTGCGGACCTCTTCGTCCCCGCGCCGGATCAATGACAGCGTCTCGTCGGCGCGGGCCTGTTGAGCGTTGATGGACATATCGGTGATGGTCTTCAGCGACTCTGCCGCAGTGTTTTTGGCGCTGCGGCTGGCGGCGGTGGAAATCGCGAGAGCAGTGCCCACCCAGACCACCATAACGAGAATCGCGAGTGCACCGGCGACAAGACCGGGGTTGATTCGGCGTTTGGTCCGACGCGCCAGCCAGCGGTGCGAGAACGCGCCGAAGATCGCCGTGGCGAGGACGACAAGGATTACCGGAGCCGGGATCTGCGTCGACGCCGTGGTCTCGTCGTCCACCCGTGCCGATGTCTCGTGATAGAGCTGCTGAGCGTCGGGCAGGATCGTCGACTGCATCAGCGATGACGCCTCGGACAGATACGACGAGCCGACCGGGTTGCCGGCCCGGTTGTTGGTGCGCGCGATTTCGATCAGGCCGGTGTACACGGACAGCTCGGCGTTGATCCGCCCGAGCAGCTGCACCAGCGGCTCGTCGGTCAGCCCGCTCGATGCCCGGGTCACCGCGACCGCCGCGTCGGTGATGGCCTGCTCGTAGCGCTGCCGCACGGTGCGTGGCTCGGCTTGCGCGATGAAGGCGGTCGCGGCGGCCGCATCGGCCACCGACAGCGTGGTGTACAGCCGTCCGGCCGCGAACGCCAGCGGCTCGGTGTGCTTCAGCACGGTGGTCAGCGCCTGCTGCCGCTGGTTGATCGTCGTCGAGGTGGCGAACGCGCTGAGCCCGCCGAGAATCGCCAGGATGAGACCGATGGTCAGGATGCGGCCTGGCGTCGTCGCGGCGAACCACCAGCGGGGGTGGGCCGGTTCGGTCGGCGACCGCGAACCAAGGGGTTCGGTCGACGGATGCGCCAACTCAACGGTCACGTGTTTTCGGACCTCATCTTTCGCGCGTACGTGTCTCGAACTCTATAAGCGAAGTCTAAGAGTGTTTTGCTCAGTTGCGGGGACCTGCTCACTCAGATTTCCCGACTCGTTACCCGCCCGCGACATGCGCAGCGTCGTCGTCGGGTGCTGCTTATCCTGAACGCGTGCACGGCGACGGTGACGGATGGGTGGTATCCGACAGCGGCATGCATTACTGGGGCCGGCACGGGGCGGCCGGTCTGCTGCTCAGAGCGCCCCAGCCCGACGGAAGGCCGGCGGTGTTGCTGCAGCACCGCGCGCCGTGGAGTCATCAGGGCGGAACGTGGGCTCTGCCGGGTGGTGCCCGCGACAGCCATGAGACCGCCGAGCAGGCCGCCGTCCGGGAGGCCCATGAGGAGGCCGGGTTGCCCAGCGAGCAGCTTTCGGTCCGCGGCACCGTCATCACCGCTGAGGTTTTCGGGGCCGGTGGCCGCAACTGGACCTACACCACCGTCGTTGCCGACGCCAGCGACCTGCTGCACACTGTGCCCAACCGGGAAAGCGCCGAACTGCGCTGGGTCAGCGAAGACGAGGTGGCCGAGCTGCCGTTGCACCCGGGATTCGCCGCCAGTTGGCAACGGCTGCGCACCGCGCCGGCGATCGTGCCGCTGAGCCACGGCGACGAGCGGCGGCGTCACCTGCCGCGCACGGTCGAAGTCGAGGCGGGTGTGTTCGTGTGGTGTATCGCCGGCACACCAGACCACGCGCCGTCGCAGCTGAGTTCCCGGGTCAGCTCGCTGCTGCAAGCGTCGACTTGAGCCGCTCGGCGGCAGCCCGCGGGTCTTCCGCCGCGGTGATCGCCCGCACCACGACGATCCGGCGGGCGCCGGCCTGCAGCACGTCGGGCAGCCGATCGGCGTCGATCCCGCCGATCGCGAACCACGGCTTGCCGGGGGCCAGATCCGCGGCGGCACGCACCAACTGCAGACCCGGCGCCGGGCGTCCGGGTTTGGTCGGGGTCGGCCAGCAGGGCCCGACGCAGAAGTAGTCGGGGTAATTGGGGCCGTCGGCGATCGCAGCGGCCACCTGACCGTGATCGTGCGCGGACCTGCCGATCAACGTGTCGGGTGCGACGATGTCCCGTGCCACCTCCAGTGGCAGGTCATCCTGGCCCAGGTGCAGCACGTCGGCGCCGGCGGCGCGGGCGATGTCGGCACGGTCGTTCACGGCAACCAGCGCCCCGTGCCGGTGCGCGGCGTCGGCGAGGATCTCCAGCGCAGCCAGCTCGGCACGCGCCTCCAGCGGACCCAGCTGACGCTCGCCCGTCGAGCCCTTGTCACGCAGCTGAATGATGTCCACCCCGCCCGCCAGGGCGGCGTCGGCGAACTCGGCCAGATCCCCACGCTCACGACGCGCATCGGTACACAGATACAGCCGTGCACTAGCGAGTCGGGCAATCGGTTGATGCACACGGCGACGCTAGCCGCTAGCGTGGGAAGGCGACACGGGAGTCCCGCGAGCGGGGTCTGAGAGTGGGCGCGCCGGCCCTTACCGTCACACCTGATCCGGATCATGCCGGCGAAGG
>DATJOR010000090.1:0-11934 GCA_035506875.1 Mycobacterium sp.
GCGATGACAGCACCGGCGACCACGATCTGGTTCGGCATCGCCGGTGACGCTATACGGCCGCGAACGTACGCTCGGACATATGGCTGTATTAACCGATGAGCAAGTAGACGCCGCACTGCCCGACCTCAACGGCTGGGAACGCGCGGATGGCACCCTGCGCCGGTCGGTGAAGTTTCCGGCGTTCCTCGCCGGTATCGACGCGGTGCGCCGGGTGGGTGAGCACGCCGAAGCCAAGGATCATCACCCCGACATCGATATCCGTTGGCGGACAGTGACTTTCGCGCTAGTGACGCACTCCGAGGGTGGTATCACCGACAAGGACGTGGCGATGGCACACGACATCGACGCCATCATCGGGAGTTGACGGCTCGGGGACTAGTCGTTCGTCTTCCGCTCGCCGCAATGTAGGCGAGGGTGGCCAGCGTCGCCACGATGTAGACCATTCCGCCCCAGGCCAGATACCACGCCCTGCCGTGCTGCCAGATCGTCGGCTGCGCGAAGCTGAGCAGCCACGGCACACCGATGATGGTCAGCGCCAACCACATCCAGCCGAGAATGCGCGCGCCGAGACGGGCCGACAGTGGGCCGTGCAGCAGCCAGATCATCAACGGCACCAGCCACACCCAATGGTGTGTCCAGGAGATCGGCGACCCCAGCAGCCCGAACAATTCGACCACCAGCAGCGGGCCGAGCCGGTCCGGCGTATCGGCGCCGGTGCTCAGCGCACGCCAGGCCAGAACGGCCAGTGTCGCCGTGACCGCGACCCCGGTCAGGACCACCGGGCTGTAGCCGGCGTCGTGGCCGAAAATCCGACAGATGCCGCCGCGCCAGGACTGATTGAACGTGGTGCAGATCGGCCCGATTCGATCGGTCTGGAAAATCAGCTTGGTGAAGTACTGGCGGGTCTCATCACCGATGATCAGCACCGAGAGCCCAATGGTCGCAAAGAAGACGACCGCGGAGAACACCGCTGCGGCCCAGCGGCGGGCACCGACGAAATAGAGGCCGGTGACCGCCGGCGTCAGCTTCACCCCGGCCGCCGCGCCAACCAAAAGGCCCGACAACCACGATCGGGTGGTGTAGACCGCGTACAGCACGGCCAACACCAACACCACATTGATCTGGCCGTA
This sequence comes from Mycobacterium sp., assembly GCA_035506875.1. Lineage (GTDB taxonomy): Bacteria > Actinomycetota > Actinomycetes > Mycobacteriales > Mycobacteriaceae > Mycobacterium. The sequence continues at coordinate 1,131 of DATJOR010000090.1, forward strand.
GTCGAACGTGCTGCGCAGCGGTTCAAGCCAGATGGCGACCGCGGTCCACAGCATCGCCAGCCGGTGTTCCGCACCAGCGGCGACACCGAGCAACCGCTGGCTCAGCCGGACGACGCCGTAGAGCGCGGCCATCGTTCCGACCTGCCAGCAGAAGGCGACCAGGCCGAACGGGAGCAGGTGCAGCGGGTAGAAGACGAGCGCCGCGAACGGCGGATAGGTGAACGGCAGCGGGAAATCCGGCGTCTGGTCCGCGTAGACGTAGTGGTACAGGCTGCCCGGGTGATCAATGGTGGCCGCACCACCGATGTAGACATGCAAGTCGACGAAATTGGCCCCATTGGGAGCGAGATACGTCCAAGCCAGTCGCGCGGCAACGCTCAAGACGAATAGCACCGGCCCGACAGCATTCAGCGAAATCGCCCGCTGCCGGGTAGTGGCTGCCGCCGGGGCGGTCGAGGTGGTGTCTATCTGCACGACTCTAACGGGGTCGCAACACCGTGGTCTGGGACCCGGATGAGCCCGTCCGGTCACCGGAGTCACTCGTATCCGTAACGATCAAATAACCGCCACACGTGTCACTTGAGTCACTTCCGTATCGAGCGAACTATCAGCGCGGGAGGACCCCGTCACCGAGAACCAGGGAGAGTCATGTCAACCATTTGGACGTTGTTCCGCGCCACCGCGGTGGTGGCGGGCTCATCGGCCGCGCTACTCATGGGCGGCCTGATGGGCACAGCCCACGCCGACCCGGCGGCGCCGGTACCGGCACCCAATATCGGGCAGCAATTGGTCGCCGGCGCGCCCCAGGTGCTGCAGAACCTTGCAGGCGCCCTGGGCGGACAGCCACAAACCCCGCCGCCGCTGGCCAGCGCCGCGATCAAAATCCCGGAGCCGTCAACAGCCGGCCTGCCCGGAGCCACCCCCGCCCCGGCCGCAACCTCGCTCATCCCGGGCGCGAGCTCGCTCGTCCCCGGCACGTCGCCGGCGTCGACGGCCGCGACACCCGGCCTCGGCATCCCCGGGCTGACGCCGACCCTTCCGGCACCGGCCACGCCGGCGTCCGGCCTGACCGGTATCCCGGGCCTGACGCCGACCGTTCCGGCGGCATCCACACCGGCGGCCGGGCCTGCGGGATTGCTGCCCCAGGCCCAGCTGAACCTGCCCCAGATGCCGTTCCTTCCGGTGCCGCTGCCCCAGCAGATTTCGCTGCCCGGCGACCTGACCTCGTTGATTAACGGCGGCGTACCGGCAACTCCCGCTCCTGCCATCGGCTCGGCGGGATTGCTACCCATGCCGGCCGCCGCGCCGGTCACGGCGCCGGTTACCACGCCGAACCCGTTGTTGTTCCCGGTGTCCGGCTTGCCGTGATGCAGATTGGCCGGCTAGCCCGACGCCGTGCTAGCCGGCCACCCCACACCAACAACGACCGGGAGGACATCATGGCAATCACCAGAAATCTGATCAGCGGCTTCGCCGTCGCGGCCCTCGCGTGCAGTGCCGCAGTGGCGCTGAGCCCCAGTGCGGCCGCCGACCCGGCAGCGCCCCAGCCGATTCCCGCCCAACAGTTTCCCGGGCTGCCCGCGCTGACCGAGTTGAGTCCGATCATTCAGCAGGCCGCCGGCAATCCCGAGCAGGCGACGCAGTTGTTGATGGCCGCGGCCCAGGCATTCAGCCACAACCCGACAGCGCCCGATCAATCGAAAAACGTTGCGGCGTCAGTGAACCAGTTCGTCCAAACACCCAACGCAGCACCGCCGGCCGATCCGGCGGCGCACATCGTCCCGCCCGGTGTCGAACCGGGTGCACAGGCGCACCTGCCCACCGGCATCGACCCGGTGCATGCCGCGGGCCCCGGGCCGGTGGCCGTACCCGCCCCGGCTCCGGCAACGGCCAGCGCCGTCCCGGTTGCCGCGTCGGCGCCACCCGCCGCACCGGCTCCTGCCGCCGCACCCGCGCCGGCGCCCGCACCCGCGCCCGCCGCGGCTGCGACTCCAGCGGCCCCGGGTTTCAGCCCGGACTCGCCGCCCACGCAGGAGTTCATGTATCCGTCGATCAGCAATGGCTGTTCGACCGACGGCGGCAACGTGCTGGCGACCGCGTTGTCGGTGGCCGGGCCCGCCAAGATTCCGACGCCGGGCCCGGCGGCCGGGCAGACCGCTTACGTGTTCACCGCGATCGGCACACCGGGGCCCGCCGATGTGCAGAAGCTGCCGTTGAATGTGACCTGGGTGAATTTGACCACCGGCAAATCGGGCAGTGCGACGCTCAAGCCGCAACGGGACATCAACCCCGACGGGCCGACCACGTTGACCGCGATCGCCGACACCGGTTCGGGCAGCGTGATGTCGACGATCTTCGGGCAGGTCACCACCAAGGACAAGCAGTGCCAGTTCCTGCCCACCATCGGTTCGACGGTGGTGCCATAACCTCGGTTGAGGATCCGTCGGCGCGCACCCAACGCCGTGTGTGCGCCGGCGGATCGGTGATTCAGTAGGCCATGAACAGGATGGCGTCCCGGTCGTACTCCAGGCCGGGGTGAGCGCTGGCCAGGTGTGCCTGGGTCATCTCGACCAGTTCGTCTTCGTCTTTGCCGGTGATGGCCTCGCCACACGGACAGTTCAGATGAGTCTTCATGTTGCCGCCTTTCCCTTTTGCGCTGCCTGCTTCTGTTTTTGGGTCTTCTTGTACGAACGCACTTTGTCCAACGAGCGGGCGTCGGCGATGTCGGCGACCGATAAGTGCGTACCGGCCTTGCCGAATTCGCCGGCGGCGGTCCGCCAGCCTTTCGGGGTCACCGAATATTGCTTACCCAGCAGTGCCAGGAAGATTCGCGCCTTCTGCTCGCCGAACCCCGGCAGCGCTTTGAGCCGCCGCAGCAGCTCGGGGCCGTCGGGGTCACCTGCCGTCCACAATGCGGCGGCGTCGCCGTCGTAGCGATCGACGATGATCTGCGCCAATGCCTGGATGCGCTTGGCCATCGAGCCTGGAAACCGATGTATCGCGGGCCTTTCCGAGCACAGCGCGGCGAACTTGTCCGGGTCGTAATCGGCGATCGCGGCGGCGTCGAAATCACCTATCCGGTCGGCGATCTTCTTTGGACCGGCGAAGGCAACTTCGAGCGGGATCTGCTGATCAAGAACCATCCCGACCAGCAGCGCGAACGGGTCCTCAGACAGAAGTTGATCGGCCTTGGGGTCCTGCGCCAAGCAGAGCTGCACGGTCAACGACGTGTTCCTTCCCGTCAAGCAACCCGATTGTTCTAACCCAACCACAAGTAGGAGGAGGAAGTGAATGCCAGGCCCGTTTTGAGCACCGTGCCTACGCGTTACGGTGGCGGTACGCGATTCGTTCGGTGAGGGAGGGTCATGTGACCGGCAGCCGCAACATGAGGAACTTGGCGGGATTCACCGGCATATCCTGCGTCGCCATTGGCCTTTACCATTTCGCGCTCGGGACGGCCTCGGTTCCCGGCGCGACGGACGCCAACGCCACGGTCGATTCGCGAGAGCGGTTCTACTCCGCTTATTTCGCCGGCTACGGCTTCGCGTGGCTAGCGGCCGCGCGCAAATCTCCTATCCGGGCCGGTGATATCCGCATATTGGCGGGACTGATGTTTGTCAGCGCCATCGGACGATTGATTTCGCTGGTGCACAATGGCCGGCCGCACTGGTTTCAGGAAGTGCTCACCGTGAGTGAATTCGTCGTCCCCGCAGTGTTTTTCAGGATCGCGGACACGGACGAGAAAGCCGAACTGCAGCCCGCGGGCTAGGTGACTAGCCGCTCTTGCGTCGGAACTCCCGGCGGTTCTCCACCGGCCCGTGCACGCGGGCTTGCTTGGCGCCGCCGTCCTTGTGCGCCGATCCGGACGCCGACTTGGCGTTCTTGCGCTCTAAGGCTTCTCGGAACTTGCGTTTGGTGCCGTCTTCGGACGCAGAATCCGGCCCCGACTTGGATGCAGCCATGCCCGAAGCCTAGCGCGCCCGCGGCAATTCAGCGTGATTCGCGATCACCGCATCCCCGGGGGCATTCCATACACGTGAGTGATCGGCATCGTCAGCAATACGCGACGGTCAGTGACCATCGCCTCGCGGTAGTCGTCCCAGTCCGGGTGTTCACCGGCGATGTTGCGGTACAACGTGATCAGTGCTTCGACGGTCTCGTCGTCGCGCGCGAGCGCGGGCGGTGTCAGCTCCGCGGCGCCCTCGGCGACGGCATAGGACCAGCCGTCGTCGGAGCTGACCAGCAAGGACGCCCGGGGGTCACGACGCAGGTTGCGGGTCTTAGCCAGCGGCTCGGTGACCGACACCTGAACGGTGACGTGCCGGGCGTCAAAGTAGTACGACACGTTGGACAGTTGTGGACGCCCGTCGCGCTTGACGGTGGCCAGCACGCCCAGAGAATTGTCGGCGATCACGGCCAGCAACTTGTCGTCGAACACTTGGCGTCCCATGGTCGTGAGCGTACTAGTCGACGCGGCCTCGCTACCATCGCTTTCATGACCCGTTACGCGGCGTTCCTGCGCGGCGTCAACGTCGGTGGCGTCAACCTCAAGATGGCCGATGTAGCGGATGCATTGGCCGACGCCGGGTTCGCAGAAGTGCGCACAATCCTCGCCACCGGCAACATCATTCTGGAGTCACGCGCCGGCGCGGATACCGTGCGAGCCAAAGCCGAAACGGCGCTGCGAAAGCGGTTCGGCTACGACGCGTGGGTGCTGGTCTATCGCATCGACGCGGTGCGGACGATCGTCGATGACTACCCGTTCGAGCCCGAGCGGGACGGCTACCAGTCCTACGTCACGTTCGTCAGCGACGCACAAGTGCTCGACGAACTCGCTGAGCTTGCCGACCAAGCCAAGGCCGACGAGAAGATCGCCCGCGGACCCGATTCCGCCGGCGTGATTTATTGGCAGGTCCCCAAGAACAGCACGCTGGACAGCACCATCGGCAAAACGATGGGCAAGAAGCGATACAAATCGTCGACGACCACCCGCAACCTGCGCACGCTGGTGAAAGTCCTGCGGTGAGCTCAGTCGTCGGCGGCGGCCTCGAGATAGCGCAGCGCGTCGGCCTTGCCGAGTCCCAGTCCGCGTGCCACGTCGAGATAGCTGTGCGCCGCGGCCGCCATCGCAGAATCCGACGGGTCCGCGCGGGCGACGAATGTGCCGAAGCGGCCGCGGGTTTCGACGACTCCGACGGTCTCCAGCTCGCGGTACGCGCGGGCCACGGTGTTGACCGCCAGACCTAGCTGACCAGCCAGTTCACGCACCGTCGGCAGCCGGACGCCCGGCGCCAACGTGCCGTCTCGGATGGCGTCGATGATCTGGTTTCGGAGCTGGTCGAACAGCGGTCGACCGGCTTGCCCGTCAACCCGCAGCCACTCCCCCATCTCCACCTGCTCAGTATCCCGCAGTCCGGCTACGTTGACTGCCCGACTCCTCCTCATCGCGCTGCGCGTCCCCCTCGCCGCTGCGCGGCTGGGAGGTACCCCCACTGCATCGTCGCCGGGCTATCTTGGTGGGGTGCGAATAACGGTCCTATCTGGTGCGGGAATCTCGGCGGAGAGCGGCGTGCCGACCTTTCGCGACGACAAGAACGGGCTGTGGGCAAAGTTCGACCCTTACGAGTTGTCCAGCACGCAAGGTTGGCTGAACAACCCCGAGCGGGTCTGGGGCTGGTATCTGTGGCGGCACTACCTGGTGGCCACCGTCGAACCCAACCCGGGCCACCGCGCCGTCGCCGCCTGGCAGGACCACGCCGAGGTCAGCGTCATCACGCAAAACGTCGACGACCTGCATGAGCGCGCCGGCAGCTCACCGGTTCATCATCTGCACGGCAGTTTGTTTGAATTTCGTTGTGCAACTTGCGGTTTGCCCTACACGGGCGAGTTGCCTGAGATGGCCGAACCGGCGCTGGAAGTCGAGCCACCGACCTGCGAGCACTGCGGGGGTTTGATTCGCCCCGACATCGTGTGGTTCGGCGAGCCACTGCCCGAGGAGCCTTGGCAGCACGCGGTGGAAGCCACGACCGCCGCCGACCTGCTGGTCGTGGTGGGCACGTCGGCCATCGTGTACCCGGCGGCAAGCCTGCCCGAGTTGGCGCTGGCACGTGGCACGATCGTCATTGAGGTCAACCCGGAACCGACGCCGCTGTCCGACAACGCCACGATCACCGTACGCGAGACGGCCAGCAAGGCGCTGCCGACATTGCTGCAGCGGCTGCCCGCCGTGTAAGAACTAAGCCGGATGTCGCGCCCTGCCGAGCAGGAACTCCGACACCGGCAACGGCGCCCACGCCGGCATAGCCCGCTGTGTTCGGGCGTTCTCGATCTCGAATCCTGCACTGCGGATGGACTGCTCGGTGTCGCGGTGTGTATGGCAGTTGCCGCACAGCCTCGGCCAGATCGTCGCGTCGACCAGCTGCTGGAACCGACCCCGGATTCCACCGCTGGCCACGTGCTCCAAGTAGCGCAGCTCGCCGCCCGGCCGCAACCATGAAAATAGTTGGCGCAGAACCGAATCAGGGTCGGTTACCGAGCACAACACCAGCGAGCACACCACCGCGTCGAACGGCTCGGCAGCCGCAAAACTCTCCACCGTCCGGTCCGTCACCGCGACTGGAACGTGCGCGGCGGCGGCGGCATCGTGGGCCAGTACGGCCAATCGCTGCTCGGGCTCGACCGCGACGACTTGGGTGACGGAATCCGGATAGAGAGCGAAGTTGGTCCCGATACCCGCACCGACCTCAAAGACCCGGCCCGACAATCCAGCCAGATTCTCTCGACGCAATTCCCGCATCTGATCGGTCTCGTGCGTGGCGATGGCAGGCCAGATCCGGGCGAAGAACGGGTTGTCAACCCGGACCGGGGCCGATGATGTCACGCTTGCGAACCTTCCGTTTGCTTCAGCGAAGTTCCAACCGCCATGAGCCACTCCACGGTCTGCTGCGGGGTGGCGTCCGCGCCGACCAACCCCTCCACGATATGCCCGCAGAAGACCGCACCGAGCACCCGGTCGGCGAAGTCGGTGGGATCGCCAAAAGGCAAGTGCGGTTTGGCGATCAGGAGCGACGCCACCCCGTGCGCGGCACTCCACAATTTCAGCGCGACGGTCGTCGCGTCGCCGGGCGGGCAGAGGCCCTCCTCCATCAGCCCCCGCACGGTGGCACACATGTGCTCGAACGCCGAACTGGCCAGGGCGGCGTCAACGTCGCTGTCCGAGCGCCATTCGCCCATCGTCGCGATGCGATAAAGCTCCGGGGTCTCAGTAGCGAACCGGATGTACGCCAGCCCCTGGGCTCGCAGCACCTCGATGCTGCACGGCTGCCCCGCGGACACTCGCTGCATTTCCTCGTCGAGCTTTTCGAAGTAGCGCGCGCACACCGCGTCCAGTAGCGCGTCTTTGTCTTCGAAATGCAGGTAGATGGATGGCGGCGTGACACCGACGCGTTGGGCCACCGACCGGATCGACACCGCTTTCGCATGCCCGGTCTCCAGCAGGAGTTCGGTTGCGGCGTCCAGGATTTGGGCGTGAAGCAAGTCGCCGGAGCCGCGCGGCGCACGGCGGCGGCGAAGATTATCCGCGGCCGGGCGAGCCGGGCTAGCCATTGTGCCTGACCGGTGTCGCGGTAAATGCAGCCCGATCGCCGGCGAACGCCGCGTGTTCACCGTCGCCGCGACGATGGCGACCGGTCGAATGGACCGGCATCGTCGACGAGGTCACATCCTCGTGGGCCTCACTGATCCCGAACCGCTCATGCAGCCATACCAGCGGCTTGGGGGCCCACCAGCTCCACTGCCCGAGCACGTGCATGAACGCCGGAACCAGAACCATCCGCACCAACGTCGCGTCGGCCAGCACGGCAAGCGTCAGTCCGACGCCGAACATCCGCATGAACGACACCTGGGCGGGGATCAACGCCGCGAACGAAATCGACATCACCAGCGCGGCAGCGGTAACCACGCGGCCGGTCCGGGCCAACCCGTGCGCCACGCTCTCGTCGTTATCGGCACGCTTCGTTTTGTTGTTCGCCGTCGCGGGGCGCGCGGTGGCTTGCCCCACAGCAGCCAACCAGTACTCCCGAATACGGGAGACCAGGAACACCTCGTAATCCATCGACAGGCCGAACGCCACGCAGAACAACAGCACCGGGATGTTGGCGACCACCGTGCCGCTTGGGGTTGTGCCCAGTGCGCCGAGGTGGCCGTCCTGGAAGATCCACACCAGGGCACCGAACGCCGCGGTCAGCGAGAGCACATTGCACACCAGCGCCTTCACCGGCAGCACCACGCTGCCGGTGAGGAGGAACAACAACGCGAACGTGATCGCGGCGATGAGCCCCAACACCAGCGGTAGCCGGGTGGTGATCCCTTGCACGCTGTCGCGGTTGATCTGGGCCAGGCCGGCCATCTCTACCGACCGGCCGGCGGGTCCTGCCACCGCGTGTAACCGGTCGAGCTGGGTGTGAGAGGCCTGCGAGAACAGCGGCGCGGTGCTGGCGACGGTCAAAAACGCACTACCGTCCGTCATTCCGGTGGGCGCGGATGGCGGCCCGACCCGGTTGCCGGCCGCGAACGTCCCGGTCGGCGCCGACACGGCTGAGACGTTGCCCACCCGAGACAGATCGGCCGCGTAGCGATCGAGGTCGGCCGGGGTCACACCGCGGACATCGGGGATGACGACGGGCACTGCCGTCGCCGAGTCGTCGGTGAAGTCACGGCGCAGCTGGTCACCGACCGCGTGGGCCGAGGTCGATTTCGGCAGCACCCGGTCATCGGGCATGCCCCACTTCACGCTGAGGAATGGAATCCCGAGCATCAGCAGCAGCGCGACGACAACCAGACCGATCGGCACGGCCAGGCGCGTCACGAACTTCGTCGACCGGTACCAGAACAGCTGCTCCACCGGTTTGCGCACCGGATCCGGGCGACCAAGTATCCGCCGGCCGAGCCGTCGCACGTCTAACGCATCGAGCCGCTGCCCGAGCAGCACGATCGCAGCAGGTGTCACCATGATCGCGGCCACCGCGACGAACGCCACCGTCGCCACACCGGCATACGCGAAGGACTTCAAGAAGTACATCGGGAACAGCACCATCACCGCCATCGACAACGCGACGGTGGTTGCCGAAAACAGCACCGTGCGGCCCGCGGTCACCATGGTCCGGATCAGCGCCTCGTCTGGATCGCGGCCGTCGGCCAGCTCGTCGCGATACCGACTGATGATCAGCAGGGTGTAGTCGATGGCCAGGGCCAGACCCAGCGCGCTGCTGAGGTTCAGCGCATAGGTCGAGACGTCGGTGCCGAAGCTGATCAGTCGGAGCACCGACATCGATCCGACGATGGCCAGCCCGCCCAAACCGACGGGCAAGGCCGCGGTGAGCAGTCCACCGAAAACCCAGACCAGCACCAGGAAGCTCAGCGGAATCGCGATGGACTCCATCAGCAGCAGGTCGCGCTCGTTTTGGTGATTGATCTGCGCGTAGACCATCGCCACTCCGCCGGCGCGGACCGTGACGCCGTCGCGATCGTGCACGACCTGCTTGGCCAGCGCCTTGGCATAGTTCTGCGCGTTGTTCTCCCCGCCTTTGAGGTTCGCCACGATCAACCCGGACCTGCCGTCCTTGCTGACCAGATCTGCGACCAGGTGGCCCGGGCGGGCAGCGGGTCCGGTCCACGCCGAAGACACGTTGTACACCCCCGCCGACCGTTTCAGCTGGTCGACGATGTCGGTCGCGACCTGGCGGGCCTGGGCGCTGTGAGCGCCGCCCGGCGCGGTCACCAGGAGCACTAGCTGCTGATCGCTCTGCCCGAACTTGTCGGTCAGATGGTGGATGGCCCGTGCCGACTCCGACCCCGGGTCTTGAAAGCCCCCGGCGGAGAGGCTCTTGGCGACTGGCAGCCCGAAGATTGCGGCGGCCACCATGACCAGCGCTGCGACCGCGAGAATTCGGCGCGGCGCGGCGATGGCGAGGTGAGCGATTCGCTGCAGCATCGTATCCTTCCCTCCGTCGTTGCTACCCGCGCTAAGTTATCAAGGATAACTTAGCCACGCAACGTCGAGTGCGCCCTCCGACGCCCTACTACTAGATACGTACCCGGCCTCCGCGGCGGTTCACCCCAAACGCGGATTAACCAGGACATTTTCCCGAGCCTATCGGCTGGTAATTGGATACGCGACGAACATCCAGGATGCCGGACGGGACGTCCGGCCGAGCCGCCACCCTACCCGACGGTAATATTGCCAAGGTTTTCCGAAACGTGACTCAAAGATTCCTTAAAGGTCGCTCATACGATCAGCTACATGTGGATCGATGAGTCGAGTGCCGACGTGATCAAAGCTGATTTCGAGGCTCTCTACCACGGCGACGTGCTGGTAGAGGGTGAGACCTCGGAGCAACTCGACGACTGGCACCCGCTGCCTACCGCGAGCTGATCCGCGCACAGCGCGCCCCAGTTATGCGGGCCCGCCGGCGACGAGGTGGGCGTTCAGCCTCAGTGGGATCTTTGCCATTGCCGTATTACTTCAGTCCCCGCGATCGCGGGGACTATTTTCATAGGCTGACTTTCCCCCGCAAGCGGGAGGTACCCCCACCTCAGCCGCTTCGCGGCTGCATCGTCGTCAGCCGTTTCGGCGCCGGCTACCGCTCTCCTACCGCGGCGCCATCCGAATCGCGCCGTCCAGCCGGATGACCTCACCGTTGAGCATCGGGTTCTCGACGATGTGCACCGCCAGAGCCCCGTACTCGTCGGGATTACCGAGCCGGCTGGGGTGCGGCACCTGCTGGCCGAGCGACTGCCGGGCCGG
>DATJOR010000091.1:0-4630 GCA_035506875.1 Mycobacterium sp.
CCGCACCCGAGTAGTAAAGGAAACAGCAAGAAATGCCACAGGGAACTGTGAAGTGGTTTAACGCGGAGAAGGGATTCGGCTTCATCGCCCCCGAGGACGGTTCGGCCGACGTGTTTGTCCACTACACGGAGATCCAGGGAACCGGCTTCCGCACCCTTGAGGAGAACCAGAGGGTGGAATTCGAAGTCGGACAAAGCCCCAAGGGTCCCCAGGCCACCGGCGTTCGCTCCATCTGAGCAGCCTGTAACGACAACCCCCCGCACGGTCCGGAGTCACCGGGTTCGGTCGGGGGGTTCTCGCTGTTCAAGCCGGCGCCGGCGACCATGGCCCGGGGAGGAAGGTGGCGCACCGTCGCCGGGCAGCGCTTGATGGTCCGACTCCTTCTCACGCCGCGTCGCGGCGCTCGTCGTCGCCGGACGGCTTACTGTCGGTGACGTGAGCCAGCTGTCCTTCTTCTCGGCGGAGTCGGTGCCGCCTGCGGTCAGCGACCTCACCGGGGTGCTGGCGGCTGCCGGCCAGATCGTCACCGTCGGCGATGGGGCCAGGCTGTCGGTGGTCGTGGATCAGCCGTGGCGGGCTCACGCTCTGGCCGAAATGATCGACGAAGCCGGCCTGGTGGCCGAAATCACCCAGACCGATGAAAACACCCCGCTGGTGCGGACCGCCGTCGACGTCAGGCTGCGTCCGATCGCGAGTGACTGGACGCGCGGCGCCGTGAAGACCGTTCCCCCACTGTGGTTGCCCGGGCCGCGCGAGCTCCGCGCCTGGATACTGGCGGCCGGCACCCCGGAAGCCGACCGCTATCTGCTCGGACTGGATCCGCACGCACCAGACACCCATTCGCCGCTGGCTTCAGCGATGATGCGGGTCGGGATCGCGCCGACCTTGATCGGCACCCGCGGGGCTCGGCCGGCACTGCGGATCAGCGGCCGGCGCAGACTATCGCGCCTGGTAGAAAGTGTCGGGGAACCGCCCGACGCTGTCGAGGCGTTGCCCTATTGGCCGCACAATTAGCGGTGAATTAACGGGCTCAAAACCGGCTATCCATGGGGCGTCGGTTTGCGTCGGCCCATCTCGGGTGCCACATTGTCAGGTGTTCGCACGGCCGAACGGACCTGAGAACGACACCAGCTGGTCGCTGGACCTGCGCCAGCGGGAACGGCCCAGACGAACTGGAAAGTGAGCGTAAACGCAGGTGGCTGACCGCGCTGGCCCTAGAAATGGGCGGGGCAATGGAACCACTCGGCGACTCGTCATCGTCGAGTCGCCGACCAAGGCGCGCAAATTGGCCGGCTACCTGGGCTCCAGCTACATCGTCGAGTCGTCGCGTGGCCACATCCGCGACCTGCCCCGGGCGGCGGCTGACGTGCCGGCCAGGTACAAGTCCGAGCCCTGGGCGCGGCTCGGAGTCAATGTCGACGCCGACTTCGAACCGCTCTACATCATTAGCCCGGAGAAGAAGAGCACCGTCACTGAGCTGAAAGGCCTGCTCAAAGACGTCGACGAGCTCTATCTGGCCACGGATGGTGACCGCGAGGGTGAAGCCATCGCCTGGCATCTGCTGGAGACGCTGAAGCCCAGCATCCCGGTCAAGCGGATGGTGTTCCACGAGATTACCGAGCCAGCCATCCTCGAGGCCGCGGAGAATCCCCGCGACCTGGACATCGACCTGGTGGACGCGCAAGAAACCCGCCGCATCCTGGACCGGCTGTACGGCTACGAGGTCAGCCCGGTGTTGTGGAAAAAGGTCGCGCCCAAACTCTCGGCGGGCCGGGTCCAGTCGGTGGCCACCCGCATCATTGTGCAGCGCGAGCGCGATCGGATGGCGTTCCGCAGCGCCGCCTACTGGGACGTGATCGCCGAGCTGGACGCCAGCGTGTCCGACCCCAAAGCTCAGCCGCCCACCTTCACCGCGCGACTGACCAACGTCGATGGCTTGCGGGTGGCGACCGGACGAGACTTCGACTCGTTGGGTGCCGTGCGCAAGCCCGACGAAGTCGTGGTGCTTGACGAGTCGCGCGCCACCGAGCTGGCCACGGGTTTGCGCGGCGCTCAGCTGACGGTGGCCTCGGTGGAGGAGAAGCCCTATACCCGCCGCCCGTACGCGCCGTTCATGACGTCGACGCTGCAGCAGGAGGCTGGCCGCAAGCTGCGGTTCTCCGCCGAGCGCACGATGAGCATCGCCCAGCGCCTCTACGAAAACGGCTACGTCACCTATATGCGTACCGACTCGACCACGTTGTCGGAGTCCGCGATCAACGCCGCGCGCACCCAGGCCCGCCAGCTTTACGGCGAGGAGTACGTCTACCCGTCGCCGCGCCAGTACACCCGGAAGGTGAAAAACGCGCAGGAGGCACACGAAGCGATCCGGCCGGCCGGTGACACGTTCGCCACTCCCGACGCAGTGCGCCGCGAGCTCAGCGGCGACGACTTCCGACTCTATGAGCTGATCTGGCAACGCACGGTGGCCTCGCAGATGGCCGACGCCCGCGGCACGACGCTCAGCCTGCGCATCGCCGGTCAAATCGAGCGGGCCAGCACCAGAACTGATCTGGTGTTCTCCGCCAGCGGGCGCACGATCACCTTCGCGGGCTTCCTGAAGGCCTACGTCGAAACCGTCGACGAACTGGCCGGCGGCGAAGCCGACGATGCCGAGAGTCGGCTGCCGCAGCTCACCGAGGGACAGCGGCTCGACGCCACCGAGCTCACCCCCGATGGCCACTCCACCAACCCGCCCGCGCGCTACACCGAGGCATCTCTGGTCAAGGCGCTCGAAGAGCTGGGCATCGGACGGCCGTCGACGTATTCGTCGATCATCAAGACCATCCAGGACCGCGGATACGTGCACAAGAAGGGCAGCGCACTGGTGCCGTCCTGGGTCGCGTTCGCCGTCACCGGGTTGCTGGAGCAGCACTTCGGACGGCTGGTCGACTACGGATTCACCGCCGCGATGGAAGACGAGCTCGACGCGATCGCCTCGGGCAGCGAGCAGCGCACCAACTGGCTCAATAACTTCTACTTCGGCGGCGACCACGGTGTGGCGGACTCGGTGGCCCGCTCCGGCGGACTGAAAAAGCTGGTGGGGATTAATCTGGAGGGGATCGACGCGCGAGAAGTCAACTCCATCAAGCTCTTTGATGATGCCGAAGGGCGCACCATCTATGTTCGGGTGGGCAAAAACGGGCCCTATCTGGAACGGATGGTGCTCGGCGACGACGGCGAGCCCAAACCACAGCGGGCCAACCTCAACGACACGCTCACTCCCGACGAGCTGACATTGCAAGTGGCCGAGGAGCTTTTCGCCACACCCCAGGAGGGTCGGACGCTCGGTGTGGATCCGGAGACGGGTCACGAGATCGTCGCCAAGGACGGTCGCTACGGGCCCTATGTCACCGAGATCCTGCCGGAGCCGCCCGACGATCCCGACGGCACCGCTGGTCAAGGGGCCAAGAAGGGTAAGAAAGCCCCCGTTCCCAAGGGCCCGAGGCCCAGGACGGGTTCGCTGTTGCGCAGCATGGATTTGCAGACCGTCACGCTGGACGATGCCTTGAAACTTCTGTCGCTGCCGCGCGTCGTCGGCGTCGACCCCGATTCCAGCGAGGAGATCACCGCGCAGAACGGGCGTTACGGCCCATATCTGAAGCGCGGCAGCGATTCTCGCTCGCTGGCCACCGAAGACCAGATCTTCGAGATCACTCTCGAGGAAGCGCTGAAGATCTACGCGGAGCCAAAACGCCGTGGCCGACAGGGTGTTGCGGCGCCGCCGCTGCGCGAGCTGGGCAACGACCCGGCGTCGGGCAAGCCGATGGTGATCAAGGACGGACGGTTCGGCCCGTACGTCACCGACGGCGAGACCAACGCCAGTCTGCGTAAGGGCGACGACGTCTTGTCGATCACCGACGAGCGTGCCGCCGAACTGCTGGCCGACCGGCGGGCCCGCGGTCCGGTGAAGCGGGCGGCCAAGAAGACCGCGCGGAAAAAGCCGGCGAAGAAAGCGGCCAAACGGGCCTGATAGCCCCCGTCGCGGGCGCCTGCGGGGCGCTATACCGCAGCTCAGAGTGCCTTAAGTTTCTTTTTTCGAACTTTTTGCCTACAGAGTGGTGATTCTCAGTCAGTTCTCAGGTACAGTAATGGCTAACGTCCGTCGCGAAACCGCGTCGGACACCTGAGGAGAGCCAATGCGGTCCGCGATCCGATTCTGCATCACCGCTGGTGTTGCGCTCGGTGGTATCAGCGTGATCATCGCCGCCCCGGCGGCGCCACCGCTTCGCGACATCCAGGTGCCCGCGGTAGAACTTTCCGGCAACACGCATGACAACCCGGATGTGAACAGCCCGACCGTCGCTGACTTATTGCAGGTCATGTACGGCTTTGACAGCCCGGTCGTGGTGCAGAACATCACCGAGTCCGACGCCGCGGCCGCGAATGACGGCCAGCCGTCCAATGTGCCGGGTCTCAGTGACCTGCTGAACCTTCGCGTTGATCCCTCGCTGGTCCCGACGCCGGGTGACTTCACGGCAGCGCCGACCAGCCCGCCACCGCCGCCGCGCTAGCCACTAATTTCACTCGACAACTTCTCAGGCGCGGCAAGGTTGAGCGGCCGCGCCAGCTGAGTGGGGCCAGTGCGTCC
>DATJOR010000092.1:0-17449 GCA_035506875.1 Mycobacterium sp.
CACCAGCCGCGAAGGCAAGGCGCAGGTGACGCTGGCGCAGATGGAGTACATGCTGCCGCGGCTGCGCGGTTGGGGTGAGTCGATGTCGCGGCAGGCCGGCGGCCGCGCCGGCGGCAGCGGCGGCGGTGTGGGTCTGCGTGGCCCCGGTGAGACCAAGATCGAGACCGATCGCCGCCGCATTCGCGAGCGAATGTCGAAGCTGCGCCGCGACATCAAGGCGATGAAGCAGGTTCGCGACACCCAACGCAGCCGCCGACTGGACAGCGATCTGCCGTCGATTGCGATCGTCGGCTATACCAACGCCGGGAAGTCCAGCCTGCTGAACGCCCTCACCGGCGCCGGCGTGCTGGTGCAGGACGCGCTGTTCGCGACCCTGGAACCCACCACGCGCCGTGGCGAATTCGACGACGGTCGCGCTTTCGTGGTGAGCGACACCGTCGGATTCGTGCGGCACTTGCCGACGCAGCTGGTCGAGGCGTTTCGCTCGACGCTGGAAGAGGTCGTGGACGCCGATCTGCTGGTGCATGTCGTCGACGGCTCCGATCTCAATCCGCTGGCCCAGATCAGCGCGGTGCGCCAGGTGATCTCCGAAGTGGTCGCCGACCATCACGGCGATGCCGCCCCGGAGTTGTTGGTGGTCAACAAAATCGACGCCGCCGGTGATTTGGCGTTGGCCAAGTTGCGCCGTGCGCTGCCCGGCGCCGTGTTCGTTTCGGCACGCACGGGGGACGGGGTGGACGCGCTGCGCCGGCGGATGGCTGAGCTTTGTGGTCCCACCGACACCGCGGTTGACGTTGTAATCCCTTATGACCGTGGCGATCTGGTGTCACGCGTGCATGCCGACGGCCGGGTTCAGCACACCGAGCACACGAACGACGGCACGCGGATCCGCGCGCGGGTCCCGATCGCGCTGGCCGCCAGTTTGCGGCAGTTCTCCGCGACCTAAGAAGGCCGTAGCAGCTTCCGCCTCGACGGCCTCAGAGCAGACCGGTCAGTCCGTCGAGGATTGCGGTCAGGTCGGTACCGAGGTTGCCCAAGTCGCCAAGACCGCCCAAGTCGCCCAGACTGCCCAAGTCGCCCAGACTGCCGAGGTCTCCGGCGAACGAACCCAGATAGCCCTCGAAGTCGCTGAGCGCCAAGGCGTAGTCCGCGTTGGCGATCGACGCCAGGTCGGTGTCGAAGGTGGGGGTACCGACGGCAGCGGCCAGGTCACTGAGTGTGACATCCCCGCCAGCGGGGAAATCCGGGCCCGGATTGCTGGTGATGTCGTTCAGGATCGCCGTTTGCGAGGTGAGCACATCGACGCCCAACAGTTGGTTCAACTGGTCTTCCGAGGCGAGGGTATTGATGAACAGCCCCTCAAAAGCCCGGCTTTCCGCGCCATTGAAAACGCCGCTGAACACGGGACTTGCACCGTCGGTGTCGAGCAGCGTTTGTGCCTCAGTGGCACCCACCGAGCCGACCAACGCGGTGTACATCTGCTCTTCGGCTCCCGTCGGCCCCAGCACGCTGTTGAACAACTCGGCGTCAAGGCTGGTCTCGGGAGGCAGGATCACGCTTCCGTCATCGACCAGCGCGACGTCGCGGTGCACCGTCGGAATCTTCTCTTGCGCCAATTGCGTCGCCTGTTGTGGCCACGCGGCCAGCCCGATCGCGGCCAGCCCGGCTGCGGCGATGATCGATCGTTTGGTTGCAGCGTTCATGGTTCTACTCCGGTTCTAACTCTGTGTACGGCGGTTGTGTACGCGAGTAGCAGCGTCGATTCCCGCATCGGCGTGCGCATTGGGTGTGCTGTCGTGTCGACTGGCCATCCCGTGCCGCCCCTCGAACTGAACGTCTCAGGTTGAATTAAGTTATCGCTTAACTAGGCAACGTTGAAAGCGAAACGACGCTAATTCCAACTTCTTCGACGAGTCCTCCGGAGAACCGTATTCGTGCCTGGGTTCTGTCACTTATTTTCGCCAGTCCTACGGCGACGAAAACGCTGAACTTCGATTTCAGGATGCGCTCAGGAACCTAGCGTTCCGTTGGGGCGAACTCAGCCGGTCAAGTCGTAGACGTCTTCGGCTGGTGCCGCCAGTACCCGCTGTGCCAGCTCTGCCTTGAGCTGGTCCAGACGCGCCTCTTCGGTCTGAGTGCGGTCGGATGTGCCCGCGAGGTCGATGAATTCAGCGGTGACGAAGCCCTTACGCAGCAACAGCGTCGCCACGCGCCCCGCGATCTTGATCTGGAAGACGAAACTCTGCCGCAGTCGCCCGAGGTCGGGTCGTGCCAGTGCCAAGTCGACCGCGTAACGGCCGTCGGTCACCGCACGGGTAACCACTTCGAAGCCGTCACGTGCCCCCGGCCCTCGAAAAGCGGTGCGGATGACAACCGAGCGCCGCTGCGGCGGTTGGTTCGGGGATAACGCCGCGAATGCCCGCTGCATCACTTTGAAGGCATTTGCCACACCGGCCGGCGAATACGGGCCCGCGTAACACAGCATGTCGGTGTAGGAGAACTCGAGCAGTTGCCCGCGTTCCTCCACCAGAAGCGTTTCGTCCACGTCGCTGACTGTAAGCCCGGATGGCATCCGGGCCCGCCCAACCATCCGGTTGGT
The DNA here is from genome assembly GCA_035506875.1 of Mycobacterium sp. GTDB lineage: Bacteria > Actinomycetota > Actinomycetes > Mycobacteriales > Mycobacteriaceae > Mycobacterium. Next base: position 2,600 of record DATJOR010000092.1, read on the forward strand.
AGTTGGTATATCTTGGCCGCACAGTCCCTATCCCGGCGGAGGTCATCCATGGGTAGCGCCGTCAAGTACCAGCGCACGCTGTTCGAAGCCGAGCATGAATTGTTCCGCGAGTCCTACCGAGCGTTTCTGGACCGCCACGTCGCCCCCCACCACGACGAATGGGAGAAGGCGAAGATCGTCGACCGTGGTGTGTGGTTGGAGGCCGGCAAACAGGGCTTCCTGGGCATGGCCGTGCCCGAAGAGTACGGCGGCGGCGGAAACCCCGACTTTCGGTACAACACCATCATCACCGAGGAGACCACCGCGGGCCGCTACAGCGGCATCGGATTTGGGCTGCATAACGATGTGGTGGCGCCCTATCTTCTGCGCTTGGCCAACGAGGAGCAAAGGGAGCGATGGCTGCCTAGGTTCTGCACCGGCGAGCTGATCACCGCGATCGCCATGACAGAGCCGGGCACCGGTAGCGACTTGCAGGGCATCAAAACCCGCGCGGTCAAGCAGGGCGACCACTACGTGCTCAACGGGTCGAAGACATTCATCACCAACGGCATCAACTCCGACCTGGTGATCGTGGTGGCCCAGACCGATCCGGATAAAGGCGCGCAAGGCTTTTCGCTACTTGCGGTCGAACGCGGCATGGAGGGCTTCGAGCGCGGCCGACACCTGGACAAGATCGGCCTGGACGCTCAGGACACCGCCGAGTTGTCGTTCACCGACGTCAAGGTGCCCGCCGAGAATCTGCTTGGCGAGGAAGGCATGGGTTTCATCTATTTGATGCAAAACCTGCCGCAGGAACGGATTTCGATCGCGATCATGGCCGCTACCGCAATGGAGACGGTGCTCGAACAGACCCTGCAATACACCAAGGAGCGCAAGGCTTTCGGGAGATCGATCGGCAGCTTCCAGAACAGCCGTTTCCTGCTCGCCGAGTTGGCGACCGAGGCCACCGCGGTCCGCATCATGGTCGACGAGTACATCCGCCTGCACCTCGACGAGAAGCTGTCCGCCGAGCAGGCCGCCATGGCCAAGTGGTATTCGACCGAGAAGCAGGTGCACCTGATCGATCGCTGCCTGCAATTACACGGTGGCTACGGTTACATGCGCGAATACCCAATTGCGCGTGCGTATCTCGATGCACGGGTACAGACGATCTACGGCGGCACGACCGAAATCATGAAGGAAATCATCGGCCGTAGTCTCGGTGTCTAGCCGGATTTTTGTCCGGTATTTATCCAACGCCAAGGCGATGTCGAATAACAGCACGTTCTTGTCGGCTGTCCGCGCCACGCGAGACGGCGATGAACAAAATGGCGAACAGGTATTCGGCGCTCAGCAATCGCAATTGCGAGATACATTGCCCACTACACCGCCGGTTCGCGCAACATGCCGGGCGCTCAGGACGAGTGTGGCTAACGCGGCGATCGTGACTGTGGGTACCCACCCGGTATCGCGCACGGAAACGGCAAAAAGGCGGGAGCGGATCGCGACACCCAGCACCGTTATGGACAACATATCCACGTAACCGGATATCCATTCCGTAGGGTCTTCGATATGACTCCGCAAACGTCGTCGGTCCGACCCCAGTTGTGCCGGCCTGCGCAGCGGTTGAAACTGTCCACAAACTGCGGGTGGGGCGAACACCGGGAGGTGTGATGGCAGGGCAGCAAGGACGATGCGGCACCATCGTGGGGCGCGCGGCGCTTGGCCTGGTGGCACTGGCCATCGGGCTGTCTACCGCACTGGTGGAGCCGGTCGCCGCGGCGTCCCCGCTGGGCGATGCGGACAATGCGATCACCGCGGCGTGGAAGGATGCCGGCGGCGACAATTCGGAGCTTGGCCCAAAGCAGGGTGAGTGCTATCCCGCCGGACAAGGATTCGCACAGGACTTTGTGCACGGCAAGATGTTCTTCACGCCGGCCACCGGCCCCAGATCCATGACGGGCGCCATCCTGGACAAATACGAGGCCCTCGGCGGTCCCGCGGCCAGCGACCTGGGTTTCCCGACCATGAACGAAGCGCGAGGGCTGGCGGGTCCGGACAGCCGGGTCAGCACCTTCTCCGCCAGCGACAAGCCGTTGATCTACTGGACCGCCGCGCACGGCGCGTTCGTCGTGCGCGGGGCGATCAACGCCGCGTGGGACAAGCTGGGCAGCTCAGGCGGTGCCCTGGGCGTCCCAGTCAGCGACGAAACCTACGACGGGGAAGTGGCGACCCAGGCATTCAGCACCGGCCGGGTGTCATGGAACCGGCTGACCAAGGTCTTCACCACCGACCCGCCCAACCTGGCGAGCCAGCTCACAGACCTGCAGGTTCCCATTGATCCGACCGCGGCCGTCAACATGGCGTGGCGAGCGGCAGGCGGCCCGTCCGGCCCGCTGGGCGCCAAACAAGGCGACCCGTCTCCGGTGGGCGGCGACGGGCTGGTGCAGAACTTCACCGGCGGCAAGGTCTTCTTCAGCCCCGCGACCGGAGCCAATGCCGTCGAGACCGACATCCTGACGAAATACGAGGGTCTGGGTGGACCGGGCGGCAATCTGGGTTTCCCGATCGCCAACGAGACGGACGGCGGTCTTAAACCGGCCAGCCGGATCGTCCCGTTCGCCGCCGCCGACAAGCCGGTGATCTTCTGGACTCCCAACCACGGCGCGTTCGTGATCCGCGGCGCCATCAAGGCCGCGTGGGACAAACTCGGGGGAGCGACCGGCAAACTGGGCGCGCCGCTGGGCGATCAGACGGCTAACAAGGACGTGCTCACGCAGAAGTTCACCGGTGGCCAGATCGCCTGGAATCAGGCGAAGAACACGTTCAGCACCGAACCGGCGAACTTGGCGTCGTCACTGTCCGGCTTGCAGGTGCCGGGGCAGAAGATGCCGGCCGGTTCGTCGTCGAGCGGTGGCGGACAGAGCGCGGTGAACTGGCGTCGGTGGTTGTTGCCGGCCGGCGTCGCTGCGGCGCTGCTCTTGGTTGGGGTGGCGACGTTGGTAGCCGTAAGAGGGCGTGTACGCCGCACAGCCAGACGTGAGACCGAGGCCGTCGAACCTCGCCGTGGTGACGAGGCCGGCTACGAAGCGGTGACGGAGTCGGTGTCACGGTGGTCGCCGGAGGCCGATCGCGATCTCGCCTCGTCAAGCTTGTCCGACGACGGCTATCGCGCGGCGTTGCGGCCGCGGACCGTACGACTGCCCAGCCAATCCGCCAGCGACTGGATGCCTCCGAAGAGTGCCGACTTGGTCGAGGAACCGCTGTCCGAGGGCGTCGAAGATCATGCGGAGTTTTCCGAGTTGCACGACGACTCGGACGAGCACCTGGATGAACATTTCGACGAGCACTTGGATGAGCAGTCGGACGAAGAACACTTCGACGAAGACCACTTCGACGAAGATCCCGATGCGGTCGACACGGCTCCGACGCGAATTCCCACAGCCAGCGAAGTTCGAGGCGGGCGACATGCCGCCACCGACGCCGAAGAGGACACCACCCACTTCGCCGCGGCCACGCCAATTGCACAGGGCCAGTTGGCGATTCACCTTCCGATGGATGATCCGTACGAGGTGCCCGACGGATACCCCGTCAAAGCCAACGCCAGCTTCGGGCTTTACTACATGCCCGACAGCGCGCTCTACGAGGACACCATGGCCGAACTCTGGTTCGCCACCGAAGAAATCGCGCAAGCCAACGGGTTCACCAGGGCCGGGTAGCCACCACCCGTCAGATCTTGCGGATCACCGTCACGACTTTGCCGAGCACGGCGGCGTCGTTGCCCGGGATGGGGTCGAAGGCGGGGTTGTGCGGCATCAGCCAAACTTGGCCACCGGTCCGCTTGAATGTCTTGACGGTGGCCTCGCCGTCGATCATCGCCGCCACGATGTCGCCGTTGTCGGCGACGTTCTGTTGGCGGACCACGACCCAGTCGCCGTCGCAAATCGCGGCGTCGACCATCGAGTCACCGACCACCTTGAGCAAGAACAGCGCACCCTCGCCGACGAGTTCGCGGGGCAGCGGAAAGACGTCTTCGACGGCCTCCTCGGCCAGGATCGGCCCGCCCGCCGCGATGCGTCCCAAAACCGGAACAAAGGTGGGTTCGGGCAGCGCGTCCGAACCCGAGACGTCGGTGAGCACCGGCGGCCTCGCTGTGTCGTCGGCGCCGCGAACGTCGACAGCGCGTGGCCGGTTGGGGTCGCGGCGGAGATAACCCTTGCGCTCGAGCGTGCGCAACTGGTGAGCCACCGAGGATGTCGATGTCAGACCCACCGCATCCCCGATTTCCCGGATGCTCGGCGGATATCCGCGACTGGTGACCGAGGCACGGATGACATCCAGAATCGTCCGCTGCCGCTCGGTGAGCCCTGAATCTGCAGGTCGGGCACTGCTGTCAGGGTCGCCGTCCGGCCTATCGTTATCGCTCATACGGACGAATGTAGCGCCATCCGACCGCGATATCAAACATGTGTTCGAGGCGTGTCTCGATGGTGCCCCTGTTGCGGCTGGGAAAAGTTGTCGGTGGGGTGTCTTATCGTCTGCTGGGTGTGCAACAGTTCGATCACATGTTCGGAATTCGAACACATTATCGATTACGCTTCGAACAAGTGATCGACACGAGCCGACTGGAGGAACGCACATGATGCCCATCGAGATGTTCGCGCCGAGCGCCCCGATCCGTTGCCGGCCGGTCCAGGTGCGTCCGGTCCAGGTGCGTCCGACAGACCACCGCGGCCGGCCCGGCGCCCGCGGTCCACAGCCGTCCCGACCCGTCGCTGCGCGCCCGCGCTATCGCGGCACCGGGGTGTTGATGTCGACGGCGCCGCATCGGCCACGTCCGATCACGCCGGCGACCACGGTGGCGCTGGCGCTGCTCGCGGGGCTGATTACCGTGTGGCTCGGGCTGGTGGCGCATTTTGGTGGCATGCTGCATGCCGGCGCCGAGCAGGCGGCCACGCAGATGCCCGACCGGCTCGCCGTGGTGCGGGTCGAGCCGGGCGAGACTCTGCAGCATTTGGCGGCCCGCGTCGCACCCGATGCACCGACCGGTCAGGTCGCCGCCCGCATCCGTGAGCTCAACGAACTCGACTCCGCGACCGTGACCGCCGGTCAGACGCTGATCGCGCCGGTGGGCTGACGGACTCGCCGTGCGCCGCCGAAACCGGGATGGCTCAATGCTCGTCGACAACCACCGTGGCGGGCGCGGATACCGCGCGCGACCTTCGGTGACGCTAGGTCTGCGGAGGGTCCGCAGGTACGCTCGGGGTGGTCTCAGACATCCCGTTGGCGGCGCGGCGAAGGAGCGGTCATGCACTGTCCGTTCTGTCGCCACCCTGATTCCCGGGTGGTCGACTCTCGGGAGACCGACGAGGGTCAAGCCATTCGCCGCCGAAGATCATGTCCGGAGTGCGGACGGCGTTTCACCACCGTGGAGACCGCGGTGCTAGCCGTCGTCAAGCGCAGCGGTGTCACCGAGCCCTTCAGCCGCGAGAAAGTGATCAGCGGTGTGCGGCGGGCCTGCCAGGGCCGCCAGGTTGATGACGATGCGCTCAACCTGCTGGCCCAGCAGGTGGAGGACGCGGTGCGCGCCAGCGGGTCACCGGAAGTCCCCAGTCACGAGGTCGGGCTTGCGATCCTCGGTCCGCTGCGAGAACTCGATGAGGTGGCGTATCTGCGATTCGCCTCGGTGTACCGATCCTTTTCTTCTGCAGACGATTTCGAGCGCGAGATCCAGGCGCTGCGCGCTCAGCGCAAGGTGCCCGCATCCGGTTGACCGGTTCGTCGGAAGCCTGCCGGTGAGTCGGCTGCCCCCGGGTACTGTCGGGGCGTGACCCGCGTCCTGCGAACCCAGGTCTGTGTTGCCGGTGGCGGTCCAGCGGGCCTGGTACATGCGCTGTTGCTGGCCCGTGCCGGAGTCCAGGTCGTTGTGTTGGAAAAGCACAACGACTTTTTGCGCGACTTCCGCGGCGACACCGTGCATCCGACGACGTTGCGGATCATGGATGAGCTGGGCTTCATCGATGAATTCCTGCGTCTACCGCACACCAAAATCACCCGAGTCGCTTTCGACGCCGACGGCTCGATTCGCACCTTCGGCAACTTCAACGCGCTCGCCCGGCTCGGCTTCAAACAGCCCTACATCGCCTTGATGCCGCAGTGGGACTTCCTGGACTTTCTGGCCGAAAAGGCAAGCGTCTACCCAGAATTCACCTTGGTCCGCAACGCCGAGGCCACAGACCTGATCTTCGACGGCGACCGGGTCGTCGGGGTGCGCACGCCGGAGCTGGAGGTGCGTGCCGAGCTGGTAGTCGGCGCCGACGGGCGCGCTTCGGTGCTGCGGGCCGCGGCGGGTTTGCAGATTGCCAGCGCGGCCTCTCCGATAGACGTTTTGTGGTTTCGGCTGAAGTGGCGTCCGGGCGATCCTCAAGAGCTCTACGGAATAATCCGTAAGGGCCTGATGATGGCCATGATCTACCGAGGTGACTATTGGCAGGTTGCGCACGTGATGCCGAAGGGGCAGAACCCGCGCGACGGCTCGCTGGAGGCGTTCAAAGAGCGCCTGGTGTCCGCGCAGCCGAAATTGCGCGAACACGTCGACGACCTGCACTCGTGGGATGACACCAGCCAACTCGATGTGCGAGTGGATCGGCTCAAGACGTGGTGGCGGACCGGCCTGCTGTGCATCGGCGATGCCGCGCATGCCATGTCGCCGGCCGGTGGAGTGGGTATCAACCTTGCGGTCGCTGACGCGGTGGCCGCGGCCAACATCCTCTGTGGCCCGCTGCGTGAAGGCCGGTTGACCGACGCCGACCTCGCCAAGGTGCAGCGCCGGCGCGAGCTACCCGCCCGGATCATCCAGGCTGGCCAGGTGCTCATTCAGGACAGGGCGATCCAGCCAAATTTGACCGGTGACCTGTCGCCGATCCATATCCCAAAGATCGTCGGATTCGGTCCGTTGCAGTTCATCCCGCCGATCCTTGTCGGTCGGGGCTTTCGCCCGGAGCATGTGCGCACGCCGGACGCACACACGAATTAGGCTGACGGCGTGGCGACTGACCTGCACCCCGATTTGCAAGCGCTCGCGGCGCTGCTCGGTACATGGCAGGGTCGTGGGTCCGGAGACTACCCGACGATCGAGCCGTTCGAGTATCTCGAGGAAGTCGTGTTCTCCCACGTGGGCAAGCCGTTTTTGGTGTACGGCCAGAAAACCCGGGCAGCAACGGACGGCAAGCCGTTGCATGCGGAGACGGGATACCTGCGGGTTCCGCGACCCGGCCACGTTGAACTCGTGCTCGCACACCCAAGCGGCATCACCGAAATCGAAGTGGGCACATACACATCCGACGGCACGGCGATCGAGCTCGACATGTCCACCACGCAGATCGGTCGCACACCGACCGCCAAAGAGGTGACCGCCCTTGGCCGACGGGTCCGCGTCGACGGCAACGAGCTGTCGTATTCGTTGCAGATGGGCGCGGTCGGTCAACCGCTGCAACATCACCTGTCCGCGGTGTTGCACCGCAAAGGCTGAGCGCCGCGGCGCGACAGTGAGGAGACGACAACGTGGACGTCGAAAACCATGTCTACCCAACGGCTTCCCGCGTCGAAGCATTGATGGCGGACGACTCCGGCGATCCGGTGGTGATGGTCAACCTGCTCAAGTTTCGGCCAAAGGCGGTTTACCCCGACGGCCGCCCCAGTGATCTGACCGGCCGCCAAGCCTACGATCTTTACGCCGCGGCGATGCAGAAAGTCATCGAAGAGAACGGCGGAAGGCTGTTGTTCGGCGGCGATGTCGCGTCGTTGGTGATCGGCGAGGTCGGGGACCTTTGGGACACCTGCGTGCTGGTCGAATACCCTTCAGCCGCAGCATTTGCCGCGATAGTGACGTCGCCGGAAGTCACCGAGATCGGCGTCCACCGCGCTGCCGGGCTGGAGGGCCAGCTGCTGATCCGGGCGAAGCAGTTGGCGCTCTAGCGCGAGGCGGATCAGACGAAACGCGTCGCGCCGTCGTCGACGACTCGACCGCCGACCTGAACCCAGCCTTCTGGGCTCCAGGTGGTTTTGATCACCGATCCCTTGCCCTGGGTGATCGTCAAGTCGCGGCTGAGATAGTCGGTCATCCGTACGGCCGCTGACCCCGTCGCTTCGTCTTCCGTCACACCGAGGTTCTCGCAGAACACCCGGGACCGCAGCGCCCCGGTGGACTCGTCGGTCCATGCCCACAAGTAGTGCGACACATCGTCGGAGAAGTCGGCGGGGTCGGCGGCTGCGAGTTCATCGACTGATTCGAGATCGTGGATGGCAAACTCGGGGGCCCATTCCGAGCGGGCGCTGATGACCGTCATGTCGTCGTCGTAGCTCACCTGCACAATCCCGGCCGGTACCTGCAGGGTACGGATCGGCGTACCCCTCGCACGCAACCACCATGAGGCTCCGACCGTGGGATGTCCGGCAAACGGCAATTCGACGAGCGGGGTGTAGATGCGAGCGTTCGCCGTCGTGGATCCGGCTTGCGGTAAATCGACGAAAGTCGTTTCACTGTAGGCTAATTGGGCCGCGATGCGCTGGTGCCATTCGACATCGACGGTGCTTGCATCGACGACGCCCAGCGGATTGCCGAAATTTCCCGCCGCGTCGGTGAACACCCGCAACACCGTGACATCGAAGCCCATATGGCGACCATACGGCCCGGCCTTTAGAAGCCTTTAAGAGCGGTTCAGGTGGCGCTGCGTTCGTCGGAGCCCATGGCCTCCAGCACCGCAACCCGGGTGCCGACCGGCCCGGAAACGGTTTGCGCGCCGCCGCCGCTGCGGAGCAGCTCGCGCAGGGCGGCCTGGTCGTACTCGGCGGGCTCGGTGGTGTCGATGAAGCGCTCGACGACCTCGATGAAACGGTCGGGGTCGTCGTGGAACGGGAAATGCCCGGAGCGCTCGAAAATCTCCAATCGGGAACCCGGCATCGCGGCGTGGGCCATCCGGGCGTGACTGACGGGCACGACCACATCGTCTGTGCCCCATATGATTTGCACCGGAACGGACTGAGTCAGATAACATCGGTCCAGCATGGTGACACTCTGGCCACGCCAGTCCACCACCGCACGCAGTGTCCTGGTGAACGCCGCCGAGGCCATCGGCTCCGGCAGGTCGGCCAACACCCGCAGCACATCCGGTAGGTCGTGGCCCAGTGCGGTCGATCCCAACACCATGCCGGCCGCACGCCCGACGATCTGCAAGGTAGGCAGCACGAACGGGAGTCGCAACAACGCCAGCGCCTCGCTGCCCATCGGTAACGAAGCGAGCCGCAACAGGACGTTCACGTCTTTGGTGACGCCGCCGGCGCCCACCAAGACCAACCGCTCTACCAGTTGCGGGAACTGGTAGGCGAACTGCATCGCCACACCGCCACCAAGAGAGTGCCCGACGACGGTGACCCGCTCGATGTCGAGGACGGAGAGCAGATCACGCATCCCGTTGGCGTAGGCCGCGATTGAGTAGTCAGCGCGTGGCTTGTCGGACTGCCCGTGGCCTAACAGGTCGACGGCGATCACGGTGAACCGCTGCGCGAGCTTGGCTTGAATGGCTTCCCAGGTTGTGGAGTTGTCACCGATCCCGTGAATCAACAGGATGACTGGACCCGAGCCGGCGATACGGAACGCCCGCCGATACCCGTGCACCGTTCGGAACTGCAACGAAGGAACGACTTCACGCACCGGGCGCAGATTGGGCTTCCGCTGGGCCATCTCGCCAACCTCGTTGTCGGGCCCGTGAGGGGCGCTCAGGTCGGATCGTCGTCGTCGAACTTCTTGTCGGCCTGCTGAGCGAGGAATCGCTCGAACTCCGCACCGAGTTCTTCGCCGCTCGGCAGATCCTCATCCCGCGTCAGCAACGACCTGTTCTCCTGAGCGGCGATGAAGGCATCGTACTGTCGCTCCAGCGCGGCCACCACTTGAGCGACCTCCGAGCTCGCCTCAACCTGCTCGTCGACCTTCGCCGCGATGTCGGCCGCCGCTTCGTCCAGCGCCTTCAGCGGCAGCTGTAGCGACCCGGTCTTGCCGAGTTGCTCCAGCAATGCCCGGGCGGCGGCCGGATAATCCGTCTGCGCCAAGTAGTGCGGGACGTGCACGGTGAATCCGACCACCTCGTGGCCATGCTGCGCCATCCGGTATTCCAGTAGGTTCGAGGCGCTGCCGGGCACCTGGACCTCGGCGATCCACGGCGTGAAGTCGGCGATCAGCTCACGATTGTTGGAGTGCGCCGTCATCGTCACCGGCCGGGTGTGCGGAACGGCCATCGGGATCGTGCCCAGGCCGATCGTCTGCCGGACTCCCAGACGCTCGGCCAACAACCGCACGGCGGTGATGAACCGCTCCCACTTCAAGTCCGGCTCCATACCGGCCAGCAGCAAAAACGGCGTCCCAACACTGTCGTGTAAGGCGTACAGGCTGAGCTCGGGGTCGTCGTAGTGGGTGAAGTGATCGGTCTTGAACGTCATCAGTGGCCGCCGCGACCGGTAGTCGAGCAGCTCGTCGATCGCGAAGGAGGCCACCAGTTCGGTGTCCAGCGTGTCCTTGAGGTGGCCCGCGGCCAGCCGGATCGCATGACCGGCGTCGGAAAAGCCTTCTAAAGCGTGCACTAGCACCGGGCCGCGGCCGTCCGATGACGACAACTGCGGCGCCGGGAACTCGAGCTCGTACATGCCGTTCTGCTCGGGCTGGTAAGGGTGCCCGCCATCGGGTTTGTCAGGGGGCTGGTTATCGCCCATCGCAGTTGCCTCCTCGCGCGGCACGGTCTAACGCACCTGTCAGATAGTGTCTCTCACTTCGTCTGCCCGCGGATACCGGACTCGCTGCCTGATCGCCTCCCCAGTGGGTTCGAACGCGGGCTTTTCCCGCCTAATTCCACGCGGGTACCCGTTTCGGCGTCTCTGGATCGGGCATGATCAACACCGATGCGCATTCTGGCAGCAGCGGTGGGGTCAATCGTCGGCGTGGCCTCGTTAGTGGCGTGCGGCCACCAGGCGGCTTCTGAACCGCCCGCCAGCACGTCCGCCCAACCAGCCGTCGGCGCGGCGAACCAGGTTGCCGCGGCGCCGGTGCATCCCGATCCGCGGGTGGGCGCGATCTTCCTCGGCGGCGGCGACCTGCATGCGTGCACGGGCTCGGTGTTGCACTCGGAGGCAGGCGATCTGGTGCTGACGGCCGCGCACTGCCTGGGCGCCGGCGGCCCGGTGACCTTCGTTCCCGGTTTCGCAGACCAAGCCGCGCCCTCCGACATGTGGACGCTCGACGTGCTGTACCTGGATCCGCGGTGGGTGGCCAATAAGGATCCGCAGGCCGACTACGTGATCGCCCGGGTCAGCCGCGCCGACGGCGCGTCGATCGAAGCAGTGGCCGGATCGGCACTGTGGCTGGGTTCTGCACCCGCAAAAGGCACCCGGATCAACGTGGTCGCCTACGCTGCCGGCGTCGGCGGCATGCCCATCGGCTGCCAGGTCGGCACGGAAATCGACGACGGCTATCCCGCGCTGCCATGCGCGGGCCTGGCCGACGGCACCAGTGGCGCACCCTGGATCAGCGGCTCGACCGTCACCGGGGTGATCGGCGGTCTGCACGACGGCGGGTGCGCGGCCAATCTGTCCTACTCGTCACCGTTCGATCAGCACATCACCGACCTTTTGGCGCGCGCGGAGGCCGCCGGCCCGGGCGACGTGCCGCCGGCCGGCATAAACGACGAGTGTTGAGCGGATTCAGCAGTCGAACTGGCTGAGCGCGCGGACCTTGTTCATCACGTCCAGCGCCGCCACTTTGTAGGCCTCGGAGAAGGTCGGATAGTTGAATACCGCGTCGACCAGGTACTCGACGGTGCCCTGGCAGCCCATCACCGCCTGTCCGATGTGCACCATTTCGGTGGCGTTGCTGCCGAAGATGTGCACGCCCAACAGCTTCAGGTCGTCGGTGGAGACCAGCAGCTTGAGCATGCCGTAGGAGTCGCCGGCGATCTGGCCGCGGGCCAGCTCGCGGTAGCGGGCCACGCCCACCTCGTAGGGGACGGACCCCTTGGTCAGTTCGGCCTCGGTGGCGCCGACGTATGAGATCTCCGGGATCGAGTAGATGCCGATCGGCTGCAGCGCGGTGAGGCCGTGCACCGGCTCGCCGAAAGCGTGGCAGGCGGCGACCCGGCCCTGATCCATCGACGTTGAGGCGAGCGCCGGAAAGCCGATGACGTCGCCGACGGCGTAGATGTGGTCGACCTTGGTCCGGAAGTTGTCGTCGACGAAGATGCGGCCGCGGTTGTCGGCCTCCAGGCCGGCCTTCTCGAGGTCGAGGTGTTCGGTTTGGCCTTGCCGCCCCGCCGAATACATCACCGTTTCGGCGGGGACCTTCTTGCCGCTGGCCAGGCTGGTGATGGTGCCTTGGGTGCCGACCTGGACGCCGGTCACTTCTTCGCCGAACCGGAACGTAACCGCAAGGTCGCGCAGGTGGAACCGCAATGCCTCGATGATCTCCGAATCACAGAATTCCAGCATGGTGTCGCGCTTTTCCACGATGGTGACCTTGGTACCCACCGCGGCGAACATCGACGCGTACTCGACGCCGATCACGCCGGCGCCGACTACGACCATCGACGTCGGGATCGACTTGAGGTCGAGGATGCCGTCGGAGTCGAGCACCCGCTGCTCGTCGAACTGCACTCCCTCGGGGCGGGCCGGTTTGGTGCCGGTGGCGATGACGATGTAGTCACCGCTGACCGTGGTGCGTTCCCCGCGCGACACGTCATCGACCAGCACGGTGTGCTCGTCGACGAACTGGCCCCGGCCAGAAAGCAGATCGACCCGGTTGCGCATCAGCTGGTTGCGCACGACATCGGCTTGCTTGCCGATCACATGCTGGGTCCGCGACAGCAGGTCCGCCGGGGTGATCTTGTCCTTGACCCGATAGCTCGCGCCGTACAGCTCGCGCTGGTTCATCCCGGTCAGATAGAGAACCGCCTCGCGCAAGGTTTTCGACGGGATGGTGCCGGTGTTGACGCAGACCCCGCCCAGCATCTGCCGCTGCTCGATAACCGCGACCGATTTACCCAGCTTGGCCGCCGCGATGGCGGCTTTCTGCCCGCCAGGGCCCGACCCGATCACCACCATGTCGTATTCCAGCTGCGAACCCATGAGGAAAACATCTACGCCGGTTCCGGCCGCCGCGCACGCTGACCAGGCGACATGCATGTGAACAATCTGTTCACATGTTGTCCCCAGCCGCGGGTTAGTCCACAACGCGCCCGTGGCGCGGACTGCGCCGCGGGCGGGTTGACGGGGCCGATTGCCAGCGTGTGGGCCATGACCAAGCAGCGAGAAGACTTTGAACTGAATCGCCCCGGCGCGGTGATCGCCGCACTTCCGGCCGTGCTGGGCTTCGTGCCGGAGAAATCGCTGGTGCTGATATCGATCGACGACGGCGAGCTGGGGTGGGTGATGCGGGTCGACCTGTCCGAGTCACTGCCTGACCGGATCGGGCCGCTCGCCGAGGTCGCGTCGGCCGCGAGTCCCGAGGCGGCCATCGTGGTCATCGTGGATGCCGACGGCGCCGGCTGCCCAGCGTGCAACGAGGAGTACCGCGACCTGTGCGCGACGCTCACCGACGAGTTGGCACAGCGCGACATCGTGGTCTGGGCCGCGCATGTAGTGGACCGAGTGGCCGCCGGGGGACGCTGGCATTGCGTGGACGGCTGCGGCGCGGGCGGCGTTGTCGATGACCCGTCAGCGTCGCCGCTGGCGATGGCCGCGGTGCTCGACGGCCGTCGCCTCTATGCGCGCCGCGCCGACCTGCAGGCGGTCGTCGCCGTCGACGAGCGGGCCGGCAGCGCGGTGCTGGCCGGTCTGATCGGCGAACACTGCTCCTCGCGCGAGGCAGCACACCGGGCTGATCCTGCTGCCTGCGTCCGCAGCGACGTCGAGGACGCCATGGCAGCGGCCGGCCGGGTTGGCGACGGGCAACAACTCGCTGATGCGGAACTGGCCCGCCTGGCCTGCGCGCTGGGCGACGTGGAGGTGCGCGACACGCTCTATGCCCTGGCGGTCGGCCAAAGCGCAGGGGAAGCCGAATCGTTGTGGGCGTTGCTGTCACGCAGCCTGCCCACGCCGTGGCGGGTGGAGGCGCTCGTGCTGGTCGCGTTCAGTGCCTATGTCCGCGGCGACGGCCCGCTGGCCGGGGTGGCGCTCGAGGCTGCGCTGCGCTGCCAGCCCGACCACCGGATGGCGGGCATGCTGGACACGGCCCTGCAATCGGGGCTACGCCCTGAGCACATTCGCAAACTGGCTGTCACCGGATACCGGCTGGCCGAGCGGATCGGCGTGCGCCTGCCGCCACGGCGGGCATTCCGCCGACGAGCGGTCTAAATTGCCCCGCTCCTCCTCATCGCGCTGCGCGCTCTGCATCGTCGCCGGGCGCTAAACCTTTTCGACCTTGACGGCGTGCGCCATCTCGTGCGGCAGGCTGACGTTCTCGTGACCCGGTATCACGATCGTCACGCCGCCGGCTGGGTTGGTTTCGACGGTCACCCGGGCGTTGGGAACGACGCCGGCGTCCTTCAGACGGGTGATCAGGTCGATATCGCCCTGCACGTGTTCGGTGAGCTGACGCACCACGACCGCGACGGGTGACCCGGCCGGCAATTCGGTCAACCGCACCAGATTCGGCTCCTCGTCGCCGAATCCGGGTCCGACGCCCAAATCCAGCAGCCCCGGAATCGGGTTGCCGAATGGCGATGTGGTCGGGTTGTTGAGCACTTGCACAAGCCGACGCTCGACGTCTTCGCTCATCACGTGCTCCCACCGGCAAGCCTCGGCGTGCACCTCTTCCCACGGCAAGCCGATGAC
>DATJOR010000093.1:0-23542 GCA_035506875.1 Mycobacterium sp.
AGCGCATATGGGCACCAACTACCTCGGCCATTTCGCGTTGACGTGCCTGCTCGGCGACAGGATCAAGGATCGGGTGATCTCGGTGTCCAGCTCGGCCTACGCGCTGAGCCGCCTGCACATCGACGACTTGAACTGGCAGCAGCGCACGTACTCGAAGTGGGCGGCCTACGGGGAATCCAAGCTGGCCGTCATGCTGTTCAGCGGCGAGTTGGCCCGCCGTGGCGTGCGGACGTACATGACCGACCCCGGTGCGACGGACACGGATATCACCCGGGACACCACCGGTGTGCTGCCCTGGGTCCGTGAACACACCATCCGCCGGTTTCCTGCACACAGCGCGGCGACGGGCGCGCGGTCCACGATTCAGGCGGTTACCACGCAGCTGCCCAGCGGCACCTACCTTGCACCGCGCTTCAGCCAGTGGGGCAAGCCGAAGGTGACGAAGCTGCGTAAGAAGGCCCGCGACGCCGTGATGGCAGGTCGCTTGTGGGACTTGTCGGTTGAGCTGACCGGCTGCGACTGGCAGATCAGCGACGCGGGATAGCTTTCCGTGCGTTTGACGGATGTGGATTCGCGGGTAAACCCGTGCGTGATGCACGCACAAACGACGGTCGAACCTCAGCTGCCTGCCGCATACGGGCCGCTGTCAATGGCTGTCCGGTGCAGCCTGACTGAACTGGCGCCCCGCGATCAGCTCGCGCGCATCGGCCCCTCGATGCGCGACTCTGACCCGTACGGTCTGGACCTGCAGCTGGCCCTGTACATGTGCTACGAACTGCACTACCGGGGATTCGCCGGCGTCGACCCCACCTGGGAATGGAATGCGGGGTTACTACACCTACGCGGGCAATTGGAGCGAACGTTTCTGGCCGGAGTGCGCCGCGATGTCGGCGCGATCGAGCCCGACCAGACCGCCGAAGCCGAAATGGAAGCTCTTTCAATCGAATCCGTCGACGGGACCGGTCCGTCGTATTGGCTGCGCGACAACGGAACCTGGGAGCAGATGCGCGAATATTTCGTGCACCGTTCGCTGTATCACCTCAAGGAGGGCGATCCACACGCCTGGGCCATTCCACGGCTGACCGGTCAGGCCAAGGCCTCCTTCGTCGCGGTCGAATTCGATGAATACGGAGCCGGTCGCGGAGCTCATATCCACCAGCAGCTGTTCGCCGACTTGTTGACCGCCGCAGGTCTGAATTCGAGCTACCTCGCTTACCTCGACATGGTTCCCGCCGAATCGCTTGCGGTGGTGAACTTGATGTCGATGTTCGGCTTGCACCGACGGTTACGTGGCGCGGCCATCGGACATTTCGCGTCGACGGAGATCACCTCGTCGCCAGGCTCGCGCCGATTGGTAGAGGCGCTGCACCGGCTGGGCGCGCCGCAGGAATGTACCGCGTTCTACCGCGAGCACGTCGAGGCCGATGCGGTGCACGAGCAGGTGGTGCGTGTCGACGTGGTGGGCGATCTCGTCGCGCGCGAACCGCAATTGGAGCCCGACGTGGTGTTCGGTATCCGCGCCCACGCTGCCGTCGAAGACCGGCTTGCCGACGCCATCATGTCATCGTGGAAGGCTGGAGAAACGTCGCTACGACGACCGCTGAGCTGACCGGGTCCGGGGGGGCCGGCAGCGCCGATGGCTGGTGTCGCACAGCGGGTAGTTTTTGCTGCGCCGACAGGTGCAGATGGCCACCATGAATCGGTCGGATTCCACCACGCCACCATCGGGCGTCTCGATGCGCACCGGTCCCGACACCAGTACCGGGCCATTGGGTGTCACCTGAACCCGCGTGCGTTCGGTCATGGCTTGTCCGCCCGAATCACCACCAGTTCCTCGGTCCGGCAGCCTTTTTCAATACGGCCCGTGGCCTCCAGCCAACCGGCCCGCGCTGACAGAACCGGGCCGAACGGAACCAATTGAGAGGCAATGACTTCGGCGTCCAGACCAGTTGCCCGCAAAGCAGCCACCGAATCATCTACACCGGATAGGGTTGACTGCACCAGAAGCATGGCGCCGCCTGGAGCCAGCAGGCTGGCCGCCGACTCGCATAGTGGATCCAGCACCATTCGCCCGTCGACGCCGGCGTTCCAAGCCGACGCCGGGCCGGCGGTCATCGGGATGACTTCGGTGTCGCCCGCCGGTGGGGTAGGCACATACGGCGGATTGGACACGATGACATCGAAGGGTGCGTAATCTAAAGCGCCAGAACACGATCCTTCGACAACCTCGATGACGACGCCGGCATGCACGGCGTTGCCCCGCGAGCATCGCACAGCGTGCGGACACACATCGAACGCGGTTACGCTGGCCGCGCCGAATTCGGCGGCGGCGATGGCGATCACACCGCTACCGGTACAGAAATCCAGCACCCGCCGTCCCAGCGCCAGCTCGGTTTTTTCGAGCGTGTCGATCAGCAATTGCGAATCATGTTGCGGCGGGTACACACCGTCGATATCCAACGAATCGCACGATGCGAGGTAAGCGATGGTCACGAGGGCCTTCCGAAGTCGTAATTGCCGCGCTGGTTACGGCTTGAGCTAACTGATGCCCAAAATCCACGGCCCCGAAACGCCGAATCGCGAGCGAAGCAGTTAAGTGTGCGTCGGCGCGTGGGTGAGTTGCTCGACAATGGCTGAGCAAAACGCCGGAAGGTCGGACGGTGATCGGCTGGTCACCAAATTGCCATCGACGACGACTTCCTCGTCGAGGACTCTGGCGCCAGCGTTGCGCAGATCGGTCCGAATGCTCGGATAGGAGGTCAGCTTTCGGCCCGCCACCACGCCGGCTTCCACCAAGGTCCACGGCCCGTGACAGATGGCAGCAACCGGCTTGCCGGAGTTGACGAACTCACGCACGAACGCGACGGCCGAACCATCCAGGCGCAGCTTGTCCGGATTCACCGTACCGCCGGGCAGAATCAGCGCGTCGAACTCGTCGACTGACGCATCCGAAACGGCGCGATCGACATCGACCGTGCCGGCCGGCTCCAAATCATGGTTGCGGGCTTGTATCTCACCGGTTTTCAGCGACAGAAGTTGCACCTGCGCGCCTTCTTCGGTCAGCGCCCGGCGCGGCTGCTCGAGTTCCACCTTCTCTACGCCATCGGCGGCCAAGATGGCTACCTTCTTGTCTTGCAGCGAATTTGGCATCCGCCCTCTCCTTTACGTTTTGCTATTACCCGCTTTGGCTGCCGTTCGCAGTTCGGCCAGCAAGGGCTCAGCGGCCTCCTTGAGAAAAAGTTCTTGCGCATCACCGCCGATTTGCAGCAGCGCGATGTCGGTGAAGCCGGCCTCCCAGTAGGGACGCACCGCGTCGACGATCGCATCCAGGTCCGGGCCGCAGGGGATGCTGTCTGCGACGTCGTCGGGGCGGACGAATTGCGTCGCGCCGGCAAAACCGGCCGGTGTCGGCAGGTCGGCGTTGACTTTCCAGCCTCCGCCGAACCAACGGAACTGGTCGTGCGCGCGTTCCACGGCGGCGTCGCGGTCGGCGTCCCAGCAGATGGGTATCTGCCCGACGACCCGGCCACCACCGGCCAGCCCGGTGCCCTGCAGCGCCGTGTGCCAGGCCTTCACCAGGTCTGCGTCGGGCTGGACCGCGACAAGGTGATCGGCGAGAGTGGCGAATTTCTCGATGGCCTTCTTCCCGCCCATGGCCACCGCGAGGCCGACCGGAACATCAGGCAGGTCCCACAACCGCGCGGAATCTACCTGGTAGTAGTCGCCCCGCCAGTCAACCAAACCGCCGCCGAACAACGCCCGAATGATCTCGATGGCCTCCCGCAGCATGTCTTGCCGTTGCGCGATGGCCGGCCAGCCCTTGCCGATCACGTGCTCGTTGAGGTTCTCCCCGCTGCCGAGGCCCAAGGTGAACCGGCCGTCGGCGAGGATCTGCACGGTCGCTGCCTGCTGCGCGACAATCGCGGGGTGATAGCGCATCGTCGGGCAAGTCACATAGGTGTAGAGGTCTACCCGTTCGGTGAGCTGCGCTACTGCTCCCAGCACCGCCCAGGCGTTGGGCGCATGACCTTGCGTCGCCAGCCACGGCGAAAAGTGGTCAGAGCATACCTCGAAGTCAAACCCTCGGTGCTCCGCCGAAACCGCGAAGCGGACAAGGTCTTTCGGGCCATTCTGTTCCGTCATCAGGGTATAGCCGAACCGTGTCATACCACGTTGGGTACCCGTGGGAGGCCGGAGCAAACGCCTCTAAGTCAGAGTCGGTCCTTGACTGCGGTCGACAGGCGGGCCCCGTCGGCTTTGCCGGCCGCCAGCGCGGTGGCGGCTTTCATCACCAAACCCATCTGTTTCATGCCCGGCCGCTCGCCCAGCTGTTCGGCAACCTGTGCGATGGCGGTATCGGCGACATCGGCCACCTCGGCTTCGGTGAGCGGGGTCGGCAGATACTCGTCAATGACCCGCGCTTCGGCGTGCTCGTTGGCCGCAAGCTCCCCGCGGCCGTTTTGGGTGTAGATCTCGGCAGCTTCGCCGCGTTTCCGGGACTCCCTGGCCAACACCTTGAGCACCTCGTCGTCGGAGAGCTCCCGCGCCTCCTTACCGGACACCTCCTCGGTTTGAATCGCGGCCAGCAGCATGCGCAGCGTCGCGGTACGCAACTTGTCCTGCGCCTTCATCGCATCAGTCAGATCTGCCCGCAGTCGGGACTTGAGTTCTGCCATAGCCAGAGACGCTACGCGAGGCGACGTTGAGAAATGAACCGGTGCTCGACAGTATGGAGCCATGACCCGCCGCGACGATGACGATGCAGAGCGAAGCGATGCTGAGGAGCGGCGCATCATCAGGGTCGACGACGATGCAGGTTCAACCTGGTGAGTTCGCCGCCGCATGATTACCCGGACTACCCGGAATACCCCGCACTCGGTTATGGCCCGCCCGCATATCCCGCACCGGGCTATTCGCAGGGCTATCCGCCGCAGGGCTATCCGCCGGGCTACTTCCCACCCGCTGTCTATTCACCGTCGAGCCAGTCACCGTCGAGCCAGCCGCCGCAGGGTTACGTGCCCTATCCGCCACCGAGCTACCCGCCGGCCCCCGGGTATGGCTCTCCGCCCGGTTATGGCACTGGGCCACCCCCCCGATTTGGGATACGCGCTCCCGGGATAATCCCGTTGCGGCCGCTGAGCCTCACTGACATCTTCAACGGCGCGGCTTCCTACATCCGGACCAACATAAAGTCCACCTTGGGGCTGACCGCGATCGTCGTGGTGAGTACGCAGATCATCACGTTGATCGGTACCGCTGGGCCCTTGGCTGCCGCGAGCCGGCTGCGGTCCGCTCCGCCCGACCAACTCACCGGCGGCGATGTGACCGCGTGGCTGCTGGCAGCCGGGCTCGCCGGTTTGGTCGGCTGGCTGACCGTCGTCCTACTCAGCGGCATGCTCGCGGTGATCGTGGGCCGGGCGGTGTTCGGTTGGACCATCGGCCTCGGCGAAGCATGGCAACGGATTCGTAAGCGGTTACCCGCGTTGATCGGGCTGGTGGCCTTGGAGTGCATCGCGCTGGTGATTCTGAGCGGGCTGGTGGGGCTGATCATCGCGGCGGTCGGTGCCGCCGCAAACACGCCGGCAGCCGTTCTCATCGCTCTGCCCCTGGCGCTGGCCTCGATCGCAACGGTGGTCTACGCCGACACTGTGCTGTCGTTCGCGCCGGTGCTGATCGTGCTGGAGCAGCTGCCGGTACTCGATGCGATCACACGATCGTTCACGTTGGTCCGCAACGGTTTTTGGCGGGTATTGGGCATTCGGATGTTGACTTGGCTGGTGGTCGTTTTGATCGCCGGTGCGGTCGCAGCCCCGTTCGACTTCGTCGGCCAGTTGCTGATCGGACCCAGCGGGTCGGTGCTGACGGGCGCGACAGTGGGAGCGGTCGGAGCCGCGATCGGCCGAATCATCACCGCTCCCTTCAGCGCTGGCGTCGTTGTCTTGCTCTACACCGACCGTCGGATCCGCGCCGAGGCATTCGATCTGGTTTTGCAGACCGGGGCCGCGGGAGGTCCGGTGCACACCCAGTCGGCGGCCGCCAGCGACTACCTCTGGCTGACGCGGCCGCGGTAGGGACGAGCCGAGCATGTCCGCCATCGACGTCGACCGCGATACCGCACACCAAGCGGCCCAACGCGAACTCGACAAACCGATCTACCCCAAAGGCTCGTCGACCCAGCGGCTGTACGAGTGGATCCATGAGCTGCTCTTCCGGCTCATCGAGAAAGGGTCTTCGGTACCGGGCGGATGGTTCACCATCAGCGTTCTGTGCGTCTTGCTGGTTGTCGCGATCGTGGTCACCATCCGCGTCATCCGGCTCACCATCTGCACCCAGCGTGTCGGCGACTACCAACTATTCGATACCGGTCAGCTCAGCGCCGACCAGCATCGCGCTATTGCGGAACGCTTTGCTGTCGAGGGCAATTGGGCTGCGGCGATTCGACATCGGCTGCGTGCGGTGGCCCGCGGTCTCGAGGAGGCACGGATACTGGACCCCGCACCCGGCCGCACCGCCAACGAACTTGCTACCGATGCCGGCGCACACCTGCCTCACCTGGCGACCGAATTATCCGCAGCTGCAACTGAATTCAACGATGTGACCTACGGCGAAAGGTCGGGAACGCCGGCCGGATACCAGTTGATCGCCGGCCTCGACGAACACCTGCGATCCCGCTCCGCCGCCGCCAACCGACCCTGGCCGGATCAGCGCGTCAGCCTCAATCAGTGGGCGCAGGTTCGGTGACCGTCGTCGACTCGACCATCCCGGTGGGCCGTCGGCGGTCATGGCTTTGGGTACTCCTCATGCTGGCCGCCATCTGCGTTGTCGCCGCGATTGGCACTTACCTGACCGCACCACGTCCGGGCGGGCGGATGGACCCGGCCTCAACCGGGCCCGACGGCGCGCATGCGCTGGTCACCCTGCTGCGCGACCGCGGTGTCACCGTGGTGGTCGCCAACAGCGTCGCCGACGCCGAAAACGCAATGCGCCCAGGAACACTGCTGCTGTTCGCCCAGAGCCAGCGCGTCACCAGCGACTCGCTGCTTGAACGGCTGGCTGCGACCCCCGGCGACCTCCTGGTGGTGGAACCGACATCACGCGCCCGCACCAAGCTCACCCCTGGAATCCGCAACGGCGGGGCGAGTGTCTCGAGCGCGGCGCCGAATTGCACGTTGCGCGAAGCTAACCAAGCGGGAACCGTCGACCTCGGGCCCGCTAACACCTACGTCGAGAATGCCGGTCAAGCCATCACCAGCTGCTACAGCGGAACGCTGGTTCGCTACCGCGACGGCGACCGCACCGTGACAGTGGTCGGCAGCACCGACTTCATGACCAACGGCGGCCTGTTGCGGGCCGGTAATGCCGCGTTAGCAATGAACCTCGCCGGTCAGCGCCCACGTCTGGTGTGGTACGCACCGCAGCACATCGAAGGTGAGTCGCCCAGCGCCACATCGGTTGTCGATCTGATGCCCGATCGGGTCAACTGGATCATCCTGCAGCTGTGTCTGGCAGTGCTGCTGATCGCCGCGTGGAAGGGGCGCCGGATCGGCCCTTTGGTCGCCGAGAAACTGCCGGTAGTAGTCCGCGCCTCGGAGACGGTCGAAGGCCGCGGCCGGTTGTACCGGTCGAGACGGGCACGCGATCGCGCGGCGCAGGCGCTGCGCGGCGCGACGCTGCAGCGACTGCTGCCGCGACTCGGCGTGGCAGCTGACACATCGACGCCGGCCTTGGTGACCGCCGTTGCTCAGCGCAGCCGATCCGACCCGGAAACAGTGCGGCATATATTGTTCGGCCCATCGCCGACCACCGACGCCGACTTGGTACACCTTGCTCGTGCACTCGATGACATCGAAAGGCAGGTCGCACAACGATGACTCACCAGCGCCCCACCTCCGCTGCGCCGCCAGTGGCCGACTCGGCTCGTCATGCGTTGCTGGCGCTGCGCACCGAGATCGGCAAGGCCGTTGTCGGGCAAGAAGCGGTGATCACCGGTTTGGTGATCGCGCTGCTGTGTCGCGGCCATGTGCTACTCGAAGGCGTTCCGGGCGTGGCGAAGACACTGCTGGTCCGGTCACTGGCAGCGGCGCTGCAACTCGATTTCAAGCGTGTCCAGTTCACCCCGGATCTGATGCCCGGCGATGTCACCGGATCGTTGGTTTACGACGCTCGCACCGCCGCGTTCGTGTTCCGCAATGGACCGGTATTCACCAATCTCATGCTGGCCGACGAGATCAACCGCACACCACCTAAGACGCAGGCATCCCTGTTGGAAGCGATGGAAGAACGACAGGTCAGCGTGGACGGCGAACCCCGACAGCTGCCCGACCCGTTTATCGTTGCGGCGACGCAGAATCCGATCGAATATGAAGGCACCTATCAATTGCCCGAGGCGCAGCTCGACCGGTTCCTGCTCAAGCTGACCGTGTCGCTGCCACGGCGCGACGCCGAAATCGCGATCCTCGGCAGGCACGCGCACGGCTTCGATCCACGCGACTTGTCCGCGATTCAACCGGTCGCCGGGCCCCGCGAGCTGGCGGCCGGCCGCGACGCGGTGCGTCACGTGCGCGTCGCCGACGAGGTACTCGGCTACATCGTCGACGTCGCCGGCGCCACCCGCCACTCCCCCGCCCTGCAACTGGGTGTTTCACCCCGCGGCGCAACCGCATTGCTGGCCACCGCACGATCCTGGTCATGGCTTTCGGGGCGAAACTACGTCACCCCTGACGACGTGAAAGCCATGGCGCGCCCGACACTTCGACACCGGCTGATGCTTCGGCCCGAGGCGGAACTGGAAGGCGCAACGCCCGACGGTGTCCTCGACGGCATCTTGGCCTCGGTCCCGGTACCACGCTAGTGACCCTGACGGGACGCACTGGGCTGATCGCAATCGTCTGCGCCATACCCATCGCGTTATCACCATGGCCGCCAATTGCTTTCGCGGTGCTGCTGGCGTGTCTCACGATGGCGATAGTCGCCGACGTCGGGTTGGCGGCCAGTCCATCCCGGCTGCAGTACACCCGCCTGCACAGCGGCCCGGTACGTCTTGGCGAGCGGGTGAACGTGGGCCTGCTTGTCTACAACGGTGGCCGTCGCCGGTTCCGCGGAATGATCCGCGACGCCTGGGCTCCGAGCGCGCGCGCCGACCCGTCAACGCATCTCGTCGACATCGCTGCCGGCGGTGCGCAGCGCATCGACACCTGCTTGCGGCCCGTCCGCCGTGGCGACCAACAGCCGGCGGCGGTGACCGCGCGAGCGATCGGGCCGCTAGGCCTCGCAGGTCGGCAGAGGTCCCGCCCGGTGGCCGGCCACGTCCGGGTACTGCCGCCGTTCTTGTCGCGCAAGCATCTGCCGGCGCGGCTGGCAAAACTCCGCGAGATCGACGGCCTATTACCGACGTTGCATCGCGGGCAGGGGACCGAATTCGACTCGCTGCGCGAATACGTTGTCGGGGACGATGTCCGCTCGATCGATTGGCGGGCAACCGCCCGCCGCTCCGATGTCGTGGTCCGGACCTGGCGGCCCGAGCGCGATCGGCGGGTGGTGATCGTCTTGGACACCGGACGCACCTCAGCCGGTCGTGTCGGTGTCGATCCGACCGCCGCCGACCCAGGCGGCTGGCCGCGACTCGACTGGTCGATGGACGCCGCGCTACTGCTGGCCGCGCTGGCGTCACGCGCCGGCGACAACGTCGACTTGCTCGCCCACGACCGGGTCACCCAAGCCGGCGTGTTCGGCGCGGGACGAACCGAGCTGCTGGCCCGCCTCGTCGAGGTGATGGCATCGTTGCAACCGGCACTCATCGAATCCGACGCCGATGCAATGGTTTCGGCGATTCTGCGCCGCGCCCGCCGTCAAGCGCTGGTCGTGCTGCTCACCGATCTCAACGCCAGCGCGCTTGACGAGGGTCTGGTGCCGGTGCTGCCCGCGCTCTCCGCCAAACACCGGGTGATCATCGCCGCGGTCGCCGACCCACGCGTCGACGAGCTGGCCGTCGGTCGTACCGATGCGGC
Organism: Mycobacterium sp.; assembly: GCA_035506875.1. GTDB lineage: Bacteria > Actinomycetota > Actinomycetes > Mycobacteriales > Mycobacteriaceae > Mycobacterium. Next base: position 10,008 of record DATJOR010000093.1, read on the forward strand.
CGCGGTGTACGACGCGGCGGCCGCCGAGTACTCCCGAAACGACCGGCGGGCGATAGCCTCGCGGCTGCGCCGTGCCGGAGTCGAGGTCATCGATGCGCCGCCGGCGGAGATCGCGCCGGCGCTCGCCGATGCCTATCTGGCGATGAAAGCCGCTGGGCGCCTGTGAATCAGCGCGTCGGGACCACGTCGGGCGCGTCGGCGATATCGCCGGTCTCCCCGGCGCGGGCGGCGCGTCGTCCGAAATGGACGATGTAAAACAAGAACCCCGCCTCAGCGGCCACACCAATGCCGATCCTCACCAGCGTCGACAGCGGTGACGGGGTGACGCACGCTTCGATGATCGCTGAAACCCCGAACACGACGACGAGCCCGACGGCGACCGAAACCACGGCTCGGCCCTGCTCGGCCAGGACCTGCCCGCGCGGGCGATCACCCGGCGCGATCACCGACCAGCCCAGTCGCATGCCGACGGCAGCCGCGAGGAAAATCGCCGTCAGCTCCAGCAGGCCGTGCGGAATCAGCAACCCCGTCAAAACGTCGCCTTTATGCGCCGCAATCATCAGACCGGCCACTTCTCCGGTGTTCTCGGCGTTCGCAAACAACACGAACGGAATCGGCAAGCCCAGCAGTATGGAGAAGGTAATGCAGCGCGCCGCCACCCACGCGTTGTTGAGCCAGACGTGCCAGGCGAACAGCCAAGCGGGGTGTTCGCGATAGTAGGAAGCGATGTCGTGGTTGACCAATTCGTGGATCTCGCTTGGTGTTCCGATCACCGATTGGACTTCCGGGCTGCTGATTACCCACACCGTGATGAGGGCTGTGACGACAGCGAACAGCACCGCCGTCGCCAGCCACCACCGCCAGGCTCGGTAGGCCACAACGGGAAACGAGACCGTGAAAAACCGACTGAACTCGCTCCACAGTGGCGCGTGGGCGCCGGCGACGGCGGCGCGGGCACGCGCCACCAGACTCGACAGCCTGCCGACCAGTGCCGAATCTGACGATCCAGAGCGCACCTTCGACAAGTGCGTCGACACCCGCTGGTACAGCTCGACGAGTTCGTCGATCTCGGCACCGGTGAGTTGCCGGCGGTTTTTCACCAACCATTCGAGGCGATCCCATGTGCCGCGGTGAGCCAGCACAAACGCATCGACGTCCATCAACGTGAAAGCCTAGGCGATCGCGGACCCCGTAGCGGCACGCCAGGTAGCGTTCGGAGTATGTCGGAAGTGGTGACCGGGGATGCCGTCCTGCTGGACGTGCGGATCGCCCAACTGCCAGTGCGGGCGGTCGGCGCGCTGGTCGACATTGTCGTCATCCTTATCGGCTACCTGATCTCCCTGTTTCTGTGGGCGGCCACCCTCAGCCAGCTCGATGATGCCGCGACCGCGGCGATCATGATCGTGTTCACCGTGCTGGTGTTCGTCGGGTATCCGCTGATCTTCGAGACCGCAACACGAGGTCGGTCGGTGGGCAAGATGGTGATGGGGCTGCGGGTGGTGTCGGAGGACGGTGGCCCAGAGCGGTTCCGTCAGGCGGTGTTTCGCGCACTGGCGTCGGTCGTGGAGATCTGGATGTTGCTGGGCAGCCCCGCGGTGATCTGCAGCATGCTCTCGCCGAAAGCCAAACGGATCGGCGATGTCTTCGCGGGCACCGTGGTGATCAGCGAACGTGGGCCGAAGTCGGGGCCAACGCCGCCGATGCCACCACAGCTGGCGTGGTGGGCCGCGTCACTGCAACTGTCCGGGCTGACTGCGGAGCAAGCCGAAGTTGCGCGCCAATTCCTCGCCCGTGCACCGCAACTCGATCCGCAGATCCGCGACCTGATGGCCCACCGGGTCGCCGTTGACGTGCTGAGCCGGGTCGCTCCGCCACCGCCGCCGGGGACCCCGCCGCAACTCGCGCTGGCGGCGGTGCTGGCCGAACGGCACCGCAGGGCGCTTGCACGGTGGCAACCACCGCCAAATGGGCCGCACGCCGGGTTCCCGTCGTGGCCTCCGCCGTCCACCAACGGCTTCCCGCCGCCGCGCTAGCTACTGCGCAACCGTGCCGGCCAGGATGCCGATATCGGCAGCCAGCAGCGCTAAGGCCACGATCGGAACGACGATGCCCCATCGGCGCCGCGCGGTGAAAAACGAAACGATGACCGTCACCACGGCCACTACCGCCGGTCCGTAGAACGACACGTCAGGACTAATCCAGGTGGGACCGACGTGCTGACACTGCTTTTGGCTGCATGCGGCGGTGCTCATCACGGCGCCGAAGAAATAGACCATGACAAAGCCAGCGCACACCACCGTCAACGCCGCCAGCGCCCAGTTCACCCACAATCGCAGACGCTTGGTGCGGTCGGCGTCGCCGGTCGAGGCGGGCGAGGGCGCAACGCCGGCGTCGATCTTGACATCGCGGTTTTCCTCGTTCATCTCAGCGTTCATCTCAGCGTTCATCTCTGCTGTGCTACCCCGCCGCTTCGACCGACAAACCCCAGGTCAAGCGAGGCTGCGAAGCTTCATCGTTGCATCACGATAGTTTACGATATATCGTCAGTGTATCGGTAGCGCATCCGGCGCTGCCGTTCCAGAAACGAGAAGACATATGAACAACCCATTTCCCCACGTAGAAGGGGAATTCCCGGGGGGTCCCGGAGCACACGGCCCCGACCTCTTTGGCTTCCGGCCTCATGCACGGCGTGTACTGCACGAGCAGCGCAGGCAGTCCCGCAGACATCGGGGCGAGTTCCGCGAGTATGTCCGCGGTCACGATGCCGGACGCGAAGGGCCGTTCGGCCCGGGTTTCGGTCCGGGCTTCGGTCCGGGTTTCGGACCCGGCTTCGGCCGCGGCTTCGGTCCCGGCGGATTCGGCTTCGGCCCCGGCCCACGCGGTAGGGGACGCGGACGCGGCGGACACGGTCGGCGCGGCCGCCGTGGCGACGTTCGCGCCGCCATCCTGGCGCTGCTTGCCGAGCGACCGATGCACGGCTACGAAATGATCCAGGAGATCTCCGAGCGCAGCCAGGACCTGTGGCGACCCAGCCCCGGTTCGGTCTACCCCACCCTGCAGCTGCTTCTCGACGAGGGCCTGATCACCGGCACGGAAACCGAAGGCAGCAAGAAGCTGTTCGAGTTGACCGACGCCGGCAAAGCTGCCGCGGAGAAGGTCGAGACGCCACCATGGGACGAGATCGCCGAAGGCGTCGATCCCGCCCATCTGAACCTGCGGGCTGCAGTCGGGCAACTGTTCGGCGCCGTCGCGCAGTCGGCGCACGCCGCCACTGCTGAGCAGCAGCAACGCATCATCGAGATCGTCAACAACGCTCGTCGCGAGATCTACACGATCCTCGGCGAAGGCGACTGACAACTCGCCAGGGCGGGGACTCCACGCGGAGTTCCCGCCCTCGGCGTTTCACGACACGTCAACCCAATTCAGGGTGCGCTCAACGGCCTTGCGCCAGCCCGCATATCCGGCCGCGCGCTCGTCTTCGCTCCAGCCCGGCGTCCACCGCTTGCCTTCCTGCCAGTTGCTCCGCAAGTCGTCCGGGTCGGCCCAGTAGCCGACCGCCAGGCCCGCCGCGTATGCCGCGCCCAACGCCGTGGTCTCCGCGACCACCGGCCGCACTACGTCGACACCCAGAACGTCGGCCTGGATTTGCATGCACAACTCGTTAGCGGTGATCCCCCCGTCGACCTTCAGCACCTCAAGGCGCACACCCGAATCGGCTTGCATCGCATCGACCACGTCGCGGCTCTGATAGCAGATCGACTCCAATGTCGCGCGGGCCAAATGCGCGTTGGTGTTGTACCGCGACAGCCCCACGATCGCCCCACGGGCATCCGATCGCCAATACGGTGCGAACAACCCGGAAAACGCCGGCACGAAGTACACCCCGCCGTTGTCATCCACCTGGCGAGCCAGTGACTCGCTCTGCGCGGCTCCGCTGATGATGCCCAACTGGTCACGCAGCCATTGCACCGCCGAGCCGGTCACAGCAATCGAACCTTCAAGCGCGTAAACGGGTTTGGCGTCGCCGAATTGGTAGCACACCGTCGTCAGCAGACCATTGCGGGACCGGACGATCTGCTCGCCGGTGTTGAGCAGCAGAAAATTTCCGGTGCCGTACGTGTTCTTGGCCTCGCCGGGTTCCAGACAAAGCTGGCCGACCATCGCCGCATGCTGGTCACCGAGAATCCCGGTGATCGGCACCGCCCCGCCGAGCGGTCCCGCCTCCAGGGTGACGCCGTAGGGCTCACGCGGCGAAGACGCCGCGATCGACGGCAGCATCGCACGCGGGATGTCGAAGAAGGACAGCAACTCGTCGTCCCAGTCCAGCGTTTCCAGATCCATCAGCATGGTCCTACTGGCGTTGGTGACATCGGTGACATGCACCCCGCCGCGGGGGCCGCCGGTCAGATTCCACAACAGCCAGGTGTCCGCGGTGCCGAACGCGGCCTCCCCGCGCTCGGCCGCGGCGCGCACGCCCTCGACGTTTTCCAGGATCCATTGCAGCTTGCCGCCGGAGAAGTACGTTGCCGGCTGCAGCCCGGCTTTGCGCCGGATCACATCGCCGCGGCCGTCGCGGTCCAGCGCCGACGCGATCCGGTCGGTGCGGGTGTCCTGCCAGACGATCGCGTTGCAGTACGGCCGGCCGGTGCGCCGGTTCCACACCAACGTCGTCTCGCGTTGGTTCGTGATGCCCAGCGCGACAATGTCTTTCGCGGACAGATCGGTCGCGTTGAGCACCGTCATCAGTGCAGAAGTGGTGCGTTCCCAGATTTCGACCGGATTGTGCTCGACCCAGCCGGCGCGGGGCAGGATCTGCTCGTGCTCAAGCTGATGGCGGCCCACTTCGGTGCCGTCGTGGTCAAAGATCATGCAGCGGGTGCTGGTGGTGCCCTGGTCGATCGAAGCGATGAATTCGGCCACGTGCTGTCCTCCCACGGATCTCGTCCATCATGGACTACGCGGGCACGCGATTCTGTCAGAGGCCGCCCAGGTCTAGCAGTCCGATGTCGGGAGCGAACGCGTCAACACCGGCGAACGAGAAGAGCGGCGTGATCGCGCCGCCGACGTCGTCGACGCCAACCTGGAGAAGCGAGGGAATCGTGAGAAGGACTTCGCCCGTGTCCGATCCCGGGGCGCCGGAATAGACGTCGAGGTCAAACGTCATCGAACTGAGGGATCCGACGAGGTAACTATCGAACGCGGAGTTTGCGGTGAGGCTCAAGGTATCCGTGTCCCCGTCGATCGGAAACGGTCCGATAGTGACGATGCCCGCGGGAGGTGCTCCCGCACCGCCAAGGTCGACCAGACCGGTGTCGGGACTGACGAAGTCGAACGGGTCGAACGAATAGAACGGAGTGGTCGTTCCGTCGACATCGTCGAACCCACCTTGGAAGAGCAACGGAATCGTAAAGACATAGTCGGCGCTATCCGATCCCGGGGGGCCTTGATAGACGTCGAGGTCAACCGGGTATCCGTCGAAGGACCCTGTGGTGAAGTTGTCGAAAGCCAAGCTTGTCGAACTCCAGGTGACGGTGTCGGTGTATCCGTCGATTGTGTAAGGGCCCAGGGTCACCAAGTCGTCGCCGGTGTCCGCGCGCGCGACAGGGCTCGCTAGCAGCGCGGCCAGCGGTGACACCAGCAGCGCGCCAACCGCGATTCCGACGACGCCGGCCTTCCGGCGATGACTACGGTTCATTGTTAATTCCTAAATCTGCGCTGAGATTGTTTCAAGTTTTCGACGCAAGCGTCAACACCGTGTTCCGTTAATCCGCCGAGCTGCGCTCGTCGGCAATCCGGCACAATCAGCTCTTTCGGCCGATCTGTTGCGCAGGGATAAGCAAACCGGTTGCATCAGCGATGTGGGCGATGAGGTCAAACGGACCACCTACGAGCGGGTAGACCGGCAGGAGTACCGGCGCAAGGTGCAGTTGTGCCTCGACGTCTTCGAAACCATGCTCGCCCAAACCAGCTTCGAATTCGAGCGCCCCCTTACCGGAATGGAAATCGAATGCAACCTGGTCGATGACGACTATCAGCCGGCGATGTCGAATCAGGACGTGTTGGCCGCCATCGCCGACCCGGCTTACCAAACCGAATTAGGCGCCTACAACATTGAATTCAACGTGCCGCCACGGCCGCTCGGGGGGCACACCGGTCTTGAGCTGGAAGCCGAAGTGCGGGCCAGTTTGAACGCCGCCGAGACGAAGGCCAGCGCGGGGGGCGCTCACATCGTCATGATCGGCATCCTGCCGACGCTGATGCCTGAACACCTCACCGGTCGCTGGATGAGTGAGTCGAGCCGGTATGCGGCCCTCAACGACGCGATCTTCAACGCCCGCGGCGAAGACATCCAGATGGAGATCAGTGGGCCGGAGCCGCTCAGTCTGATCTCGCCCTCCATCGCGCCCGAATCAGCCTGCACCAGTACACAGTTGCACCTGCAAGTGTCGCCCGCCGATTTCGCCAGCAATTGGAACGCCGCCCAAGCGCTGGCGGGGCCGCAGCTGGCGCTCGGCGCGAATTCGCCATACTTCTTCGGTCATCAGTTGTGGTCCGAGACCCGCATCGAATTGTTCGCTCAGTCCACCGATACCCGGCCCGACGAGCTCAAAACCCAGGGGGTGCGGCCGCGGGTGTGGTTCGGCGAACGCTGGATCACGTCGATCTTCGATCTGTTCGAGGAGAACGTCCGCTACTTCCCGTCGTTGCTGCCGGAGGTGTCCGACGAGGATCCCGTCGCCGAACTCGCCGCCGGACGCACTCCCCATCTGCCGGAGCTGCGCCTGCACAACGGCACCGTGTACCGGTGGAATCGACCGGTGTACGACGTCGTCAATGGGCGCCCGCATCTGCGGGTGGAAAACCGCGTGCTGCCTGCCGGGCCGACAGTGACCGACATGCTGGCCAATTCGGCGTTCTACTACGGGATGTTGCGCACCCTGTCCGAGGAGGACCGTCCGTTGTGGACGCAGATGAGCTTCGCTGCGGCGCAACGGAATTTCGTCGAGGCCGCTCGGCGGGGGATGCAGGCAAGCCTGTACTGGCCGGGATGGGGTGAGGTGGCCCCCGCAGAACTGGTGCTCGCCGAGCTGCTTCCGATGGCACACGACGGACTCGAGCGGTGGGGTGTCGCCAGCGAGGTGCGGGAACGGTTCCTCGGCGTGATCGAGGGGCGCGCCCGCACCCGACGCAACGGCGCGGTGTGGCAGGTCGCTACCGTGCGTGCGCTACAAGACGGCGGATTATCCCGGCCCGCAGCGCTGGCCGAGATGCTGCGGCGTTATTGCGAGCACATGCACACCAACGAACCGGTGCACACCTGGGACGCTGGGTAGCGTCCCAGTTTCACCTCAGAGTTCGGCCAGGTCGGCTTTCAGGGTTTGCAGGTCGAGACCGGCCGGCGCCTCACCGGATTTGTCGATGAAGTCGCGGCTGAGGACGGCGTAGGCCTCGTCGGCGTAAGCGTGGTAGAAGTCCCAGCTCATCGACTTCAGCTCACCCCAGGTAACGATCCAGAGTTGGTCGACGTCATACCCCACGGCCGGAATGCAGTGGCCGTTATTGGGATTGGGGGCCGCATTGCCCACCGGTCCTCCGGGCGGCACCACCCATGGAACGGTCAGCATATCGCCCTGCACGGCGAAATCCGGAAGCGCTACGCCGATATAGATGCTGCCGAGCAGGAAGATCGCGCTTTGGGTTTGGGCCTGGTTCTGCGTGTCGATGCTGGCGAAAGCCGTCACCATGTGGTGGTCGAGCCCGGTCGAGCGCCAGTACTTGAGGACGCTGAGCATGTTGCATCCCTCGTCCGGGGGCGGCGGCGTGCCCACAAAGTGCTCGTAGAACGAGAGCACCGTCTGGTTGGGTGGGCTCACCTCGGTCCCGGCATTGGCCGTCCAGTTCTGGATCATGTGAGCCGCTGCGGCACAAGTGCAATCGCCGTACTGGTCGTTGTAATAGATCGGCCAGCTGGGGACCTTGTCGTAATAGGTCACGCTTTGCGGAGCCGTCGGTAGGGTCAGATATTTCCCGAAGCGGAGCGTCCGCTTGTCGACGACGGGCGCCTTCTTGCCGAGCTTGTAGGTACGTCGCTTGGTGTTCTTACCTGGCACGGCCGTCTTACCGGACGTGGCGGTTGTAGTGGTCATTGGTGGATTCCTTTCGCTGTGCGGTGGAATCGTGCGCCTGTTTGGCGCGCGGCACATGAGTAATCCACTACGCGAATTCGACATAGATCCCGCATGCTGCGGGACGGGTCAAAGAGAAGCCGGATCGGTCAGCTTGCGAGACCCGCCGCGGCAACCACCGCCCAGAGCACCTCGGGGTGCTGGATATCGCTGTGCGCGCCGCTGAACGGCGACTGGTTCGCGCGGATGATGGCATTGGCGTCCAAGTTGTAGAAGTTACCGGCCGCCAAGACGTAAGGCTTTCGCGCCGGCGCCAGCACCAGCGGGTTGGGAACAGGGGTTTGTTGGTAGCCATCGTGGCCCATTGCGCCCCAGCGGTAGACCAGGTCGGCGGCCGACTCACTGTCTTGGCCCGCCAGCATGCTGGCCGCCGGGTACCACCACCCGACGGCACGATCGGCGGCGCTGAACGTGGCCAGCAGCGGACCGTCGACCCGGCTGCCATCACCCGCTACCCGCCCGCGCGAGTCGAGTCGAACATCAGCGACGAGGCGAACGTGAAGTGCGAGAACGCACCGCCGCTGGGGCCGCGCAGTGCTTTGTTGAAACCGCGCCTGAGCTGGGTACGTTGGAATGCATGGCGAATGAGGTGATGGACTGGGACAGCGCGTATCGCGAGCAGGGCAGGTTCGAAGGCCCGCCACCGTGGAATATCGGTGAGCCGCAGCCGGAATTGGCCGCGCTGGTCGCCGCCGGCAAGTTCCGCAGCGACGTGCTCGACGCCGGGTGCGGCTACGCCGAGTTGTCGCTGGCTCTGGCCGCCGACGGCTACACCGTGGTCGGCGTCGACCTCACGCCGACCGCCGTCGCGGCCGCCAACCGGGCGGCACAGGAGCGCGGACTGAACACGGCAAGTTTCGTACAGGCCGACATCACGACGTTCGGCGGCTACGACGGCCGGTTCAACACGGTGGTGGACAGCACGCTGTTCCATTCGCTACCGGTCGAGGGCCGCGACGGCTACCTGCGCTCAATACACCGGGCAGCGGCCCCGGGCGCCCACTATTACGTGCTGGTCTTCGCCAAGGGCGCCTTTCCCCCGGAAGCCGAAGTGGGGCCTAACACGGTCGATGAAGAAGAGCTGCGCGAGGCGGTGTCGAAGCACTGGCAGGTCGACAACATCGAGCCGGCATTCATTCATGCGAACATCCCGCCGAATAACCCAGATGCGCCCTTCCAGATGCCGGAGTTCTCGCGCGACGACGAGGGCCGAGCGAAGCTGCCCGCGTATCTACTGACCGCGCACAAGGCCGGCTAAACCGCCGCGGTGGCGTCAGCGAGCGCCTCGGCAAAGGTCGTCAGATCGTCGAGGGTGCTGTCCAGGTGCGGGGAAATCCGCAGCACCGGCCCCGTCAACTCCAGCGGTGCTCGCTCTACCCCCGCCGCCGTGGTCAGGATGCGACGTTCGGCGATCAGCCACCCGCGGACCTTGGCCGGATCGGAGCCGTCGACGGGAGCAAGTGTGGTGATAGCGGTGTGCTCGTGGACCGATTCGACTACCCGCCACCCGCGCACATCGGCGAGCACGGTCCGGCTGAGGTGGCCCACCTCGGCCAGACGTGCGCGCACCGCAGCCGGCCCGAGTGCCACATGCTCGCCGATGGCGACCGAAAACCCTACGCGGGCAGCAATATTGGCTTCGCCGAGTTCGAGCCTTTGGGCCACCGACAGCGACGACACCCACTTCGGCGGCGGCAGCCGCGGCTGTAGCCGCTGGATCAGCGTCGGACGCACCGCGAGCACGCCCACGCCGCGCGGTCCGGCGATCCATTTACGCGACGACGCGTAGATCACGTCGGCGCCCGCCGCGCAGTCCACCTGCCCGAGCGCTTGGGCGGCATCGACGACAAGCGGCACACCCAGTTCAGCGCACAACCGCGACACCTGGCGCAGCGGTTGCACCACGCCGCGGTGGCTGGCCACCGCGGTCAGGTGGACCAGGTCTGGTGGATCAGCGCCCAGCTCGGCGGCTGCCTGCTCGACCGCTACCCGGCCTTCGCTGTCGGTCGGCAGCGGGCGGCGGTTGAAGCCGTGCGCGGCCATAACAGCCAGGTTGGGCCCGTATTCGCCAGGAAGGCAAGCTAATTCGCGACCGCCGGACGGCCAGCTGGACAACAGCAAGTCCAGCGCGTGCAGCGACCCGGTGGTGAACACCACCTCGGCGTCGGGCATACCGGCGAGCGCGGCGACGGCGGCACGCCCGGCGTCGAGAACCGGCTTGGCCGCATCGGCCGCGACGTATCCGCCGACCTCGGCCTCGTGCCGTGCGTGCCGGTCGGCGGCGTCGAGCACAGCAAAGCTTTGCCGGGAGCACGCCGCACTGTCCAGATGCAATCCCGCCACCGGCGGCCGGGCCGCACGCCAAGTTTCGGCGAGGCCTTCGCTCACTTGACCGCCAGCGACAAGCCGAAGTCGCCGGCGTCATCGGTCCACCAACGCATGCGTCGCAGCCCTGCCCGGGCCAGCTCGGCGGCCACCGCATCCGGCCGGAACTTGCACGACACTTCAGTGAGGATCTCCTCGCCCGCCGTCAACTCGACGGTCAGGTCCAGCGCGGCGATGCTCACCCGCTGCGCGCGCTCAGCCCGCAGGAACATTTCCATCCGCTCTTGTTCGCCGTTCCAGCGGGCCACGTGCCGGTAGGCGTCGATGTCGAAGTCGGCGTCGAGTTCCCGGTTGATGACCGCAAGCACGTTGCGGTTGAACCGTGCCGTCACTCCGGCCGCATCGTCATAGGCCGCCACGAGGCGGCCGCTTTCCTTGACCAGGTCGGTGCCCAGCAGCAGGCTGTCACCCGTCTGCATCACCTCGGCCAGCGTGATGAGGAACTCCGCACGCGGCTCAGCGGTGAGATTACCGATCGTGGAGCCCAAGAACACAAACAGCCGCCGCCCGCCATCCGGGATCTCCGACAGATGCTCCTCGAAATCGCCGCAGACAGCGGCGATTTCGATATCGGGATACTCATGCTGAATGGCTATCCCCGCTGCCGACAGCACGTTGGCGTCGACGTCGAACGGCACGAACCGGCGCAGGGCGCCGGCGTCACTCAGCGCCGCCAACAGCAGCCGGGTCTTCTCCGACGTCCCGCTGCCCAACTCGACCAGGGTGTCCGCACCGGCGACCAACGCGATCTCGGCAGACCGGGCGCGCAAGATCTCCGCCTCGGCACGTGTCGGGTAATACTCCGGCAGCCGGGTGATCTGGTCGAACAGATCGCTGCCTACCGAGTCGTAAAACCACTTGGGCGGCAGCGATTTCGGCGAACCCGCCAGACCGTCGAGCACGTCACGGCGCAGCGCCTGATACGCCGAGTCCGCGGCCAGGTGGTTGCACAGCGATAGCGTCATCAAAGTCCCTTCGTATATTCCAATGCGGTCACTGTGACGCCCCCTGCGGTGACCTCGACCAGATGGCGATCCGGTACGTCCTCCCAGCCGGGCTGGTCGTCGTACGGCTCGCTGGCCAACACCAGTCCGTCCTCGCGTCGCAATATCGACAGAGTGTCTCCCCAGGCCGTGGCAAGAAGTCGGGAACCGTTGGCCGCCAAGATGTTCAGCCGTGCGTTGGGATCGTCAACGCCGACCTCGACGATCGTCTCACCCAGCGCGTCGAGCCCGCGAGCGAAGATCAGTGCAGCGAGAATCGCGCTGTCACAGACTGATTCGGCAGCCAAATCGGTCGGCAGCACCGCCCGGTCGATAACTCCGTTGTGCGACAACAGCCACTGGCCATCGGTGAACGGCGCGGTCGCGCTGACTTCGATCGGCATACCGACGGTCGCCGAGCGCACCGCCGCAACAAAGCAGCGGCTTCTCAGCGCCGGCGCAACGGATCCGAACGAGACGTCTCCCCACAACGGCGCGACGCTGCGCCACCGTCGCGGCGTCGCGCCGTCGAAAAACCCGACTCCCCAACCGTCGCCGTTCAACAGACAATGCTTTTGCCGGCGCGGGGCGTAGGACTGCACCCGAAGACCATTCGGCGGGTCGAGCACCAGCGAGGAGACCGAGACTTCGCGTCCCAGCCAGCCGAGGTGTCGGCACATCAGGCGCGGCCCCCGCCTTGATCGTGCCCGACAGACCACGCCAACCGGACACCGCTGAAGATCTGCCGCCGATACGGATGATCCCAGTTGCGGAAGCTGGGCCGCAGGGTCGCCGGCGCCACCGCCCATGACCCGCCGCGCAGCACCCGGTAGTCCCCGCCGAAGAACGGCTGCGAGTAACGCTGGTAGATCATCGGGGTGAAGCCCGGCCACGGTTGCAAGGTCGAGCTGGTCCACTCCCAGACGTCGCCGAGCAGCTGCTCGACTCCGTAGGCCGACGCGCCGGCCGGGTAGGCGCCGACCGGCGCCGGGCGCAGGGCTTCGCCGCCGAGGTTGGCCTGGGTGGCCGTAGGTTCGTCGGCGCCCCACGGATAGCGACGCCGCACGTTGCTCGCCGGATCCCACGCGCACGCCTTCTCCCATTCGGTTTCGGTGGGCAGCCGGGCACCGGCCCACGCGGCGTAGGCCTCGGCCTCGAAATAGCTGACGTGCTGGACCGGTTCGTCGGCGGGGATGTCCTCGACGCGACCGAACCGGCTGCGCGTCTGCCCGTCGGCATCCCAGAACTGCGGCGCGGTCAGGCGGGCGTTCTGGCGGTGCTCCCAGCCCCGCGCCGACCACCAACGCGGCTGGGCGTAGCCGCCGTCGTCGACGAACTGCCGCCATTCGCCGTTGGTGACCGGAACTCGTCCGATGCGAAACGCGGGGACATCGACGACATGGGCCGGGCGTTCGTTATCCAGCGAGAACGGCTCGGTGGCCGCGTCGACGCCCTGGACGAACGCGCCGCCGGGCACCAACACCGACGTTCCGGCGAGGCCTGGCCGGCCGCGCGGCAGCGCGGAGGCATCCGGCAGCAGCGCCGGCCCGCTGCGCAGATTCAGTGCCTGCAGCATCGTTTCGTCGTGCTGGTTCTCGTGGCTGACCACCATGCCGAACGCGAAGTGGCGACCAGGCTCGTCGGGCAGCGCGTCGAGGGCGTCCAGCGCGGCCGATCGCACGGTCCGGCAATAAGCGCGTGCCTGGTCCGGGGAGAGCAGGGGCAGGTCGACGCGACTGGGCCGGGAGTGCACGAAGGCGTCGTAGAGGTTCTCGACCTCGCGGGGCAACATCCCCGGCCGATCCGGATCACCTTCGCGCAACAGCCATAGCTCTTCCTGCTGACCGATGTGCGCCAGATCCCACACCAGCGGGCTCATCAGTGGGTCGTACTGGCGGCGGAGTTCGGCGTCGTCGAAATCGACCAGCCGCAGGGTTCTTTCCCGCGCTCGGCTCAAATCGCGGGCCAGTGCTTCGCTTGG
>DATJOR010000094.1:0-6233 GCA_035506875.1 Mycobacterium sp.
GGCAGCCGAAATCGACGACATGGCCTGGATGCGTCAGCTGCTCGACTGGCAGCGAGAGGCGGCCGACCCCGGCGAGTTCCTCGAGTCGCTGCGTTACGACCTTGCGGTACAAGAGATTTTCGTGTTCACCCCGAAAGGCGACGTGATCACGCTGCCCAACGGGTCGACGCCGGTCGACTTCGCCTACGCCGTGCACACCGAGGTGGGCCACCGGTGCATCGGCGCGCGGGTGAACGGTCGGCTGGTGGCACTGGAACGCAAGCTGGAAAACGGCGAGGTCGTCGAGGTCTTCACCTCTAAGGCACCCAACGCCGGGCCGTCTCGGGATTGGCAGCAGTTCGTGGTGTCGCCGCGCGCTAAAGCCAAGATCCGCCAGTGGTTCGCCAAGGAGCGCCGCGAAGAGGCGCTGGAAACCGGCAAAGAAGCCATCACTCGCGAAGTTCGCCGCGGCGGACTTCCGTTGCAGCGCTTGGTCAACGGCGGTTCGATGGCCGCGGTGGCCAATGAACTGCACTACGCTGATGTGTCGGCGCTCTACACCGCGGTCGGCGAGGGTCATGTATCGGCCAAGCATGTGGTGCAGCGGCTGCTGGCCGAGCTGGGCGGTATCGACCAGGCCGAGGAGGATCTCGCCGAGCGGTCCACTCCGGCGACCATGCCGCGACGTCCGCGCAGCACCGACGACGTCGGGGTGGCCGTACCCGGTGCCCCAGGCGTATTGAGCAAGCTCGCCAAGTGCTGCACGCCGGTGCCCGGCGATCACATCATGGGATTCGTCACCCGCGGTGGGGGAGTCAGTGTGCATCGCACCGACTGCACCAATGCCGCGTCGCTGCAGCAGCAGGCCGAACGCATCATCGAGGTGCACTGGGCGCCGTCGGCGTCGTCGGTGTTCCTGGTGGCGATTCAGGTCGAGGCGCTCGATCGGCACCGGCTGCTGTCAGACATAACGCGGGTACTCGCCGACGAGAAGGTGAACATCCTCTCGGCGTCGGTCACCACATCGGGTGATCGAGTCGCGATCAGCCGGTTCACTTTCGAGATGGGCGACCCCAAGCATCTGGGGCACCTGCTGGATGTGGTCCGCAATGTTGAAGGTGTCTACGACGTCTACCGCGTGACCTCCGCGGCGTAGGCGCCCGAGCACCGTGTCGGCGCAGCGCGCTCTCGTGATGGGGGCAAGCGGCAACGTGGGTGCCTGCGTCACGCGCCACCTGGCGGCCGATGGTGCCGACGTCCGGGTCTTACTACGAAAGTCGAGTTCCACCAAGGGAATCGACGGTCTCGACATCGAGCGTTGTTACGGCACCATCTCCGATGCATCGGATGTCGCGGCGGCCATGTCGGATCGCGACGTCGTCTACTACTGCGTTGTCGACACCAGGGCGGAGCTGAGAGACCCCGCCCCGTTGTTCGAGACCAACGTCAACGGCCTTCGCAAGGTGCTCGACATCGCGGTGAACGCAAATCTGCGGCGGTTCGTTTTTTTGAGCACGATCGGCACCATCGCCATTGGCCGCAACGGCGAAACCGTCGACGAGGACACCCCTTTCAACTGGTCCAACGAAGCGGGCAGCTACATCGAGTCGCGGCGCCAGGCCGAACAGTTGGTGCTGTCCTACGTCGCAGACCACGGCCTGCCTGCGGTGATTGCCAACGTGTCGAACCCGTACGGGCCGCCCGATTGGCAACCGCGCCAAGGGATGTTCGTTCAGCTCGCCGCGTTGGGCAAAATGCCGTTCTACATCCGCGGCGTCGGGGCCGAGGTGGTCGGTATCGACGACGTCGCCGACGCGATGCTGCTGGCGGCCCAGCGTGGACGAGTTGGCCAGCGTTACATCATCTCTGAGCGTTACATGACACAGCGTGAACTGGTGACAGTCGCCGCGGAGGCCGTTGGCGCGCGACCGCCACGACTGGGTATCCCGATGTCAATGGTGCATGGATTCGCGCACGTGTCCGACGCCGTCGGAGCGGTGTTCCGCCGTGACATCCCGATCAGCAGGCAGAGCGCGCGGCTGATCGAACTCACCTCGCCGGCCAGTCATGAGAAAGCCACCCGCGAACTCGGCTGGTATCCAACGCCCACCGAACATTTCATCCAGCGCGCAGCCCAGACCTATGTCGCCAGATTGCGTCCAGGGTCGTGATTTCTCGAAAATCACCACCCTAGCGGCAATCTCGACGCAGTCATGATCAGCTCGGGCGCACCGAGCTGATGGTGACCTGGGTGGCGGGCGTACCGTCGTCGCCGCCGCCGGCGACACCGGCGGCCGCAATCTTGTCCAATGTCGCCAGCCCGGCGGCATCGATCGTGCCGAACACGGTGTATGCCGGCGGCAACTGCGAATCCCGGTACACCAGGAAGAACTGGCTGCCGTTCGTGTTTGGTCCGGCATTGGCCATCGCCACTGTGCCGCGTGGATAGCGGACGGGCTGTTTCAGCGCGGGATCGCCGCGCGGGTACTGATCGGTCGGGTACTCGTCGGCGAACTGATAACCGGGCCCGCCGGTGCCGTCGCCCTTCGGATCACCGCACTGCAACACCGACAATCCCGGCGACGTCGTCAGCCGGTGGCACGTGGTGCCGTCGAAAAACTTCTGCTGCGCCAGACTGACGAAGCTGTTGACGGTGCAAGGTGATTCGTTGTTCGCCAGTTGCAGGCCGATCTTGCCGCGGTTGGTGACGATGTTCATGCCGATCCGAGCGGGGTCGGTCGACACGGTGCCGGCGTCTGGCGGGCTCACGGTGACGTCGGCGGCATCGTTCGTTGGCAGGTACTGGCAGTTGGCCCCCACGCTTGCGGACGGGACGAACGCCGGCAGCTGGGGAGTGGCGGGCCGCGCGACCGAGGTGGTCGTAGTGGTGCTGTGCGTCGTGGTTGATGTGCGGGTCGGGGTGGCCGAAGTTGTTGCACTGACGCCCTGATCGGATGTCGTGGCGGCGACGATCACCAATGCGATGAGGATGAACAGTGCCGTCATCGCTACGGCCAAGCCGCCGAGGATGGCCAGCGTGTGCTCTCGGCTTTCAGGTTCTTCGGCCGGACCCGGCTCATCACGCCGCGGTCGGGGGGTGGCCGGCGTTCCGGGTGGTGGCGGCGGGGGAGGCGGTGGTGGGATGAACCGGCCTTCCAACGCGGCTCTTGCCGCCTCGGCCAACTGCACAGTGGTCTGGTAGCGCGCCTGCGGGCTTTTCGCCATACCGGCGGCGATCACCGCGTTGAACGCCGGCGGTATGCCCGGGGAGGATGTCGACGGTCGCGGCGGTGAGGCGGTCAGATGCCCGGCGCGTTGTTCTCCGAGGCTTTCGCCCGGAAACGGCTGTTGGCCGGTCAAACACTTGTGTAACACACAGGTGAGCGAATAAACGTCAGCGCGGATATCGCCTGCGCCGCTGAATCTTTCGGGTGCCATGTAGGCGCCGGGAACATGACCCATGCTGTTCACGGCGGTTTCCTCGGCGCTGCGCGCCATCCCGAAGTCGGTCAGGTAGGCGAAATCTCCCGGCGGGACCAGGATGTTCGACGGCTTGACGTCGCGGTGCACCAGCCCCGCACGGTGGGCGCTGTCGAGTGCCGCGGCAACCTGCTCGATCATCGCGACCGCGCGTGCGGGAAGTAAGCGGCCGCCTTCGTTTCTGATCAGCCGACCGAGGTTGCTGCCATTGATCAGCTTCATGTCCACGTAGAGCTGACCGTCGATCGCGCCATGGCTGTGGATGGGCACCACGTGCGGGTTGTTGAGGCCTGCCGCCGCGGATACCTCGCGTTGGAACTGTTCGCGAAACTCTGGATCCTCGGTTAGTTCTGATGCCAGCACCTTGAGCGCGATCAGGTGATCGGTACCGTCGTCAGTAGTGATAGTGGCCCGGTAGACCTTCCCCGTTGTGCCACGGCCGATTAAGTCGAGAAGCTGGTAGCGCCCGAATGTCGTCACCTGCAAACAATTCTCCTGTTAGCCGAAGGCTCAATCAGTCCAGGCGAACCGACTTGATAGTGACCTCGATGTTTGGCTGGCCGTCCTGACCGCCACCGGCAACGCCGCCCTTGGCGATCTTGTCCAGGGTGGCCAGGCCGTCCTGTTGGATCTTGCCAAAAACGGTGTATTCGGGCGGCAGTTGGGTGTCCTTGTACACCATAAAGAACTGACTGCCGTTGGTGTTCGGTCCTGCGTTGGCCATGGCCAGGGTGCCGCGCGGATAGACCACCGGTTCGTGCACCGCGGGATCGTCCGGCTGGTACTGGTCGGTCGGATACTCATTGGCGAACTGATAGCCGGGTCCGCCGGTGCCGTCGCCGCTCGGGTCGCCGCACTGCAGCACCGACGATGTCGGCGAGGCGGTGAGCCGGTGGCACTTGGTGTTGTCGAAAAACTTCTGCTGCGCCAGACTGACGAAACTGTTCACGGTGCAGGGTGATTCGTTGTTGGCAAGCAACAGGCCGACATTGCCCTGATTGGTGACCATGCTCACACTGACCTGCGCGGGGTCGGTGGGCACCTTGCCCTGCCGCGGCAGCTTCGCCGGCTTGCTGGCTGGTTCGGGTGCCGGCTCATATTGGCAGTTGGCGCCCAGGTTGGCGGCCGGCTTGAACGCCGGCAATGCCGGTATCCCCGAGGAGTTGCTCGGAGCGGCGCTGGTAGAGGAACTCGCGGTCGCCGAAGCCTGCTTGTTCTTGTGCTCCTGATTGGTCAGGACGACGGTGGCTACCGCCGCGACGACCACGACCACTGCCGCGACCGACCCTCCGACGATGGCCAGCATCCGACGACGACGAGCCTGCTGAGCGCGGCGTTCCAGCTGCCGCTCGAGTTTGCGCTTGGCCGTCGCACGTCGCTGTTCGTTGGTCGGCACCGCCGATGTCCCTCCGTGGTTGTGTGCTGAGTCAGGGTTCGTCTGACCAAGGGAGAGTGTGCCAGTTGATGCTGTATGGGGTGCCGCGACCCGGCTCGCCAGCCGACGCCCCGGTGCCCGCGTCCACTCCAGAGCCCGGCAATGGGAAAATGGAGAACGTGTTCATCACCGGATTTCCCGCCGGGTTCCTGCAGTGCAACTGTTACGTGCTGGCACCGCACCCCGGGGCGGACGCCATTATCGTCGACCCGGGCCAACGGGCGATGGGCCAGCTGCGGCGCATCCTGGACAAGAATCGGCTTACTCCGGCCGCGGTGCTGCTCACCCACGGCCACATCGACCACATCTGGTCTGCGCAGAAGGTGTCCGACACTTTCGGCTGCCCCGCATACATTCATCCCGAGGATCGGTGCATGCTGACCGATCCGATCAAAGACTTCGGCCCAAAACTGGGCCAGCTTCTGCTTGCGGCGATGTTCCGCGAGCCCAAACAGGTCGTCGAACTCGATCGAGACGGCGACAAGATCGACCTCGGCGGGATCGGTGTCACCGTCGACCACACGCCCGGTCACACTCGTGGATCGGTGGTTTTCCGAGTCAGGGACGCTCAAGACGGCAAGGACTTGGTTTTCACCGGCGACACCCTGTTCGAGCGCTCGGTGGGCCGAACCGACCTGTTCGGCGGAAGCGGCCGTGACCTGATCCGCTCGATCGTCGACAAGTTGTTGGTCCTCGACGACAAGACGGTGGTGTTGCCCGGACACGGCAATTCCACGACCATCGGCGCGGAACGGCGGTTTAACCCGTTCCTCGAAGGCCTGAGCGCATGAGCGAGTTCTCGTCGTTGTCACGGCCAAAGGGCGTGCCGGACTACGTGCCGCCGGATTCGGCGCAGTTCGTCGCGGTGCGGTCGGGGCTGCTCGACGCGGCCCGGCGGGCCGGCTACGCCGACATCGAGCTGCCGATCTTCGAGGACACCGCCCTGTTTGCCCGCGGCGTGGGGGAGTCCACCGACGTGGTGACCAAGGAGATGTACACGTTTACCGACCGTGGTGATCGCTCGCTGACGCTGCGGCCGGAGGGCACCGCCTGCGTGGTGCGTGCGGTGATCGAAAACGGCCTGGACCGGGGCACGCTGCCGGTGAAGCTGTGCTACGCCGGGCCGTTCTTCCGCTACGAGCGGCCCCAGGCCGGCCGCTACCGCCAAATGCAGCAGGTCGGTGTGGAGGCCATCGGTATCGACGACCCCGCGCTGGACGCCGAAGTGATCGCGGTGGCCGACGCCGGCTTCCGCTCGCTGGGCCTGGACGGGTTCCGGCTGGAAATCACCTCGCTGGGCGACAACACCTGCCGTCCGCAATATCGGGAATTGTTGCAG
>DATJOR010000095.1:0-2520 GCA_035506875.1 Mycobacterium sp.
GCGAACAGGAAGTGCTCGGCGGCCATGGTCAGCCCGCGACCCGGTTGGTCGGCGGGCACCGCCTCGGCCGGACGGTGCAGCGCACCGACCACCCGCACGTTGCTGTCGCGCGCATCGTGCAGCTTGAGCTCCAGGCGCAGCCCGAGGCCGTCGCGCATCGCCAGCGGCACCTCCAGCCAGCTGGGGGTGGTGACGACCACGTGGATGCCGTAGGCCAGGCCGACGTTGACGAGTTCGGTCACCTTGGACAACAGTGGGTTTCGGGTGTTGAACAGGTCGGTGTTGTCCCGGCTGAAGGCATAAAGGTTGTCGATGACCAGGAACACCTGGCCCCGCCCGTCATCCGGCCCTTGCTTGTCCCGGAACACCTCCCGCTGCTGGCGTGACCGCAGCAGCTGCTCGAGCTCACCGAAGGTGCGACGGATACGCTCGGGTTCCAGCGCCGACGCCACACTGCCGACATGCGCCAAGTCCTCCAGCGCCCGCAGCTGACCACCGCCATAGTCCAGGCAGTAGAAGCTCACCTCGCTGGGCGAGTGCAGGCTGGCCGCCGACAAGATGAACGTTTGCAGGGCAGTCGATTTCCCGGACTTCGCCCCACCATGGATCACCAGGTTGCCGGCCGACGAGCGGGCGTCGAACACCAGCGGGTCGCGGCGCATCTCGAACGGCTTGTCAATTTCACCCAGCGGCCAACGCCACTCGCCCCGCGGCAGCGCCGCGCGGGCCAGCACCGTGCTCAGCGGAATCGGCTCGTCGAGCGGCGGCAGCCACAGCTCCGGTGCACGTGGCCCATAGCGCGCCAGCTGGTCACCGATGGTGGCGATCAACTTGCGCGGCGGGCCGACCGGCTCCTCGTGACCATTCGTCGTGATCACGGTGGTCTGATCGGGCTCCACCCGGCCGGCGGTGAACAGTTTCGGTTCGGGAACAGAATGCACCACAAATGTTTTCGCCGCCCGGGGTGGATCGTAGATGCCGTCGACGTAGGTGCTGCGGAATTTGATCGGCGCAGCACCCGGAGCGGGCACCAGGAAGCCCACGCCTTTGTGCTCCTTACCCGACTCGATGTGGTAGGCATCCTCCACACCGATGATCGACCGCGACACCGCGGGGCTGGCCACCTTCAGACCGATCCGGTAGGAGGTGTTCTTGTCGATGTCCTTGATCTTCCCGACATCCAGCGTCTGCGACGCGAACAGGATGTGGATGCGGAACGAGCGGCCCTTGCGCGCGACGTAGTCGAACAGCTCGGCGTATTCGGGGTGATCGGCCAGCATCAGGGTGAACTCGTCGGCCACCACGAACAAGGTCGGGATCGGCGCGAGATCCCATCCGGCGGCGATCGCGTTCTCGTACTCGGTCACCGAGTTGAACGCGCTGCCCTGCACTCGGCGCCCCGCCTCGCGCAGCATGATTTCCCGACGGGCGACCTCACCGCGCAGCGTGTCGGCGAAGCGGTCGGCCAACGACTTCTTCTCGGCCATGTTCGAGATCACCGCGACGACCTGCGGGAAGTTGCGGAAAATGTCGGCGCCCGCCTCACCCTTGAAGTCGGCGTAGATCACGATCAGCCGGTCGGCGGAGTGAGTCGTCAACAGCGCCAACAGAATCGACATCAGCGTCTGCGACTTGCCCGCGCCGGTCATGCCGATCATCAAGCCGTGCGGGCCCATCCCGCCCTCGGCTTCGTCTTTCAGGTCGAAGATCAGCGGCTCGCCCGTCGCGGTCACACCGATCGGGACCCGCAGCTCGTCGTCGCGGTGTCGCGGTGCCCACAGCGTCGGGACATCCAGGCGGGATGCGTCTGGGATCCCCAGCAGCGTAGTGAAAGTGGCGCCGCGGGTGGCCGTCGACCGCAGGCCGCTGTGCGTCGGGTTGGAGTCCCAGCGGGACAGCCGCCGCGCGAGGTGGCCGGCATCGTCGGCACCCAGGCCGTCGACGGTGTCGATGTAGCGCTGCCAGCCGCCGGTCTGCCAGCGGTCGATGGCGCCATCGGCGATTCGCAGAATCGGCCTTTCAGGATCCGAATACTGTTCGCGATGCGGCACTTTGGCCGATCGGTGCACAACGGTGACCCCGGCCCGACCGGCCGCCAGGGGCGAGGCGTTCAGGTCGTAGTCCGGATCGTCGACGATGATCAGCAAGTGCCGCAACGCATCAGCCGGGTCGCCGGTGAAGGCTGGGCGGTCGGTCAGCACCGGGGCGAGCTGGATGGCCAGTTCGTCGGGTTTAGTGGACAGGTAGCGGGCCGGGCCGACGCCGTCGAGTTCGCCGGGAACGTCGACGTGCGGTAACCACTTGAGCCATGACCATTCCGGCGTCTCGAGATTCGGAGTGGCCACGGCGACGCCGAGCACCGTGGGGTCGTGCCAGGTGACCGCCTGGGCGATCCAGGCCCGCATCGCCGCGTGCACTTCGTCGGCATCTCCCAGGACGGTGATCCGCGAAACCTTGGTCAAGTCGATACCGGTCGGGACATCGCGGACAGTGCGTTGGGTGTCCAACAAACTACGTAAT
>DATJOR010000096.1:0-32458 GCA_035506875.1 Mycobacterium sp.
TCAGAGAAGCCACTGGGCATGGTGATCCCGGTGGACCAGCGCTCCGCGCCTTTAGTCGCCATCGCCGCCTACCATCCTCACGCCCAGTCGCTCCGTATCGTTCGCGTGAGTTGGCGCATCCGACAACGCGGGATGGACAAACTCCACTTTCTGAAGCGTCCGGCGATTATGACTCATGCCGGATGCGGCTGGAGTGAAAATTGACAACTGAGGGACCTCCGAATTAAGTGACGGCACCGATAGTTTTGAGCTCGATGATGCGGTCCCAGTCGAGTCCGAGCTCCATCAAGATTTCGTCGGTCTGCTCGGCGAACCCGGGAGCCGGCCCGGACGCGGGTGCGGTCACATCGAATTGCACCGGGTTGGCGACGAGCTCGAGTTCGCCTGCGCGCACTACATATTCGTTCGCCCGGATCTGAGCGTCGTTGGCCGCCTGCAAGGTGTCCTGCACCGGAGCCCACGGCCCAGACAGCGTCGCGAAACGTTCACTCCACTCCGCGAGCGTGTGCGCGCCGATCGCCTTGGTCAGAATTTGCACCGCCTCCGCGGTATTGGCGGCGATCTTTTCGTCGGTGTCGAAACGCGGGTCGTCTGCCAGTTCTGGTTGGTCAATATGGCGACAAACGTCCGCCCAGAACTTGCTGGCTTGCATCATCACAAAGGAGATGTAGCGGCCGTCGGATGTCGCGTATAGCCCCACCAGTGGGTTGATCGGCGAGCCGTGCACGCCGGGCGGGAACGCCTCCATCCGCTGTCCGAGATGCACGGTCAGTGCCACCGTGTGTCCGAGCGACCAGAGCCCGCTGCCCAGTAGCGAGACGTCGACGATCGACGGTTCGCCGGTGCGTTCGCGTTTGAGCAACGCCGCCGCGATCCCGCCGGCGAGATTGGTGCCCGAAATCGTGTCACCATACGCGGGTCCGGGCGGACCCACCATGCCTTCCGTCCCGGGCGGGGTGATGGTGGCGGCGGTTCCGGCCCGACACCAGAACGCGGTCATGTCATAGCCACCCTTTTCCGACTCCGCTCCCCGGGGCCCCAGCGCGCTGCCCCGGGCATAGATGATGTTCGGGTTGACCCTACGGATGTCGTCGACGTCGATGCCGAACTTTTTCCGGTGGCCGGGCAGGAAGCTGGTCAGGAACACATCGGACCGGCGAGCCAACTCGTAGAGCACTTCTTTGCCTTCCGGCACCGACATGTCCAGGCCGAGGCTGCGCTTGCAGCGGTTGGCGTGCTCGATGTTCGGGTTGGGATCGCCCTCGACGCGCAACAGGCCGGTCTGCCGCAACCCGCGCTGCGGGTCACCGGTCACCGCGTGCTCGACCTTGACCACGTCCGCGCCCCATTCGGCCAGCACCGCGCCCGCTGACGGGACGAACCCGTACATGGCGACCTCGAGGACGCGGATGCCTTCGAGCGGCCCGCCCATCAGGCAGCGCCCTCAGCACCCGGTGCGGGCATTGCAAAGGTCTTGCGCTCCAAGAATTCCTCCAAACCGGCCACCCCCATCTCCCGGCCGACGCCGGACTGCTTGAAGCCCCCGAACGGGCTGTCGGCGGCGAAGTAGTTGCCGCCGTTGATGGAAAACGATCCCGTGCGGATCCGTCGCGCCACCGCCAACGCCCGCTCTTGATCAGCGCTGAACACCGCGCCCGCCAGACCGTAGATCGAGTTGTTGGCGATGCGCACCGCGTCGTCGTCATCGTCGAAGCCGATGACGACCAGCACCGGGCCGAAGATCTCTTGCTGCGCGATCTCGCTGCCCGGATCGACATTGGTCAGCAGGGTGGGTGCATAGAAGTAGCCGGGACCCATGCGCTTGCCGCCGGTGACCAGCGTGGCGCCCTCGGCGACGGCCCGTTGCACCATCGCGTCAACCTTGTCGCGCTGGCGCTCGTTGATCAGCGGTCCCATGTAGGTCTTCGGGTCGGCGGGGTCGCCGTGCCGGACCTTGGCGAAGTTCTGCGCGATCAATTCGACGATCTCGTCGTGGTGCTTCTTCGGCACCAGCAGCCGCGACGTCAACGCGCACCCCTGCCCGGCATGGGTGACCATGCTGAACGCCGCGAACATGCTGGCGTTTGTGAAGTCGGCGTCGTCGAGCATGATCGCTGCCGACTTACCGCCCAGCTCGAGAAAAACGCGTTTGACGGTCTCGCTGGCCGCGGCCATGATCCGACGACCGACGGGCGTCGATCCGGTGAAGGTGATGACGTCGACGTCGGGGCTGGCCGTCAGGGCTTCTCCGACAACGGCATCCGACGAGCTGAGCACGTTGACCACGCCGGGCGGGATGTCGGTGTGGTTGGCGATCAACTCCCCCAGCGCCAAGGTGACCAGCGGGGTGTCCGGCGCGCCCTTCAGCACCACCGTGCAGCCGGCCGCCAGCGCTGGTGGCAACTTTGCCAGCGCCAGCTGATTCGGGTAGTTGTACGCGATGATCGCGCCCACCACCCCGGCAGCCTCTTTCTCCACCCAACGACGGTGCCGCGTACCGCGCGATTGGATTTCTCCGAGTTCTTCAGTCATCGGATATTCGCGCAACAGATCGGCGTAATAGCGGACGATCTTGATTGGCTCGTCCAGCTGGGCCCCGTGGGTCAATGCGCGCGTCGCGCCCACTTCGGCAATCGTGAGATCGCGCAGTTCTTCGGCATGGTCGAGTAGCGCCTGATGCAACTGATCGAGGCAATGGACTCGTAATGAGACATCGGTCGCCCAACTTGTCGTGTCGAACGCCTGCCGAGCGGCCGCGATAGCCTCCTCCGCCTCGTCGATCCCGGCGTCCGGGGCGTGACCGATAACCTCACCGGTGGCCGGGTTGACCGACGCGAAGACACAGTCTGTGCTGACGAGCCGACCGTCGATCAGCAGCCGGCGGTCGGCATTCGGTTCGGACCCACCTTCCGTTGGGCTATCACCCACACTGGTGGTCGCCGCGGGGTCCTGATGGCCCGGCTTCTCCTCAGACCGCTGCGCGGTCTGCATCGTCGCCGCGCGGTCCAGCGGTGGCATACCGGTCTCCTCGACAAGTGGGTAATTTCATTCTCGCCCCGGGCGAATCTTACATTCCGAGTACGAGAATTCAACCAAACGAAAGAAACGAGACTGCCATCCTCGTTACCCATCGGTAGGTCCGCAATTCCCAGTGTCTTCGCAGGAAAAGCGCGGTTTCCGTGCTGCCTTGCGGGCAACTGTTCGGTGAGAGTAAGGTTCTCATAATTGGAAGGGAGATTCTTTGTGCCTGAGACCCTCTCTGCCGGGGTACCTGCGTGACAACGGCCGTGGTCACCGGCGGCGGTTCCGGAATCGGCCTGGCCATCGCCGAGCGGCTTCGCCGGGACGGCTACCAAGTTGCGACCGTCGATCTCAAGCCCGCTGAGACGCAATTCGCCTTCACCGCCGACGTAACCGACCGCGCGCAAGTGGATGCCGCGCTTTCGGCTGTTCGCGAGCAACTGGGCCCGGTCACCGTCCTGGTCAACGCCGCGGGCCTGGACGGATTCAAACGCTTCAACCACATCGAGTTCACGGATTGGCAGCGGCTGATCGACGTCAACCTCAACGGGGTGTTCCACATGATCCAGGCGGTGCTGCCCGACATGCTGGAGGCCGGCTGGGGTCGCATCGTGAACATCTCCTCGTCCAGCACCCACTCCGGGGCTCCCTACATGTCGCACTATGTGGCGGCCAAATCCGCCGTCAACGGGCTGACCAAGTCGCTGGCCCTGGAGTACGGGCCGAACGGGATCACGGTTAACGCGGTGCCACCGGGGTTCATCGACACCCCGATGCTGCGTGCCGCCGAGGAACGCGGCAATCTCGGCGACATCGAGAAGACGATCGCCGCAACGCCGGTGCGCCGGATCGGTAAACCGGAAGACATCGCGGCGGCGTGCGCCTTCCTGGTGTCCGAGGAGGCCGGCTACATCACCGGCCAGATACTCGGCGTCAACGGCGGCCGAAACACCTGAGAGGACTCCTCTGTTGGGACGTGTTGAAGGTCGGGTGAAGGGAAAAACTGCATTCGTCACGGGTGCGGCCCGCGGCCAGGGCCGCTGTCATGCCGTGCGGTTGGCCGAAGAAGGCGCCGACATCATCGCCGTGGACCTGTGCCGTGACATCGACACCATCGGATACCCGATGGCCTGTCCGGAAGACCTCGACGAGACCGCCCGACTGATCGAGAAGACCAGCCAGAAAGTGGTGATCGCGCAGGCCGACGTCCGCGACGCCGCGCAACTGCAGACCGCGCTGGACGCCGGCCTGGCCGAGTTCGGCAAGGTCGACATCGTGGTGACTGCGGCCGGCGTCGCCGGCATGAAGGGCCAGCCGCCGCTGCAGGCGTGGTGCGACGTGATCAACACCAACCTGATCGGGACGATCAACGCGATACAGGTTGCGCTGCCGCATCTTCGGGAGGGCGCCTCGATCATCGCCACCGGATCGACCGCCGCGCTGATGGACACCTCCAAAAAAGACAGTCCCGGCAAAGACCCGGGCGGGATGGCCTACGTGCACTCCAAGCGCGCACTGTCGAGCTACGTGCACGATCTGGCCACCGAGCTTGCGGTGTTCGGGATTCGCGCGAACGTGGTTCATCCGACGAACACCAACACCGACATGTTGCAGAGCGAGCCGATGTACCGTTCGTTCCGGCCGGATCTCGAAAACCCGACGCGCGCCGATGCCGAGCCGGTTTTCGGTGTCCAGCAGGCGATGCGGATTCCTTACGTCGAACCGGAGGACATCAGTAATGCCGTGCTCTGGCTGGCCTCGGACGAGGCCCGATATGTGACTGGTATGCAGCTGCGCGTCGACGCGGGCGGATACCTCAAGTGGTACGACTACCGCACATAGGGGAAAGTTGTGAAAGTTCGAGTTGATCCGGATCGCTGCCAGGGGCACACGCTGTGCTCGATGATCGCACCGGATTCTTTTGTGCTTGACGATATCGAAGGCCACTCGTCGGCAGTCTCGGAAGATGTTCCGCCAGAACACGAAGACGCCGTCCGGGAAGCCGCGCAGTCCTGTCCGGAACAAGCCATCACGATCCGTGGCGATCGCTAGCGCGGCGCAGCCGGGCGCAGCGGGTCGCCACCAGACAACGAAGGAGGGCACACCTTGAGCGTCGACGACGTCGTGAGCGACAGCGATCGCAAAAAGAACCGGTACCACTTCGACCGGCACACCCCGGAGTACCGAACCCAGTTCGAGAAGATCACCGAGGAGATGCACGCTAAGTGCCCGGTCGCCTGGACCGACACCTACGAAGGCCATTGGGTGGCCGGCGGCAGCCAGGCAGTGTTCGAGCTCGCCCGATGCCCGGTCGTCTCCAACGACCACGACATCAACGGCGAACGCCAAGGCTATAAAGGCATTTCGATTCCGACGGCCAAGCGTGCGAGCGGGGTGCGGGGCGGCATCCTGGAGATGGACGAGCCCGAGCACCGTATCTATCGCAATGAGCTCAACCCGTACCTGTCGCCCGCCGCGGTCAAGCGCTGGACGGCTTTCATCGACGACGTGACCCGCGCGTGTCTCGACGAAAAGATCGAAGAAGGCCACATCGACTTCGTCGACGATCTCGCCAACGTCGTGCCGGCAGTGCTGACTCT
Organism: Mycobacterium sp.; assembly: GCA_035506875.1. Lineage (GTDB taxonomy): Bacteria > Actinomycetota > Actinomycetes > Mycobacteriales > Mycobacteriaceae > Mycobacterium. The sequence continues at coordinate 5,622 of DATJOR010000096.1, forward strand.
GGCGATGCTGGGGATCCCGCTGCACAAGTGGGCGATGTATAGCGAGCCGACCCATGCCGCGCTGTATACACCGGAGCACTCCCCCGACCTCGACCGTGTCAATGCGATGCATCGGGAGATGGGCCTGGATCTGCTGAACAACATGATCGAGATCAGGGAAAACCCACGGCCGGGAATCGTCAACGCGCTCATCAAGATGCGGATCGACGGCGAGCCCGCTCCCGACCTCGAGATCATGGGCAACCTCGGGCTGGTCATCGGCGGCGGCTTCGACACCACCACGGCGCTCACCGCCCATTCACTGGAATGGCTTTCGCAGCATCCCGATGAACGCGAGCGGCTCAGCCGCGAGCGCGACACCCTGTTGGATTCCGCCACCGAGGAATTCCTGCGCTACTTCACGCCGGCGCCCGGCGATGGACGCACGTTCTCAGATGATGTGGAAATCGAGGGCACGCAGTTCAAAGAGGGCGAGCGGCTGTGGATCTCCTGGGCGATGGCCAACCGCGACCCGTCGGTGTTCGCCGAACCCAACAAAATCATCATGGACCGTAAAGGCAACCGCCACTTCAGCTTCGGTCTCGGCGTGCATCGCTGTGTCGGCTCGAATGTGGCCCGCACCGTGTTCAAGTCCATGCTCACCGCGGTGCTGGACCGGATGCCGGACTACCAGTGCGACCCGGAAGGCACCGTGCACTACGAAACCATCGGCGTCATCCAGGGCATGCGCCACCTGCCGGCGACTTTCACCCCCGGCCGCCGCGTTGGCGCGGGCCTCGACGAAACCCTCGCGAAGCTGCAGCGGATCTGCGACGAGCAGCAGCTGGCGCTGCCCATCACCGAACGCAAAGATGCAGCCGTCATCGACTGACGGTCTAGCGAGCAGGTAATCCGAGCACGCGCTGCGCGATGATGTTGCGCTGGATCTCCGACGTGCCGCCGGCGATGGTGCCGGAGAAGCTGCGGGCGTAGCGCTCGAACCAGCTGCCGAAGTAGTGGTCAAGGTTCATCGGCTCGTACCGACCGGTCAGCGCGGGGTGCGCCAGGCCGTCGGATCCCGCTGCGGACAGCGCATTTTCGCATGCCTGCCGTTCGGCTTCGGAGCCGAGCAGCTTGAGCACAGACAGCGCGGGCACATCTTCTTCGCCGCGGGCGGCGCGGGCCAGGGCCACCGAACCGAGCAGGCGGAGCGCAGACAAGTCCATCAACGTGGTGGCGTACTGGTCACGTTCGAGTGCGTTGGCGGGATGGAAGTCGGCGAGGACGTTGTCCATCCGGTCGGCGAAGCCAAGCCACATCATCGTGCGCTCGTGACCCAGTGATCCGTTGGCCACCCGCCAGCCCTGGTTGAGCGGCCCGACCAGGTTTTCCGCCGGAACTCGCACATCGGTGAAGAACACCTCGTTGAAGTCCAGGTCGTCCTGACCGCAGATGGACGGGAACGGCCGGCGCACCACACCGGGAGTGTCGGTGGGGATCAACAGCACGCTAATCCCCTTGTGCTTGGGCGCATCTGGGTCCGTCCGCACAAACGTCAGCAGCACATCGGCATCGTGCGCGCCCGACGTCCACACCTTCTGGCCATTGACCACGAAATGGTCGCCGTCGCGGACCGCTTTGGTGCGCAGCGATGCCAGATCCGAACCCGCACTGGGCTCACTCATCCCCAATGACGCGGTGATCTCGGCCCGCAGGATAGGCACCGCCCAACGCTGCTTCTGCTCGTCACTGCCGAACGAAATCAGCGATGCTGCAATGATGTTCACGCCCTGCGGGTTGAAGCTGTGGTAGATCCGCCGCCGGCAGAGCTCTTCCAAATAGACATACTGCTGCAAGACCGTGGCGTTGCGGCCGCCGAACTCCGGCGGCTGAGTCGGCAACAGCCAGCCGTTGTCGAACAGCAACCGCTGCCAGCGGCGCGCCCAAGCCGGCATGTGCGATACCGACTTTGGCCGTTCCAACGCATCAGCCGCGGCAGCAGGCACGTGCTCGTCGAGGAAGGCGACGAAGTCTGCGCGGAACTCCTCGACATCGGGATCAAACGTGAGCTGCACGGTATTCCTCAGTGATCGTCGCCCGGTGCTCGGCGGCGCCGCCGAGCATGAGCTCGCCTGACTTAGCCCGCTTCAGTGCGAATTGCACATCGTTCTCCCAAGTGAAGCCCATCGCACCGAACAGTTGCAGGCCGTGGCGGAACACCAGCGACTGGCACTCACCCGCACCAGCTTTCGCCATCGCGGCGGCCAGCCGTCGACGCGGATCGTCCGCAGCAATCGTCAACGCCGAGTAGTAAGTCAGTGCCCGTGCCCTCTGCACCGCGACGTGCATGTCGGCAGCCTTGTGCTGGACCGCCTGGAACGAACCGATCGGCACCCCGAACTGGTGGCGGCTGCGCACGTGGTCGAGCACCAGATCCAGAATGCGTTGGCAGGCACCGACCATCGTCATCGCCATGCCCATCAGCGCGACATGATGCGCCCGCTCGACGTCAACGCCGACGCGCGCGGTGTCGGGTACACGGAGCCCGTCGAACGTCAAGTCGGCGACATGCAACACCGGGTCGAACACGGCAGTGCGTCGCCTGGATACCTGCCCGGCCACCTCGCCGGCGCTGACGATGAACACCGCGGCATCGGTCACCACCGCCAACCAGTCGGCCCGATCGCCGTCCAGCACATGCTTCGCTGTGCCGTCCAAAACCCACCCATCGCCCTCCCGGTGTGCCGTCACCCCGGAGTAGACGGCGGTACCGGAGGCCTGCGGGTCGAACCGGTCCGCAGCCAACGGTGCGAACTGGCTCATCGTCGCCAAGAACGGCGTGGGATCGGTGGCGTGGCCCAGCTCTTCCAGCACGATGGCCAACTCGACGGCGGTCTCGGGGTCATTCATCTCGGTCCAGCCGTGTTCCACGTAGGCCTGCCAGACCGGGGTCGGGTCCACGCCGTCTTCGGCCACACCTCGAACCAGCGCCAGCGGGCACTGCTTGGCGACGGCATCGCACACCGTTTCCTGCCAAAGCCGCTGATCGGCGTCGAATTCCAGCAGCATCCCGGCCAGCTCCTTAGATCAGTTAACGTGCTGTGAGAATACTATTCTCTTATTAGCACAGTAACAATCTCGCCGGGGGCCAGCTGTGGGCGGCGACGTCACTCGGCAGGATGCCGCGCAGAAACAGATTCACCACCCGGGGTGCTGAGCCCGATACCGGCACCGTTCAATCAGGGTTTCGGCCAGCCACCGGGGTTCGCTGTACATCAGGTCGTGGCAGGTTTCGACGCAGATCAAGGTGTCGACGCCACCGAGCGCCTCGATACAGCCGCGCTGCTGCCGCAACGACAGCGCACGGTCCCGCAACGTCATAATCCAGGTTCGAGGCACCTCGTCCGGTAAGTCGCGGCGATCTACGGGCTCGACAATCACCCGTCGCGACTCCGCGTAGATGCGCGCCAACGCGAAGGCACGCTGGTCTCGCGACATCCCATTGCAGAAGGCGAATCGTGCCGCGGCAGTCGGTATTCCGAGGGGCACGTTGATCCGCGCTCCCATGCGCGCGAGCGGGGCCAGTGGCCCTCTCAGCACGTCGACGACCGATAACCCCTGGGGCGGAACGAATGCCGCCGCCATGATCAGCTCGCGCACCCGGGACGGGCCGAGCCTGGTCACCACACCGGGAACGGTGAGCCCTCCCATCGAATGCCCGACGACGACGACATCGTCGTACCCGGCCTCTTCGACGTCGGCGACCACTGAGTCCACCCAATCCGCCACGGTGATCTTCGCCAGATCCGCAGGGTGGCGCCCGCGGCCGGGAAGGTCTACCGCCAGGACACGTAATTGCGGTTCCTGGCAGGCTAATTCGCCGATCGTCAGATCCCAACAGTCGGCAGCGTGAGCCCCGCCGTGAACGAGGACTAGACCAGGCAGCGTCATTTCGGGACCGACTCTAGAACTCAGAGGCCCAGGCTTGACAGAAACACGCATCAGTAATTACTTGTAACCCTTGGGCCACCGAATTCGGGCCGGCATCAATTTCGATGACCTGCGCGCAGGCCCCGGCTACGACCGGGCGGCCGCCTACGGCCGGTCGAAGCTGGCCAATCTGCTGTTCACCTACCAGCTGCAGCGCCTGCTGGCCGACAAAGCTGCGCGGACGATCGCCGTCGCGGCCCATCCGGGTGGCTCGCGGACCGAACTCGGGCGCAACGCGCCGACGTGGGTCCGCGTCGGGATGACCGTCGTCGGGCCGCTGATGTTCCAAAGCGCGGCAATGGGTGCGCTGCCGGCGCTGCGGGCCGCCACCGACCCACAGGTCCGCGGCGGCCAGTACTACGGACCGAGCCACCTGGCCGAGCAACGCGGCTACCCGCGGTTGGTGCAGTCGTCCGCCGCGTCGCATGACGAGGAGCTGCAGACCTGGCTCTGGGCTGTGTCGGAACAGTCGACTGGCGTGACGTATCCCGTCTGACAAGTAGCCGAAATAACGGCTGAGACGTTCCGCCTGCGTGGGAGAATGGTATTATCGTTTACGAAGAACAACACTTACAACGCATCGTCGCAATTGTGACCGCTACCAGGTGCGATGATTAATCGAAATGCTTACCGGAAACCCGTTGATTGACCGTGAATGGGAATGTTAGATTGGCTAGCGTATTGCCAGTAGGCCCGACCCAATCGTCGGCGCCGCGAAGGTGGTTTACGTGATCGAACACTCGGACGGAACACGCACGCCGTTGATCGACGCCAGCGTGCACATCTTCTTTTCGTCCAACAAGGAACTGCGCTCGGTGATGCGCGAGCCGTACAAGAGCCGCGGTTTCCCCGACTACGAGATGGACTGGTACGGGGCGCCCGGCGGCGAATACGCGCCCAACACCGAGGGACCGGACCGTCAATACCCGGGTTCGGATCCGGAATTCGTTGGCAACGAACTGTTTACGAAGCGCGGCGTCGACCTCGCGGTCCTTCACCCGATGGGGCGCGGCATCATGCCCGATCGGCACCTGGGCAGCGCCCTGCACGCGGCCCACAACGAGATGATGGTGTCGAAGTGGCTGGAGTCCGCCCAGTTCGGCGACAGGTTCCGCGGCACCATCCGGGTGAACCCCGACGACATCGCCGGCGCCGTGCGCGAGATCGAGAAATGGCGCGGACACCCGCGGGTGGTTCAGGTCGCCGTCCCGTTGCAGTCCCGCGAGTTGTACGGCAAGCCGCAGTTCTGGCCGCTCTGGGAGGCCGCCGCCGACGCCAATCTCCCGGTGGCAGTGCACATCGAAACGGGCGAAGGCATCGGGTTTCCCCCGACTCCGTCGGGCAACACGCTCACCTATGAGCAGTACGTCAGCTTCATGGCGCTGAACTACCTGTACCACCTGATGAACATGATCGCGGAGGGCGTGTTCGAGCGCTGGCCCGCCCTCAAGTTCGTCTGGGCCGACGGCGCCGCGGACTTCGTGACGCCGTTCATCTGGCGGATGGACACCTTCGGCCGTCCGCACCTCGAACAGACGCCGTGGGCGCCCCGGATCCCCAGCGATTACCTGCCCGGGCACGTGTACTTCGTCCAGGGCAGCCTCGACGGTCCGGGCGACGTCGAGTTCGCCGGCGAGTGGTTCGGCTTCACCGGCAAAGAGGACATGGTGATGTTCGGCTCCAGCTATCCGCACTGGCAGTGCGGCGACATCCGCAAACTGCCGAAGGCGCTGTCGGCCGAGCAGCGGGACAAGGTGTGCTGGCGTAACGCGGCCAGCCTGTACGGAATCGACATTTCTGTCGACCTCGCGGCGGGCTAGTCGCAGAATAGAAGTCAGGGAAGGCTGAGGAGGTCGAGATGGTCCAAGTGACAGAGACCCATGCGCAGGAACGAGTTCCCGCCAAGGAGCGCATCGCCGTGCGGTGCGTCGACTCGGATGTCCATCCAGTACCCAAGCGCGGCGAGATCACCCCGTACATCCCGGAGCCGTGGCGCAGCAAGTTCTTCCTGGACCACAAGATCGGCGAGCTGATCTACTACGACGCCCCCGACTACGCGCACGCCTTCGCGATGCGCACCGACACCTTCCCGCCGGACGGCGAGTTCCCGGGCAGCGACCCGGACATGGCGTTCCGCCAGCTGATCATGGAGGCAGGCTCGGACATCGCGATCCTGGAGCCCGCCGGCCGCACGCCGCGTCTACCGGAGGCCAACCAGGCATATTCGAGCGCACTCAACGACTGGCAGAACAATCACTGGCTGGACAGCCACAACAACTGGCACCAGCGTTGGCGCGGGTCGATCTGCGTCGCGATCGAGGACCCGGAAGGTGCGGTCGAACAGATCGAGAAGTGGGCGGGGCACCCCTACATGGCCCAGATTCTGATCAAGGCCGAGCCGAGGCCGTCATGGGGCCACCCGAAGTACGACCCGATCTGGGCGGCCGCCACCAAGCATGACATCACCGTCAGCTGCCACCTGTCGCGCGGCACCTACGAGCTGCTGCCGACGCCGCCGGTGGGCTTCCCCAGCTACAACCACGACTTCATGGTGACCTACTCGCTGCTGGCGGCGAACCAGGTGATGAGCCTGATCTTCGACGGCGTCTTCGACCGCTTCCCGACCTTGCGGATCGTCTTCGTCGAGCACGCCTTCAGCTGGATCCTGCCACTCATGTGGCGCATGGACTCGATCTACGAGGCCCGCAAGTCACGGGTGGAAATCAAGCGCAAGCCAAGCGAATACGTCAAGGACCACATCAAGTTCACCACGCAACCGCTGGACTACCCCGAGGACAAGACGGAGTTGACCCGAGCGATGGAGTGGATGGAGTGCGACAAGATCCTGCTGTACTCGTCGGACTACCCGCACTGGACTTTCGACGATCCGCGCTGGGTGGTCAAGCATCTGCCCAAGGCTGCGCGCGAATCGATCATGTACCGCAACGGCATCGCGACCTATCACCTTCCGGAGACGGTTCCCGTCCTCGAGGGCCAAGTCCGGGTGCTCTGAGTTGAGTTCTGAAGAGAGCGGGGCGGCCACCGAGCGGCCCCAGACTCGCCTCGCACAGGGCCGTGAACACGTCGTTGCGACCGTGGACGAGATTCCCCCGGGCAAGCACAAGCTGGTGCCGATCGGACGGCACGGTGTGGGTGTCTACAACGTCAACGGAACCTTCTACGCGATCGCGAATTACTGCCCGCACCAAGGCGGCCCGCTCTGCTCGGGGCGGCCCCGCGGCCGCACCGTCGTGGATGACAACGCCCCGGGTGACGCCGTCATGGTTCGCGACCTGGAGTACATCTACTGCCCTTGGCATCAATGGGGTTTCGAGCTCGCGACCGGGACCACCGCGGTCAAGCCCGAGTGGAGCATCCGTACCTACCCGGTGCGTGTCGTCGGCACCGACGTTCTGGTCATGGCTTAACACAACAGGAGATTTGCGTGGCGTCTATCGAGGTCAATGGTGGCAATGTCGTCTACGAAATCCTCGGTGGATCCGGCGATCTCATTGCCCTGACGCCGGGCGGCCGGTTCAGTAAGGACATTGAGGGCCTACGTCCGCTGGCCGATGCCCTGGCCGCCGGCGGCTACCGGGTGCTGCTGTGGGACCGACCCAACTGCGGAAAGTCCGACGTGCAGTTCTATGGGCAGAGCGAATCCCACATGCGCGCCGAGACGCTGCACAAGCTGGTCACAGGGCTGGGCTTCGAGCGCTGCATCCTCGCCGGAGGCTCCGGTGGGGCAAGGGATTCCATGCTCACCACGATGCTCTACCCCGAAATGGTCACCAAGCTCGTGGTGTGGAACATCGTCGGAGGCATCTACGGCACCTTCGTGCTCGGTTCGTTCTACATCATCCCCAGCATTCTCGCGGTGCGGGGCACCGGAATGGACGGCGTGGTGAAAGTGCCGGAATGGCGCGACCGCATCGACGAAAACCCGGCCAACAAGCAGCGGTTCCTCGACTTCGACTCCGACGAATTTCTGAAGGTGATGCTGCGCTGGCTCAACGCGTTCGTGTCCAAGCCAGGGCAGACAATTCCCGGCGTCGAGGACGAAATGTTCGACCGCATCAAGGTTCCCACGCTGATCATTCGTGGCGGCGAGAACGACATGGATCACCCGAAACGGACGTCGCTGGAAGTCAGCTGCCTGATCAAGGGATCGAAGCTCATCGACCCGCCCTGGCCAGAGGATGCGTGGGAGCGCGCCTCCGAGGCGCGCGCCGCGGGTAAAGTGAAGCACTTCAACATGTTCGACACCTGGGTGCAGGCGGCCCCGGCGATCCTGGAGTTCCTGGGATCGTGATGGATCTACCGCGTGCGAATGTGGACCTCGCAGTTCAGCGAAGCCTCCAAGGCCGTGTGGACGCGGCTCTCCGGAATGCGATCCAGGTCTTCCTCCCGCAGCGTCACGTAGACGATGTCGTAGCCGTCGTCGCCGGGCGCGCGGACGATCTCGCCGGTCAGCCCGAACCCGGCCAGCACACCATGCGCGTCGTCGTCGGTTCCCCTGCTGACAAAGGTCACCACACCGGACGACGGCGAACCGCCAAAAGATTTGGTGCACAACTCGATTCCAGCGCGTTTGGCCGCATCCGCGTCTTCGGCGGCGATGAGCAATTCAACTTCTCGGCGACCGGTCGGCATCGTCGTGAGGTCACTTTGCACCATATCGATGCCCGCCTCGCCGACGAGCCCAAGGAGGACCACCATGCCCTCTCGTAGCCGCGCATGCGTGAATCGCCCCTCAGGGTCGACGTTGACGCGCACCACGGCAGTCCGCATGCGCGCAAGCGTAACTGCAGGGACGGCGAGCTAGTTCATGAACACCAGCCAGATAACCACCCAGGCCGAACCGATCACCGCGGCGACCGCCCCGGGCTGCCCGCCCCGGCTGCTGGGCGAGCAGCCGCAGACCCGCGAGGACCTCGCGGCGTACCGGGCGCGGGGCGGCTACCGGCCGCTGGCCGCCGCCGACGAACTGCTGAGCGAGGTCGAGTCCAGCGGGCTGGTCGGTCGCGGCGGCGCGGCCTTCCCGCTCGCGGTGAAGTTGCGCACGGTTCGCGATAACGGGCGCCGCGCGGGCGGCACCGTGGTCGTCGCCAATGGTGAAGAGGGAGAACCGGCTTCGATCAAAGACCGCTGGCTGCTGCGCAAACGCCCGCACCTGGTGCTGGACGGGCTGCGGCTGGCCGCCGCGATCGTGGCGGCCGAGCGCGCCTACGTCTATGTCTCCGACCCCGAATCGGCCCGCAGCGTCGAAGCGGCCCTCGCAGAGCTCGGTTCCGAGCTGGACGGCGTCATGGTCGAACTGGTGACGGTGCAACCCGGGTATGTCGCCGGCGAGGAGACCGCCGCGGTCCAGGCGATCAACGGCGGCCCGGCCAAGCCGACCGACAAGCCACCGCGCCCGTTCGAAGCCGGCGTCGCCGAACGGCCCACGCTGGTCAGCAACGTCGAAACGCTGGCCAACCTGCCCTTCCTGCAGAGCGACGGGTCGGCTGCGTTCCGCTCCGAGGGCACCCCGGTGTCGTCGGGCACGTTCCTTGCCACCATCACCGGAGCGGGACGGCCGCCGGTGCTCTACGAACTGCCGCACGGCCTACCGTTCACTGAACTGCTTGCCCTACACGGAGTTTCACCGGACCGGGTGCGAGGCGCGCTGATGGGCGGTTACTTCGCGGGCCTGCTTGACCGACGCGTGCTCGACACATCGCTGGATCACGAGACCATGCGCCGGTGCGGCAGCGGCTTGGGCTGCGGCGCCATTTCGGTGATCACCGACGACTGCCCCGTGGCAGTGGCCGCGTCGGTGCTGGCCTACTTCGACCGTGAAAACGCCGGCCAGTGCGGCTCATGCTTCAACGGGACGGCGGCAATGGCCGCCGCCGCGGGCGCATTGCGTGATGGCGCCGCCACCGTGGAAGACGTGGACCGACTGCGCCGCTGGTCGGTGGTGCTGCGCGGGCGCGGCGCCTGCGCGACGCTGGACGCCGCGACGAACATCGCGGCTAGCCTGCTCGCTCAGTTTCCCGACGAGGTCGCCCGGCATCTGGACGCCGCCTGCCAGGACTGCGGCAACCAACCGTTCCGCGCAGACCGTCCCTACGAGGTGGAGATGGTGAAACAGGCATGAAAATTCGCCTCGACCGCACAGTCTGCGACGGCTTCGGTATCTGCGCGAAACACGCGCCCGGCTACTTCTCACTCGACGACTGGGGATATGCGTGCTTGACCGGTGACGGCACCGTGGCCGAAGCCGACCAACATGCGGTGATGAACGCACTGCTGGACTGCCCGGTGCACGCCATCACCGAGATCGGTGAGCTCAAGTCCAGTGTTCGTCACCCGGAGTTACGCGACGACAACGATCCTGCCGCGCACCTCAAAACCGAGGACAACGAAGCGGAGTGGGGTTTCACGCGTTGACGCAGCACACCGGACGCCCGGCACCCCTGGTCACCGACGAGAATGAATTCTTCTGGCGCTCAGGCGCCGACGGCACGCTGCGGCTGCAGGGATGCGCCGACTGCGACTCGCTCATCCATCCGCCCGCGCCGATCTGCCGGTACTGCCGCTCGCACCATCTCGAGGTGCGGGCGGTGTCAGGTCGCGCGACGTTGGCGGGGTTCACCATCAATCACCGGTTCAGCCTGCCCGGCTTGCCCGCGCCGTACGTTGTCGCGCAGGTCGCGATCGCCGAAGACCCGCGAGTCAGGTTGACCACCAACATCATTGATTGCGACCCCGAGCAACTGCAGCTCGGTCAGCAAGTCGAGGTGGTCTTCGAGCAGGTCGAGGACGTGTGGCTGCCGTTGTTCCGGCCCGCCGACGACACTGCGCCCGGCCCGCTGCCGATCGACGACATCGAGCCGGAGCGCTTCGGCGAATACGTCCGCCCGATGCTCACACCGGAGAAGTTCGAAGACAGGGTGGCGCTGACCGGCATCGGCATGTCGGAGATCGGGCGCCGCTTGATGGTGCCGCCGCTGTCGCTGACGGTGGCCGCGTGCGAGGCGGCGGTCGCCGATGCCGGGCTGACATTCGACGACATCGACGGCCTGTCAACGTATCCCGGCGGTGGCAATCTCGGCGGGTTCGGCGAAGGCGGCGTCACCGCGCTGGAGGCCGCCCTGGGGATCCGACCGACGTGGCACAACGGAGGTATCGAAACCTTCGGCCCGGGTGGCTCGGTCATCGCGGCGATGCTGGCCGTGGCCGGCGGGCTTGCCCGTCACGTGTTGTGCTTCCGGACGCTGTGGGAAGCCACGTTCAACGAACAGATGAAGCAGGGCAAGATCGTGCCGTCGATGGGCCGCCGAGCCGACTGGCTGATGCCGTTTGGCGCCACCTCCGCGGCGCACACGTTGGCGCAGAACGCACAGCGGCACTTCCATCGCTATGGGACGACGAAAGAGACGCTGGGCTGGATTGCGTTGAACCAGCGCGCCAATGCCGAACTCAATCCGTCGGCGGTCTACCGGACTCCGATGACGATGGACGACTATCTGAACGCGCGACCTATCACCACGCCGTTCGGGCTCTACGACTGCGACGTGCCGTGCGACGGAGCGATCGCCGTCATCGTCTCGGCCGTCGACGCCGCTCGTGACATGGCCAAGCCGCCGGTGCTGGTGGAGGCGGTGGGCACGCAAATCATCGAGCGAATCGACTGGGACCAAAGCACATTGACCCACGAGCCTCAGGTGCTCGGCCAGTCCGCACACCTGTGGTCACGTACTGTGCTGCGGCCCGAGGACGTCGATGTGGCCGAGCTCTACGACGGGTTCACCATGAACTGCCTATCGTGGATCGAGGCGCTGGGTTTCTGCCGGATCGGCGAGGCGAAAGAATTCCTGGACGGCGGCAAGAACATCGCCCGCGACGGCCAGCTACCGCTCAACACGCACGGCGGTCAACTGTCGCACGGCCGAACGCATGGCATGGGTCTGCTGCATGAGGCGATCACCCAGCTGCGCGGCGAGGCCGGTGCGCGACAGGTCGCCGATGCCCGCGTCGGCGTGGTCAGCAGCGGTGGCCTGACGCCCAGCGGCGTGTTGCTGCTGCGGGCCGACATATGACGGTGCAGCCGCGGGTGGTCATCGTCCACGGCGTGCCGATGTCGGCGCTCGTCGCCGAGGCGCCGGAGCCGCGCGCGGTCATCGTGGCCATCCACGGCGGAGGCACCACCGCAATCTATTTCGACTGTCCGGGCCACCCGCCATCGTCTTTCCTTCGAGCGGCCGCGGCGCACGGGTTCACCGCGGTGGCGCTCGATCGCCCCGGCTACGGTAGCTCAGCTCCGTATCCGGAAGCGGTGGCCCGGCCCGAACAGCGTGTCCAGCTTGCCTATTCGGCCGTCGATCGCATTCTCGGCGAGCGGCCGCGCGGCGCGGGCGTGTTTTTGATGGGCCATTCAGGCGGATGCGAATTGACAGTACGCATGGCGGCCGAAGATCGAGCCGAACGCGGTGGCGACCTGCTGGGTATCGAACTGGCGGGCACCGGCCGGCATTACCACCCGGCGGCCCGCGACATGCTCAAGACGGCAACCAGGGAACGCCGCCCGACGGGTCTACGTGAACTGCTCTGGCACCCAACGGAACTGTATCCACCCGAGGTGCTCGGCGGGGCCACGGTGTATCCGGGGGCCCCGCCCTACGAGGACCTGATGGTGTCCAACTGGGCCCGTCAGGACTTTCCGGCGCTCGCGCCCGCGGTGCGCGTACCGGTGCACTTCAGCATCGCCGAACACGAGAAGGTGTGGCAGACCGACACCTCTGCGATGGCCGAGATCGAGTCCATGTTCTCGTCCGCGCCGCGGTTTGTTGTCCACCACCAACCCCGGGCCGGACACAACATCAGCCTCGGCCATACCGCCGCGGACTACCATGCGACGGTTCTGGGCTTCGCCGAGGAATGTGTCGTCGCGCGTGAAAGTCCCGACGTGGAGGCCGGTTGATGAAGGTCGGATTCATTGGCTTGGGCAGTCAGGGCGGCCCGATGGCTGGACGGATCGTCGAAGCCGGCTTCCCCACGACACTCTGGGCCCGCCGAACTGCCTCACTCGAGCCGTATGCTGACACCGCGGCTAAGGTCGCGGGGTCCCCGGCGGAACTGGCGGCCAGCAGCGACCTCGTCTGCCTCTGCGTGGTCGGAGACGCCGACGTCAAGGAGATCACCGGCGGCCAAAACGGGGTGCTGGCCGGGCTCAAGCCAGGTGGCGTGATCGCCATCCACAGCACAGTCCATCCCAAGACCTGCCATGAACTGGCGAAAGAGGCTGGTGCGCAGGGTGTCTCGGTCATCGACGCGCCGGTCAGCGGTGGCGCTCCGGCGGTGGCGGAACGTCGTCTGCTGCTGATGGTTGGTGGTGACGCCGACGTGGTCGAACGCTGCCGCCCGGTGTTTGACTCCTACGCCAACCCCGTCGTGCATCTCGGTGACCTGGGCTCCGGGCAAACCACCAAGCTGCTGAACAACCTGCTGTTCACCGCCAACCTGGGAACGGCTGCGACCGCCTTGGCGCTGGGCGAGGCGCTTGGTGTCCTGCCGGAGCGGCTCACCGAGGTCATCTCGCGGGGCAGCGGTAACAGCTTCGCGCTCAACGCTCTTGGCGGTGACACCCGCGGTTTGGACCGCCTCGCGGGCCTCGCCGGAACGCTGCTGCAAAAGGATGTCCGCTTGGTCGCCGACCTCGCCGATGCCGCCGCCGTTCCCGGTGGGGCGGTGCTCGACGCGGCCGATGCAACCCTGAACTTGATGAAACACCCACGGTGAGAATCGGATTCATCGGCGCTGGGCGGATGGGACACCCCATGCTGGCCCGGCTCGTCGAGGCCGGCCACGACGTCGCGGTGTTGGGCCGTTCCGCCGAGAAGCGCGCTGCCATGGCTCAATTGGGCGCCACCGCGGTCGCCGACATCACGGATGTGGCCGCCGGCGCCGACGCCGTGGTGATCTGCGTATTCACCGACGAACAGGTGCGGCAGGTCTGCCTGGAGCACGGCCTGCTCGCGACGATGTCGCGGGGCTCCGCGCTGGTGGTGCACACCACGGGAAGTCCCCGCACAGTGGAGACCATCGCCGTGCGCGGGGCACCGCATGACGTCGACGTCGTTGATGCGCCGGTCAGCGGAGGCCCGCACAACGCCGCGGCCGGTGCCCTGACACTGTTCGTCGGCGGCGCCGAGGAGACGGTAGCGCGCGTCCGCCCGGTGTTGGGCTGTTACGGCGATCCGATTCTGCACGTCGGCCCGCTGGGCGCGGGGCAGAAGGTGAAGCTGGTCAACAACGCGCTGTTTGCCGCGCAAATCGGATTGCTCTCCGGGTCGATCGAACTGGCTGCGCGACTCGGTGTGCCGGAGTCGACGCTGCTCACCGCGCTTAGCCACGGCAGCGCGGCGAGTCGCGTGTTGGACATCGTCGCGCGGGGCGGGTCCGTTGCGTCGTTCATCGACACTGCGGGCGAGTTCGTGGGCAAAGACATCGGCGTGGCCAGGCATATCGCCGCCGAACTGGGCAGCGATCTGGGCGTGCTCGACCACGTCATCGACACGGCCATCAGAGGATGAGATGAGGGCTTTTCGATACGAGACGAACCGTCTACCGTTAGCGTTACAGTCAAGCATTCCGTCGTAAAGGTGTAGGCCGCTCACGGGCGGCGAGGAGGGTGCAATGACCAGGCCAAAGGTCGTGTTTGATCCGTTCTCCGAGGAGTACTTCGCCGACCCGTTCGAGATCTATCGGCGAATGCGTGAGGACGCCCCGCTCTACTACGACGAGAAAGAGGACTTCTACGCGCTGACCCGTCACGAGGACGTGGCCGCCGCACTCAAGGACTTCGAGACCTTCTCGTCGTCGCGGGGCTGCGACCTGGCGATGGTGCGCCGCGGCATATCCCCCGAGCAGCGGTCCATCATCTTCATGGACCCGCCGGAGCACCGCCACATGCGCAGCCTGCTCAATAAGGCGTTCACGCCGCGGGCCATTCAATCGCAGCACGACACAGTGGTCGAGGTCGTCGACAAATACCTGAGCGCGGCCGATCCCGACGACTTCGACGTCGTGCAGGACTTCTCCGGCCCGTTCCCCGTCGAGGTCATCACCACGATGGCCGGAGTGCCGCCGGAATACCGCCAGCAGGTGCGGCACTGGATTGACATCAGCCTGCACCACGAGCCCGGTCAGATAGAGATCAGCGAAGCCGGCATGCAGGCCAACATCGACACCGCGATGTACTACTACAGCCTGGTGCAGGAACGACGCGAAAACCCGCAAGACGACATGCTCAGCAAGCTGATCGCCGCCGAAATCCCGGGTGAGGATGGTCAGACTCGCAAGCTCGACGATATTGAAATCTGCGGGTTTGCCACACTTCTGGGCGGCGCAGGCGCGGAGACAGTCACCAAGTTGGTCGGCAGCGCGGCGGTGCTCTTCGCCCGCAACCCGGACCAGTGGGAGAAGCTGAAAGAAGACCGCAGCAAGATCCCCGGCGCTGTCGAAGAGTTGCTGCGCTACGAAGGACCGGTGCAATACAACGTCCGCTGGACGTTGAAAGAAGCACACATCGCCGGTGGCACGATTCCCGCCGGCAAGCCCGTGTTCCTGATGAAAGCCGCGGCGAACCGAGACCCCGACGCCTTCACCGACGCGGACACCTTCGACATCGAGCGCGACCAGACCGAAGCGCAACACCTCGGTCTGGGATACGGGATTCACAGTTGCCTCGGCGCGGCACTGGCCCGGATGGAAAGCAGAATCGCGATAGAGAAGCTGCTCGACTTCATGCCCCGGTACGAGGTCAACTGGGAGGGCTGCAAGCGGGTTACCATGCAGAACGTCGCGGGCTGGCTGAACGTACCGGTGAAAGTATTGCGCTGAGGGGACTTTGAATGACGAAGAAAATCGAAGTCGACTGGGGTCTGTGCGAAAGCAACGGGGTGTGCATGGGCATCATCCCGGAGGTGTTTCAGCTCGAGGATGACGACACGCTGACCATCCTGCAGGATGAAGTCACGCCGGAGAACGAAGCGCAAGTGCGCGACGCGGTCCGGCAGTGCCCGCGGCAGGCCATTTCGATCACCGAATAGCGCTGAGCTAAAGGGAGTCCACCCTGCTCCAAAGGCAATAGCCCGCCATCGTTATCGAGAAGAGATTGGGTAACACCCGAAACGACAACTGCTGGCCTGTCGCCCCAGTCTCCACTTGGGGTGAACTCACAACTCCTGCACCGGCCACGGCTATCTGCTCCGCGATGCACTGGCTGTCGGGGTCTAGCGGGAGGGCGACCCAGTCCCCTGACCGTAGGCCGTAGTTGCGAGTTCCCTCGCCATGCAGTGTAAGTGAGGGTCCATAGGTCAACCACCGGTCACTGCTGGGGTAGTCGGAGCCGACGATTGCCCATTCGTAGAGGTCGTTTGCTTGCTGCTGGCAGATCAGGATTATTTCCTGATCTGGAAGCCGAGTCATGGCGTTTGCGAGATTGGACGAACAGGGTGTGTCTGGTTGCGGTACAACCGGACCCGCATATGCCACTGTCGGCGCGGAAAGCACTGCGATGGCCCCAGCCAGCATTGTCAGGACTATCGCCACGGTCTGTCTAATGATCGGCCTAGCCTTTGTTGAGCCGGGCGTCAGGGCAGCGTCGTGTGCATCAACATGACGCTGTACGCCGACCACAGCGAGAGGTTGAAGTACAGGTCGTGACCGGACGACCAGGGGTGGATGAACGGGGCGTAGATGCCGCCGGGAAGTTGTGTTGACGTCACCAGGGTCTGCGCCGCGCTCCACGGCCCTTGGGGATTGTCCGCGGTCCGCATCACGACGTTGTTCGAGCCGTCGGTGTAGAGCACGATGTACGTATTGAGGTAATCGTTGTATTGAACTGACATTTCGCTCACCGGAGCCGCAATGACGGGCGTGGCGGCCCAGGGGCTGTTTGCGACCCACGATCCTCCTCCGCCGAAGAAATTCCACCACGGGTTGCTCCAGTATTCGTACTGGCTGAGGTCCAGCACAGCATTCTCGGGGACACGCGACACATAGGCCGAACCGGAGCGTCCGGACGGGGTCCCGAATGAGTACACGTAACCGTCGCGTCGGACGAACGCGCCCTGCTGAAAGTTCTGGTTGCCCCAGTTGAACCAGACGCTGGGTACGCTGAAAAAGAAGCTCGGACGAACGGTTCCACGGCTGGCAGTCCAGTTTTCGCCGTTGTCGGTGGAAACCGCGATCGCCGAGAAGTTCGTGGTCCATTGGCCCGGATTACCCCACTGCTGGACCGACATGAAATTGACGTATTGTGTTGTTCCCACCGAGATTCCCGCGGTTGGGATGATGGTCACTTCGGTTGGAGCGAGATCGAGACTGGCGATGATCTGTTTCGAGAAGTTCGAACCTGGTGGGGTCGCGGATAGGACCGGCGAGCCGGCGTAGACGTTACCGAAAGCGGGGTCGGGCACCGATATTCCGTCCGACAGGTTGCGGTCCGCGCTACGAAACAAGGTGTTGCTTCGCCATTGTTGACCAGACACACTGCAGTCGCCGAACGTATCGCCGAATGCGATGAGCACCTGGTCGTTCGCGCCGGTTTGGCCGTTGTCCCACATAATCCCGAGGTCGGCGCCCGAGATGGCGAAGCGGGCGTAGGTGTTGTTCGGGCTGTTGGGTCCGTCAATCCAGTTGACGATCGTCGTAGTCGGGGCCGCGGCCGCCGCAGCAGGGGCCCCGGTCGTCGGGCCAGTAGGGTTCGGCACCTGTTGGGCTGCCGGACTGGGAGGCCCGGGCACGGGCCAGGGCAGCACCGCGCCTTCTTGTTGCATCGGCGCAAAGTTCAGCGCACCGGTTGCCGGCGAGACTGAGGCCGCGGCTGGGAGCGGACCCGGGGCGGGTGGCGCCGCCTGGTTCTGTGCGCCGCGGGGCATGCGCCCTGTCGGCACGTGTTGTACCGGTGGCATCGCCGCTCCCGGCAGCGGCTGAATACGGTTCGGTGCTGCGGCCGAAGCCGTTTGCGAGCACGGCGCGGCAGCGGCTGGAGGGGCCACGACTACCGGCGCGACCAGTCCAATGGCGGCTACCGATGCCACCGATACCGGTGCGAGTCGGGGAAATACCGACACGTCAAACCTCCGATGGATGCCTGGACTTCCCCGTAGGTCGTCAACACCGGGCGCGCAGAGTTCGAAACTGTGACGATAGTGGCTTCAGAGGGAATTGGCGTTCTGCGACGCTGGATCGGTATCCGGTCGTGATCGTGTCGCGACCACCACCACCGCCAAGTCGCCGCCCTGTTAAGAAAGCCCTTGCGGCTCAGCCAAATCCGGAGATGATCACGGCGTTGCAGTCCGCGGCGGCTTGGCGCAGCTTCGCTGCGTTCTGGTAGGCCTCGGATTCGTACCACGCGCGGGCGGCATCCACCGATTCGAATTCCAGGACCACGGTCTGGTCGCCATGCCAACTGCCTTCGATGACCTTGGGTGCGGTGTCCACCGCGAGAATGTTGACGCCACCCATCGCTGCGCCGGCGGCCCGGCCATAAGCCTTCATGCCTTCCGGGTCCTTGATGGCCTCGGTGAGAATGACATACCCCTTCGGCATACGGCACGATCTCCTTTGGTCAGTGTTCGGCAATTGCCTGTTCGGGGCAGCAGTCGATGGCCTCTCGGGTGGCTGCCTCGAATTCCGTTGGGACGTCGGACGCTATCGCCTCGGCATAACCGTCTTCGGTCAAGTTGAACACATGCTCACAGAGCGTGACACACACCCCGTGACCGCGACAGCGCTGGTCGTCGACCCAGACTTTCATGCCGGTGTGAACTCCAAGTGCAGCTCGGTCAGGCCGCGCAGGATATAGGTCGGAACATATTGGTAGCGACGGTCATTCGCCGGGCCGTGCACGCTGTCGTTGATCCGGATATCGGACGTGCGGTCCAGCAGGCGCTCAATGGCCACTCGCGTTTCGGCGCGCGCCAGTGGCGCACCGGGGCAGCTGTGAATGCCTCGGCCGAACGAGATGTGTTGGCGGGCATTCTTGCGGGCCGGATCAAACGTGGCGGGCTCTTCGAAACGGCGCGGATCGCGGTTGGCCGCGGCCTGCACGATCATCACCGTGGTGCCAGCGGGCAGGTCGACCCCACCCACATTGACCGGCACCCGGTTCATCCGGAAGTCGCCCTTGACCGGGCTTTCAATGCGGAGCGACTCTTCGATGAAGTTGGGAATCAGGCTGCGGTCCTTACGCAACTGCGCCTGGATGTCGGGCCGCTCGCCGATGGTCTGCAGTGCCGCGCCCAGCAGTCGCACGGTCGTTTCCTGACCCGCCGAGAACACGTTGCTGGCGACCCGGGCCACGTCTTCGACCTCGGGTGTCGAGCCGTCGGGGTAAGTGGCGGTCGCCAGGCCGGTCAGCACGTCGTCGCGGGGCTTCGCGCGGCGGTCCCGAACATAGTCGGAGAACAAACCGTAGAGGAATTCCAGCGGGCTGTGGGCCAGGGACCCCTTGGTGCCGCCGATGCCGCCGCCCGAGTGGTCGCGGATGCCCTTGACGAACTTGTCGCGGTCCTCCATCGGCACGCCGAGCAGGTCGGCGATGACCAGCAGCGTGAACGGGCTCGCGAAGCCCTTGATGAATTCGCCATGCCCTGGCGCCAGGAAGTCATCGAGCGCCTGGTCGGCGAGCACCCACATGGCGTCCTCGTTCTCCTTGAGGCGCTTGGGCGTGATCAGCCGCATCATCAGGGAACGGTGGTTGGTGTGCGTCGGCGGGTCCAGCGTGGGCAGCTGGTCACTAAACGGCAGCTCGTCGCGATGTTCTTCGATCAGCTCGGTGATGTCGGTGCTTCCCAGACCCTCGAGGGATACCGGAAAGCCGGGGAACGGCCCGGTCACCGAGATGCATGACGACCACGTCTCGGCGTCGTTCAACACTGCGCAGGCTTCGTCCCACCCGGTCACCATCGTGACGTCGTGGTGCTTTTCTTTGGTCACCGGGCATTGCTGCCGCAGCGCCTCGTAGTAGGGGTAGGGGTCTGCGATGAGCTCGCTGCCGCGGAAGAAGTCCATTTCGGTGAAGTCGTTCACCATCTCGCACCATTCCAATCTCGATCCGTGAGAATGCGCCTCTCAGAGATGAGTATTAGATTTCCACAGAGCATGCCGCGACGTCAACGCGCGACCAACGGACGCGTCAGCCGGCCGGAATGAGGTCGGCCTCGACCGACGGGCTGGCCATCACCCGGCTACGGAATGTCTCGACCAGCCCGATCGAATCCAGTGGCATCGCGGCGGCCGCCAGCGCCTGGGCTTTGAACGCCTGGGCAGCGGCACTGAGCCGGTGCTGGACCAACCCGACGCTGTCGCCCAGCTCGGCCGGCCACGACTTGCCCCACAAGGTGACTTCGGTGGCGCCCTGATCAAGCGCCTGCACGACGCCCTGTCGCACGCGGGAATCGCAGCCGAACAGGTCAGCCGCAGCCGCCAGGGTCTGCGGCGGCGGCCGGTGCCCCACCGTGGCCAGCGCATATTCCAGGTCGACGATCTGAGCGCCGAGGATCTGCAGCGGGCGTTCGTCGGGATGGTCGACGAGCAGGACGGTGACATCCCATCCGGCCATCGCCCGGTCGAACAGCCAACCGCCGGCGAACTTCACCACATCGGCGACGTCCGCGGCGACCACGTCGAGCCGATATCTCATCCCGAGCTCGGCGGTGCCATGTCCCGGGCCAACGACTCCGAGTACTCCTTGAAGACCTCGGTCAGCGGTATCGAAGGGTTGATCAACCATGTGGTCTCCATTCCGGTGATGAAGGCAAGGATCTGCACTGCCTTTACGGTGACGTCCATATCCATGCGGAACTGGCCGGCCTGCTGGCCTCGCCGGATGAGCTCGGTGATGATTTCGATTGCGCCCTGGTATCGGGCGGCGAGGCGGTCGTGCAGCGGGGCGTCTGGGTCGAGGTTCTCCGCCAGCAGCACGGTGTACGTCCCGACCAGTTCGGGCGACCGGTAGAACCGGTCGGCGACCGCGGCGATTTCGGTGATGAGATCCCCGGCCCGGTCGGCGTGCGAGTCGTCATCGGCGTCGCGAACGTCGAGCACGGCGTGCAGGAGCTGTTCCTTGGATTCGAAATGATGCAGCAGGCCGGCAGGACTGACACCGGCTTCGCCGGCGATCTGGGCCAGTGTCGTATTACGCCAGCCGTTACGGGTCAGCAGCCGCTGCGCAACGGCCAGGATCCGCTGTTTGCGGTCCTCGCCCTTGGCGCGCAGCGACTCGTACGGCCGTGTCTCAGGCACCGGACTCCTTCGTCCAACCAACCAACTGAACACACAGTAGGTTGGTCTGGCGACTGTGACAAGGGTCGCATTTTCGAAGACGTCACAAACCGAGCGACTTGGCGATGAGCATCATCATCCTGCGCGCTTACGGGGCGCCCGGCCGAAACTCACGGTGGTCGCCAGCCCACCCTGCTGGGCCTGCGCAGACCGCAGTAGCACCTCGTGTTCTCCTGCCGATTGGCTTAGCGCATCGAGGTCTGACTTCGAAAATTTGTTTGGCAAAATATTTTGTTTCTGAGGACAGACTGAGCAGCTCCTGAGATAGTTTACTCGTGTTTCATAGCGCGCGATCGACACCTACCGGGCGGCCGGCCCAGCGACATCATCTGTGAGGTTGAGAAAAAGGGGGAAATATGAAGAAAGTGATTCTCGGCGCTGCGCTGTGCAGCGCCGCGGTGGCATTCGCCGGGGCAGCCAACGCCGACGGGTATGACAGCGACTTCCTGTCCGACTCAACCAACGCACTAATCCTGGGCTCCACCGGCATACCGACACCGGATGCCGCCTACGTCACCGGCGCGGAAAGCCTGTACCTCGACGCGAACGGGTACGACGGCACTGCCGCGTCGGCGACGGTGCTGACCACCCCGGAAACCTACGACTTCACCACGAGCGTGCCGCAGGGCGAGCAGGACCTCATCAACGCGGTCGTCGCCGACTACGCCGCCGGCGACATGGGCTGCAGCGCCGGCCTGTGCAGCGACCCGCTGACCATTTTCACCTACTCACAAAGCAGCGCCATCGCCGCCCTCGCCGAACAGCAACTCGCCGCCGACAACATCCCCGAAGACGCTTTACGTTTCGTGATGACCGGCGCCGACCCCCTCGGCGTCCCCGACACCCTGTACCCGACCGAGGTGTACAACATCGACGGCGACTTCTTTGTGGAGCCCGGCCTATTAGGCACAACTTGGCAGGACATCTTGCAAGAGGTGGTACTGCATTTAGCCTATCTCTGGTTGACGCCAGCCGAAATCAACTCGGCCACACCGGTAGTCGAAGGATTGACAACCGTCTTCGACATTCCAACACTCACCACCGACCAGCTGGTCGAATCGCTGATCAATGCGTTGAGCGCAGGGCTTTAGGCGGCATCCAGTTCCAGCGGCGGCCCTTTGGTCCGGCCAGCCGCGGCGTCACAAACCCAGCGACTTGGCGATGATCACCTTCATCACCTCGCTGGTTCCGGCGTAGATGCGTGCGACGCGCGCATCGGTGTACAGCCGGGCGATCGGATACTCCATCATGTAGCCGTAACCGCCGAAGAGCTGCAAGCAACGGTCCACCACACGGGCCTGCATCTCCGTGCAGAACAGCTTCACCCTGGCCGCGTCGGCGGCCGACAGCTCCCCCTCGACGTGTAGCGCCACCGCGCGATCCAGCATCGCCTGGCCGGCCTCCACCTCCGTGGAGCACGCGGCCAGTTCGAACTTGGTGTTCTGAAACGAGGCGACCGGAGTTCCGAAAGCCTTGCGCTCCTTGGTGTAATCGATCGCCGCGGCGATCGCCGAACGCGCCTGCGCCACCGATCCGACCGCCACCGTCAGCCGCTCCTGCGGCAGGTTGTGGCCCAGATAGCCGAAGGCCTCACCCTCATCGCCCAGGACGTTCTCGACGGGCACCCGGGCGTCGACGAACGACAGTTCGGCGGTGTCCTGAACCTTGCAGCCCATTTTCTCCAGTTCGCGGCCGCGGGTAAAACCCTCCATACCGTCCTCGACGACGAGCAGCGTCAGGCCCCTGCGCCGGTTGTCGGGATCGGTGGACGTGCGGGCGACGACGATCACAAGGTCGGCCTGCATGCCGCCGGTGATGAATGTCTTGGCGCCGTTGACGATCCAGTGGTCGCCGTCCCGTACGGCCGTCGTGCGCATGCCGGCCAGGTCCGACCCGGTCCCCGGTTCGGTCATCGCGACGGCGGTGAGCAGCGTCCCGTCGGCCAGGCCGGGGAACCAGCGCTTGCGCTGTTCTTCGTTCGCATAGTGCAGGAAGTACGGCAGGATCACCTCGAGTTGGGTGCGGACCGTGGACAGCGTGACCAGCGCTTGCGCCGCCTCCTCTTGCAGCACGACGTTGTAGCGGTAGTCGGGCATGCCGGCGCCGCCGTATTCCTCGGGAATCGCCATGCCGAGCATCCCGAGCCCACCCATCTGCTTGAAGACGTCGCGTGGCATCCGGCCGCCCTTCTCCCACTGTGGGTAGGCAGGCACAACCTCCTTCTGGATGAAGTCGCGGGCCAGCCCCCGGAATGCTTCGTGGTCTTCGGTAAACAGGTCTCGACGCATGAATTCCTCTGTCAGGCAACAAGTTCCACAATTGTGGCGTTGGCGGTGCCGCCACCTTCGCACATGGTCTGCAATCCGTAGCGAATGCCGTTGTCGCGCATGTGGTACACCATCCGGGTCATCAGCACCGCGCCCGACGCGCCAAGTGGGTGACCGAGGGCGATCGCGCCGCCGAGTGGATTGAGCCGGTCCGGGTCGGCGCCGGTCTCGGCAAGCCACGCCAATGGCACCGGGGCGAACGCCTCGTTGACCTCGAACACACCGATGTCGCCGATTGAGACGCCTGCCTTTTTCAGCACCTTCTCGGTGGCGGGGATGGGGCCGGCGAGCATCAGCACCGGATCCGCTCCGGTGACCGCTCCGGCCCGGTATCGCACCAGCGGGGTCAGGCCGAGTTCGAGCGCGGCTGCCGACGTCATCACCAACAACGCCGCTGCGCCGTCGGAGATTTGCGACGAGTTGCCAGCGTGAATCACGCCGGCATCGTCAAACGCCGGCTTGAGGCCGGCCAGTTTCTCGACGCTGGTCCCCCGCCGTATTCCTTCGTCCGCGGTGACCGCGGTGTCGTCGACAAAGACCGGGACGATCTGGTCGGTGAAGGCACCGTTGTCCTGAGCGGCGGCTGCCCGTTCGTGGGACAGCGCCGAGTATTCATCGAGCCGGGTGCGGGAAAACCCCCACTTCTTGGCGATCATCTCCGCCGACAAGCCCTGGTTGAACGAGAAATCATCGTACCGTTCAAGCACTTTCGGACCGTAGGGCTGTCCGATTGCTCTGGCCGAGCCGAGCGGCACCCGGCTCATCACTTCCACACCGCCGGCCACGACGACGTCCTGCTGGCCGGACATCACCGCTTGCACCGCGAAGTCGAGGGCCTGCTGGCTGGAACCGCAGGCGCGGTTGATCGTTGTGCCCGGGATGCTTTCGGGCCAGCCGGCGGCAAGTACCGCGTAGCGGCCGATATTGCTGGACTGGTCGCCAACCTGCGACACACATCCCCAGACCACGTCGTCGATGATGTCCGGCTCGACACCGGCGCGCTCCAGCAGCTCGTTGAGCACAATCGCCGACAGGTCGGCAGCGTGCACGGCCGACAGCCCACCGTTACGTTTGCCGACCGGTGTCCGTACCGCCTCGACGATGACTGTTTCACGCATTTGTCTGCTCCGATCTCGATACCGCCCACCGTCCAGTAAACGACGGGTCTCGCCGCTCGGCGAAGGCGGCATACGCCTCGCGTGCATCCTCGGTGGCGAAGTTGACCCCCTGCGCGCGGGCTTCGCTGGACAGCGCGTCACGCATCGTCGCGTCGGCGCCCTCGTTGAGCAATGCCTTGGTTTGCGCGAGGGCGATCGTCGGGCCGGCGGCCAGCCGGTCGGCGATGTCGGTGACGAAACCGTCGATCTCGGAGCCGGATACCACCCAGGTCACCAGGTTCAGCGCGTGAGCTTCGGCGGCGTCGATGGTCTCCGCCAGCAGCGCCAGCCGCTTGGCCTGTTGCAAGCCAACGATTTTCGGCAACAACCAAGAGCCGCCCAAATCTAACGATAATCCACGCTTGGCGAAGATCTGCGAGAACGTCGACTCCGGGGTGGCGACAACCAGGTCGCAACCCAGCGCCAGGTTCCAGCCGGCGCCGACGGCCACCCCGGTCACTTTGGCGATTGTCGGGACCGACAGCTCATGCAGGGCCAGCGCCACGTCAGTCAGCCGCTGCAACTTGTACACCGGATGGGTGTCGTCCGGCGTCGAGATGTCCGCACCGGAGCAGAACGCGCCACCGGCGCCGGTGATCACCACCGCGCGCACCCCGCGATCCTTGCCCGCAGCGGTGAGCGCGTCGGCCAACGCCATCCAGAGCTCAGGGTTGATGGCGTTCTTGCGCTGAGGTCGGTTCAGCGTCAGCGTCCGCACACCGTTGCGGTCGCTGCACAGCAGCACGGGTTCGGCCGACATCAGGGGTAGGCCGGTCCGATGGCGCCCTGCACGCGCAGCGCGTCAATCTCGTTCTGCGATTTGCCGAGCTCGGCGAGCACCGCATCGGTGTGCTGCCCGAGCCCGGGTACCGCGCCCATCGCGGGCTGATATCCCGAGATGACCGGCGGAGGCAGCAAGGCCGAAATCGGGCCGGCCGGCGTGTCGACCTGCCGCCAGCGATCCCGCGCCGTCAGATGCGGGTGCATCAGAACCTCGCTTGGCAGGTTGTAGCGCGCATTGCCGATGCCCGCGGCATCGGCAATCTTCTGTACGTGTTCCAAGTCGTGCGACGCGCACCAGGCGCCGATGGCGGCATCCAGGATGCCGCGGTGCGCGCAGCGACCGGCATTGCTCGCGAACCTCGGGTCGCCAGCGAGGTCGTCACGCTCGATAATCTGACGCGAAAGACGTTGCCATTCAGCGTCGTTCGTCGTACCGAGCACGACGGTCTGGCCGTCGCCGGTACGGTAGGCGCCGTAGGGCGCCACCGCGGGCGAGCTCATTCCCAACGGCTGCTGGTCAACACCGGAATGCTGGGTAAAGGTGAGCGGGTAACCCATCAGATCTGTCATCGTGTCGAACAGGCTCACCCCGACCGTGTTGCCGTGGCCGCCGGGGGCCGACCCGGAGTCACGCGAATACAGCAGAGCCAAAATCGACAGTGCCGAATACAGCCCGGTGCTGATGTCGGCCATCGGTGGGCCGGGCTTCGCCGGTTCGCCGGGACGGCCGGTCACGGCGCACGCGCCCGATTCCGCCTGGGCGAGCAGGTCGTAAGCCCGTTTGTGTGACAGCGGTCCGCCGGGACCGTAGCCGTCGATTTCGACGGCGATCACGTCCGGGTGGCGTTGCGCCAGGTCAGCCGGCCCGATGCCCAGCCGGGCGGTCGAACCCGGGGCGAGGTTGGAAACCAGGACGTCGGCACGGTCGAGCAGCTGATGCAGAACATCAAGGCCCGCCTCGGTTTTCAGGTCGAGCGTCACCGACTCCTTGCCGCGGTTGGCCCAGACGAAGTGCGCGGCAAGCCCGTTGACGACGTCGTCGTAATGCCGGGCGAAGTCGCCCCCTTTGGGATTTTCCACCTTGATGACGCGGGCACCGAAGTCGGCGAGCACCCGTGTGCACATCGGAGCGGAGACCGCCTGCTCCAGGGCCACCACGGTGACTCCCGTCAGCGGCCCCCCGGATGCCGACATCACATCACCATGCCGCCGTCCACCGGCAACACCTGACCGGTGATGTAGGAGGCGGCGTCCGAGGCGA
>DATJOR010000097.1:0-16549 GCA_035506875.1 Mycobacterium sp.
TATCAGGCCTGGCAGGCCCAGTGGAACCAGGCCATGGAGCAGTTGGTGTTGGCCTACCGCGCGATGGCCGGCACCCACGAGAACAACACCACCTCGATGCTGGCCCGCGACCAAGCCGAAGGCGCCAAATGGGGCGGCTAGTAGATGGCTGCTCAGCCTAACGCCGTCGAGCTCACCGTCGAGCAGGCATGGTTCATCGCCGAAACCGTTGGAGCGGGGACGTTCCCATGGGTGTTGGCGATCACCATGCCGTACACCGACGTGGGTGAGCGGGGCGCGTTCCTCGCTCGGCAAGCCGCCGAGCTCACCCGGATGAGCCTGATGTCCGAGGGCGGTGCCGTCAACCCGGCAGTAGCCGATTGGATCCGTCAGGTGTGCTTCCCGGACCGCTGGCTGGATCTGCGCTACGTCGGATCCGGCGAAGCCTCCGGCGCCGACGAGATGCTGCGCGGAATCATCGCACGGCGCGGTGAGGAGACCCGCAAAACAGTTGTGGCGCTGCGTAACGCGCAACTGGTCACGTTCACCGCGATGGATATCAACGATGCCCGCGCCCTGGTGCCCGTACTAGGTGTCGGGTTAGCGCAGCGTCCGCCGGCGCGGTTCGACGAATTCGCCCTACCCGCCCGGGTCGGCGTGCGGGCCGACGAGCGGCTGCGGAACGGCGCGTCGCTGGCCGAAGTCGTTGAATACCTGGGTATCCCGGAATCGGCGCGTCCTGTGGTGGAGTCGGTGTTCACCGGGCCGCGCAGCTACGTCGAGATAGTGGCCGGCTGCCGGCACGACGGACAGCACGCGACCACTGAAGTCGGGATGAGCATCGTCGACACCACCGCGGGACGAGTGCTGGTCACTCCGTCGCGTGCCTTCGACGGTGAATGGATTTCGACCTTCCAGCCCGGCACCGCGTTCGCGATCGGCGTTGCCGTCGAGCAGCTCACCGCGCAGCTGGCGGACGGCGACTGGTTCCCCGGTAAACGGCTATCCAGAGATTTCACCACCCAGACCAGCTAAACCGCTGTCAACGAAGAGAAAGAGAAGTTATGTCCCCCCAATGCCAGAGGAACCGGTGATGTCCAGCGCTGTGATGCCCATCGTGCGGGTCGCCATCCTCGCTGACAGTCGGCTTACCGAGATGGCGCTGCCCGCGGAGCTGCCGCTGCGCGAAATCCTGCCCGCGGTGGAGCGTTTGGTGGTTCCCGCCGTTCAAAGCGGGGAAGCGGACGAGGCGGAGCCCGGCTCGGCCGCGCCTGTTCGCCTCAGCCTTGCTCCGATCGGCGGGGCGCCGTTCAGCCTCGACGCCAGCCTGGATACCGTCGGCGTCGTCGACGGCGATCTGCTGGCGTTGCAACAGGTCCCAGCCGGGACGGCCGCGCCCGGCATCGTCGAGGACATCGCCGACGCAGCGGTGATCTTCTCGGCATCCCGACAGAAGCCCTGGGGGATAGCCCACATCCAGCGCGGCGCGCTGGCCGCAGTCGTCGGATTAATCTGGGCGGCAACCGCGCTGGCCGTTACCCACCGAGTTGCCACCGGCGCGCCAGCCGGGCTGATTGTGGTCAGCGTGGTTGCCGTGCTCGCCGCGCTGACCGGCTTGGCGGTCCGCGCACCTCGCGTCGGCGCGGTGTGCTCGGTTGCCGCGCTGGTACCCATCGCCGCGGCATTGGCCTTGGTGGTTCCCGGCGGCTTTGGAGCGCCGTCGGTGACGCTGGCCGCCGCTGGGGTCACCGCGTGGTCGCTGATCAACCTCATTCTTCCTGGCCGCGAAAAGGGCAGCGCGATTGCGGTTTTCACCGCGACGACGGTGCTCGGCGTGGGTGTGCTGTTGGCCGCCGCCGCGGAATCGTTCTGGCAGCTGCCGCTGGTGAGCCTTGGCTGCCTGCTGATCGTGGTGGCGCTGCTGGTCACGGTCGAGGCCGCCCAACTATCGGCGCTGTGGGCGCGATTCCCGCTGCCGGTCATACCGGCCCCCGGGGATCCCACCCCGTCGGCGCCATCGCTGCGGGTGCTGGAAGACCTGCCGCGACGGGTCCGAATCAGCGACGCGCACCAAATCGGTTTCATCGCCGGGGCTGTGCTCCTCAGCGCACTCGGGTCGGTGGCAATTGCGTGGCACCCGGGCACCCTGTCCGGCTGGGGTTGGTATGTGGTCGCCGCGACCTCGGCGGCGGCCGCGCTACGGGCTCGGGTATGGGACTCCGCTGCATGCAAAGCCTGGTTGCTGGCAGAGCCCTACCTCGTGAGTGTCACGCTGATGGTGGTTTACACCGCGACTGCGCACTATCTGGCCGCGCTCGTCGCCGCCATAGTCCTTGCCGCGTTGGTGCTGGCCTGGGTCGTGGTCGCACTTAACCCGACCATCGCCTCGCCGGAAACCTATTCGCTACCGGTGCGCCGACTGCTGGGCTTCACCGCCTCAGGAATCGACGCGTCGCTGATCCCGGTCATCGCGTACCTCGTCGGCATCTTCAGCTGGGTGCTCGATCGATGATCTCTGCCCCTGCCCGACAGCGATGTGGTTGCCTCGCAGCGGTTCTGGCCGCTGCGTTGTGGGCCTGTCCGCCGGCCCTGGCGATCAACCAGCCGAAGGTCGACCAGGGCGCTCCGCCGCCGAACGGCGCTCCGGGTCCGGTGCAGCCGATGGAGAAGAACGGCGACTGCAGTAGCTCCGGCGTCATCCCCGGCACCGATCCGGGGGCGGTGACACCCAACCAGAAGATGATGGATCCGGCTGCGGCGTGGCGGTTTTCGCGCGGCGACGGCCAACTCGTGGCGGTTCTGGACACCGGCGTACGACCGGGGCCGAGGCTGCCTGGCGTGCAGCCCGGTGGCGACTACGTGGAAACGACTGACGGCCTCACCGATTGCGACGGGCACGGCACCCTGGTCGCTGGCCTGATCGCCGGCCAGCCCGGCGACGACGGCTTCGCCGGCATCGCACCCGGGGCGCGACTGCTGTCGTTACGCGTGACGTCGGCGAAGTTCTCGCCGCGAACCGCCGGGGGGGATCCCATGCTGACTCGTGCCGCCGTCGATGTCGCCGCACTCGGCCGGGCGATTGTGCATGCCGCGGACCTGGGTGCCCGGGTGATCGACATCTCGGCGATCACCTGTGTGCCCGCCGATCGCAACGTCGACCAGTCCGAACTGGGTGCGGCGATTCGCTATGCGACGGAGGCGAAGGATGCGGTCATCGTCGCTGCGGCCGGCGACAACGGTTCCAGCGGTTGGGGTTCCGGCGCGGCGTCATGCGACTCCAACCCGCTCACCGATTTGGGGAATCCCAACGACCCGCGCAACTGGGGCGGGGTGACATCGGTGTCGGTGCCGTCGTGGTGGCAGCCGTGGGTGTTGTCGGTGGCCTCGCTGACGCCGGACGGCCAGCCGTCGAAATTCACGATGGCCGGCCCTTGGGTGGGTATCGCGGCGCCCGGCCAGGACATCGTATCGGTCAGCAACAGCGACGACGGAGGGCTTGCCAACGGCCTGCCCAATCAACACAACCAGTTGGGCACGCTCAACGGCACCGATTACGCGACAGGTTACGTAGCCGGAGTTGCGGCGCTGGTACGCAGCAAGTATCCAGAGCTCAACGCCGCCCAGGTGATGCACCGCCTCACCGCAACCGCGCATAACGGGGCCCGCGCGCCGTCCAATGTCGTCGGCGCCGGCACTGTGGATGCGGTTGCGGCCCTGACCTGGGAGCTGCCCGCCGCGGCCGGCCACGATGCGGCACCGGTGAAACATGTTGCGGCACCGCCGGAACCGGCACCGAAGAGCCCGACGCCGCGGATCGTCGCGTTCGCCGGGACCGCGGCCCTCTTCTTGGCCGTGATAGCCGCCGGCGCGATCGCCGCGCGCCGACGAAAGGAGCCCATCACATGAGGGCAAATCAAGCGCCCACTGGACGAATCACCTTGGTGATATTGGCAATTGTGGCCGGAGCCATGGGCTTTCCGTGGCACTCGACGCGCGAGCGTTGGGTACTCGGCATTGCCATCGTCATAGCGATCACGCTGCTGGCCAGGTGGCGCGGGCTACCTGTGACGACGATCCTGGGCCGTCGGCTGGCGATGCGGCGGCAAAGCCGCGGCGCACGTTCGGCCGTCCAACCCACTGCCGACGTGCGGACCACCGCGCTGCTGCGGGTCACCCCGCCGGAGTCGGGTCTTGACGCGCTGCCGCTGCCGCTGATCGCCAGCTACGCCGACCGCTATGGCTTGCGCGCGGACAATGTCCGCGTCACCAGCCGCGACTTCGCATCCGATAGTGGTGCGCGTCAGCGAGAAACGTGGATCGGGCTGACGTTGTCGGCGGTGGACAACCTCGCTGCGTTGCAGGCCCGTTCGCCGCAAATTCCGCTGCATGAGACGGCCGAGGTCGCAGCGCGCCGGCTCGCGGATCACCTCCGCGAGAGCGGATGGACGGCTGCCATCGCCGAGCCCGATGACATCCCCGAGCTTTACGCTCGGTCCGCCCGTGAAACCTGGGGCGGGATCGAACAGGGAAGCGGGGATTATGTTGCCGCCTACCAGGTTAAGGTCGACACCGCATTGCCAAACACGCTCGCCGCAATCTGGTCGTACCCGGTCCGCGAAACGTGGACGGCGGTGGAGATCACGGGTGCGGGCGACCAGCAGACCCTTGCCGTCGCGTGCGCAATCCGCACCGATGCCCCGCCCGCCGCGGGCGGTCCGCTGCCCGGACTGATTTCGCAATCCGGTAGTCATCGACCGGCGCTGACAGCGTTGCATCCACTGTCGACTCAACGGCTTGACGGTCACGTCGCGGTGCCCGAAGCTCTGCTGTTGGCCCGGCTGCGCTGGCCCAGCACCATCGCCCAGCAGCCAACTGCTGCTGTCAGCTGAACAGCGCCGCCGCGTTTCCGTAGAACACCTTGCGCAGCCAGTCATCGTCGACGCCGGGCAGGCGGGTGATCGAGCGCATCGCGTCGACATAGCTGTACGGGATGTTCGGGAAATCGCTGCCGAACAGAATGCGATCGCCCAGTTGGCGCAGCCGATGCAACTGTGACGGCGGAAACGGCATGGTGTCGTCGACGAATGGGGTGAAAGCCATTGTGGTGTCAAGCCGGACGTCAGCTGAGCTCTCGCAGATGTCGAGAAACTCGGTATACTCCGGCATCCCCAGGTGCGCGACGATCAGCCGCAGCCGCGGATAACGACCCAGCAGACGACGAATCGGGTCAGGCCCGGTGTGGTCGCCCGGCACTGGCCCGGAACCGCAGTGAATCACCACGGGGACTCCGGCGTCCTCGATGACACCCCAAACATGGTCGAGCAGTCGGTCGTTGGGCTCGTAGCGGCCTACTTGGACATGGGCCTTGAAGACCTGTGCACCGTCGCGGATGGCCGACTCGACGTAGTCGCGTGCGTCCGGCTCGGGGTAAAACGTCGCGGTGGCAAGGCAATCCGGAGTCGACCGGGCGAAATGGGCGGCCCATTGGTTCAGCCAGGCCGCCATCTGCGGTTTGTGTGGATAAACCAAGGCGGTAAAGCCGCGCACACCGAACTGCCGCAACAGCTCTACCCGCCGGGATTCGGCTGCCCGATAGGTAATCGGCCATTGCCGGCCCACCAACGGGCCGGCGGAATCGAAGTATTGCCACACCTTGTCCATCACCGATTTCGGCATGAAATGAGTGTGCACGTCGATCACCCCGGGCAAGCCCAGCGCAGCCCAAATCTGCCGGACCTGCGCGGCCTCGTCCTCGTCGGTCATCGCCCATCCTCGACTCGTCTGCCAAGCTAAGTTCGTCTATAGCAGGCGGCGCCGGCTGTTGATCAGGAGGACCAATATGTGGGATCCAGACGTCTACTTGGCCTTCGCCGATGATAGGGCCAGGCCGTTCTGCGACCTGCTGTCCCGGGTGGGGGCGCAACAGCCCCGCCGGGTGGTCGACCTGGGTTGCGGCCCGGGGAACCTGACCCTGCAGATGGCCCGGCGCTGGCCGGATGCCGCGGTCGAAGCGGTGGACAGCTCACCAGAAATGGTCGAGGCCGCCCGCGAGCGCGGCGTGGACGCCACGGTCGGAGACCTGAGAACCTGGACCCCGCAACCCGATACCGACGTGGTGCTGAGCAACGCTGCTATGCATTGGGTGCCCGAACGCGACGAGGTGATGGTCCGCTGGGCGAGTGAACTGCCCGCCGGGGCTTGGATCGCGGTCCAGATGCCAGGCAACTTCGAGACCCCGTCGCACGCCGCGGTACGGGCGGTCGCCCGGCGCGAGCCCTACGCAAAGACACTGCGCGACACTCCGTTTCGGGTGGGGACCATGGCCGAGGCGCCAGCGCACTACGCCGAGCTCCTACTCGACGCCGGGTGCACCGTCGACGCTTGGGAAACCACCTACATCCATCAGCTGACCGGCGAGCACCCGGTGTTGGATTGGATCAGCGGCACCGCACTGTTGCCGGTGAGCGAACGGCTCAACGAGCAGGAATACCAACAGTTTCGCGAAGAACTCATCCCGCTGCTCGCCGAC
This sequence comes from Mycobacterium sp., assembly GCA_035506875.1. GTDB lineage: Bacteria > Actinomycetota > Actinomycetes > Mycobacteriales > Mycobacteriaceae > Mycobacterium. Next base: position 6,509 of record DATJOR010000097.1, read on the forward strand.
GCCTATCCACCCCGGCCCGACGGGACGACGTTCTTCCCGTTCCGGCGAGTGTTCGTCGTCGCCCGAGTTCGCAGCTGACGCTACTGCGGCAGCCCCAACTTCTCGGCGTCGGCGCGGTAGCGATCCACCCAGTCGTCGGAGCGCTGATCGGCCTGGCGTTCCAGCACCGGGGCGGGCGCCAACCGCGGGTCTTGCCCAACCGCTTCCAATACCGTCGCGACAATCGTGGTCAGGTTGCGCCACAGCACGGGATAGGCCACGTCGATCGGGTCGATCTGCTCTTCGGCGAACCAATTACGCCAACCCGTCTCCTGGTCCTGCAGCATCGTGACGATGTGGGCAATAGCGCCGGGGTGGTAGGCGGCCTGCGAGTCGCGCTCCGGGTCGGGGCGGCCCCGCCACACCCGAGTCTGCACCGCCCGCCAAAACGACACCGCCTGGGAGACCACGTCCGGTCGGTAGACGTGCACGTAAACCGGTTCGCTGCCGATCACATCTCGAATCGCTGCCCGCAGAGTGTCACCCGAGCGATGGGGCAATCCGGCCGCGCGCTGCACCAGCAGCGGCGTCTGGTTCCACATCAACTTGCCGCCCCAAATACCGTTCGGCGTCCGGCCGGAGCTGATGATGTGCTCGCGCCATGCGACGGACGAAGCGGTGTCCGGCGTGCCCGGTTCCAGCGGATCGAGCAGCCGCAAGATCGTCTCGTCCTCCACTCCGGCGAACCATTGTCGCGGCTGCGGCGCCATACCGGTTGTGGGCAGGTACTGAAAGAACTCCTGCGGTTCGCCGGCGCTGCCGGTCGCGCGTAACGACTCGACCAGCAGCGTGCTGCCGCTGCGCTGCGAGGCGAGCACGAGATACGACGTCGGATGCGCGGACATCAGCCGAGCTTAACTGCATGCCACGGCGTGAGATCCACGCGTATTACGTTCACGCTGAACGCAACTATTGCTCGGTGCGTCGCACGCCGTCCTCGACGCCACGGTCGACCGCGATTGCCGATCGGCTGCTCGGCGTCTTTTCGTGGATCTGCAAATACGTCTCGGTGTAGCGAGCCGCGATGCGGGTACCGGCGAAATCGGACGGTATGACGTCGCCGGTCTGCTCGCGCCAATCCTGCAGCCGGACAGCGAGATCGGCGGCGATCGTATCGGCGCCGTCGAGACCGTCTCCGCTGAGCAAATTGTTCGTCTCGGTCGGATCCACCCGCAGATCGTAGAGTTCGCGCTCCGGTCGTGGCGACCTCACCAGCGGCGCGACGGCGTGGCCGGACGGGCTCTCCTCGATATCCCACGGCAGATCCAATAGCGGCCGGCGCGCGTAATTCTCGATGTAGCTGAAGTCTTTCGTCCGGATCGCGCGGATCGGATCAAACGAATCGTGATAAGTCTTGCTGGTGAACACATGATCGCGCACCGGCGCAGTGTGGTCCGGGGCAAGCAGCGCCCCCGCGTGCGAGATGCCCTCGATGTCGTCCTGCTCGGCGACACCGAGCAGATCCAGCAGCGTCGGCAGCAGATCCACACCGCTGAACAAATCGTCGTAAACCGTTGGGGCGATTGCTATCCCGGTGGGCGGGCGGATGACCAACGCGATTCCCGTCCCGGCCTCGTACAGCGTAGATTTCGCCCGCGGGAAGGCCGCACCATGGTCGGTGACGAATACCACCCAGGTGCTGGCGTCGAGCCCGGTCTCGGTGAGCGTGTCCAGGATCCGGCCGACCGCTGCGTCGGCGGTCGCGATGGATCCGTAGAAATCAGCCAGATCCTGGCGCACCTCAATGGTATTGGGCAGATAGTCGGGTGTATCGACCGTATCGGCGTCGGCCGGTTGATAACGGTCCCGGGGATAGGGACGGTGCGTCTCGAAGAAGCCTGCCGTCAGCAGAAATGGTCGGCCCGCGTCATAGTCCCGCAGCCATTGCTGAGTCCGCTCCACGACGTATTCGCAGTAGGAATTCGACACATCGAATTCGTCAAAACCCAGTCGCGACGGGTAGGACGTTTCGTGTTGCATACCGAAAAGAGCGGAATACCAACCGTAATCGGACAGGATTTGGGGCAACGTGCGAACATCCGAGCGGTACTCCCAGCCGTGGTGGGCTAGGCCGACCAACCCGTTACTCTGCGGGTAGCGGCCGGTGAACAGCGATCCGCGCGATGGCGAGCACAGCGGCGCCGTGGCATGTGCTCTGGTGAACAAGATGCCCTCGCCGGCCAGCTGGTCCAGCCGCGGGCTCGAGACGTCGGTGTGACCGTAGACACCGAGATACCGGCCAAGATCGTGCCAATGCACGAGCAGCACATTGGCACGGCGCTGTTCTGTTGCCTCTTGGTCGCCGATGACCGTCACCTCCTCAGCCGCCTAGGCGCCATCGACGTTATCGGTAGCGGTGTTTCGTGCCGTCAGCGGCTCACCAATGTGGCGGCGGGTACCCGCCGGGGCCGGGCGGGCCCTGTTGCGGCGGTGGGGTCTGGCCGTAGGGCCATTGCCCGGCGCCCGGCACTGCGCCGTGCGGGTTCGGCGGCATGCCCATCGTCATCCGGAATGCCGGGATCAACATGAGGGCACCGGCCGCGCCGATGACAAATCCCGCGACCAGGTCGTAGGTGAGGCGACCGGTGGCGCCATAGCGAGCTTCGCAGGCGATCGCCAACACCAGCATCACTGTGCCGCCGCCGAGGATGAAGAATTGGCCCGCCTGTTTTTTGAGCAACAGCATCACCGCGCCCGCGGCGGCCGCCAGGCCGGCCGCCATGATCAGGAACAGGCACGTCGCCAGGGCCGTCGGCACACTGGGAATCGAACTTTCGATCTGCTGCTCGCACAGGTCGGAGAACTCCCCGGCGAACCGCTTACACATGTCTGCAGCTCTGTCGGCAGCGCTGGTCATGTTGAGCCACAGCGTCAGCGTGAGGGTGGCGCCGAGCAGCCCGAGCAGCCCCACGGCAGCGAAGGTGATCCAGCTGATCGTCTGCTGGGATGTTGGGCTGACCGGCTGCGTGCCCTGGCCGCCCCATGGGGGCGGACCGTAACCGGGTTGCCGATAGCCAAAGTTCGGCGCCGCGCCGTATCCTCCAGGGCCGGGCTGGCCGTAGCTCTCCGGGCTCGGCTGGCCGCCGGCGGCAGGCTCCGGGTACTCCCGAGGATCGTCGGGCGAACTACCCCACTGCGGGGGGAAGCCTGGAGGTTGCATCCCGGCATCGTAGCTGCCGCAGCCTCCTGCGATTACGAGACGGTGAGGCGCTGGGTAGAACGACTCGGCGGCGCGCACGGTAGCCCGGCCGAACCGGATAGCCACCGTGTGCGGCCAGGGAGCGGACTTGACGGAGGGCGAAGTCGCGACCGCGGCCAGCCTCGGGGATCACCACCCCAGCTCACAGTCCTTCGGCACCGCGGGTCTCCCATGCCTCGCGAGCGCATAACCAGCGTGCCGGGCATGCCCGGCACAGCGCCTTGGTCTCGTCGTCCGGGTTCGTGGTCCAACGCTCTGGGTCAGTCGTGCATACCGGGACGAACTGCTCGGACGGCGCGGTCAGCGGCACGACGGCTGGTAGGTCTTCGATACCAGCACCAATGGGATGTTCGTCGACGGCATCCGCCGCAGCTCCGCGCTCATCGCCGGCCCCACGACCATCCATTTGGGCGCTGCCGACGGTATTCCGGTGAGCCTGGTGCCCGGCGATCCCGTCGACGCGACCACGGCCGTCGTGACTGAGCATGATGAGGACAACCGGAAGGAGTTCGCCGAGACCGATCCCGACGTGGCGCGCGCCGGAAAGGCGGTCGCCGCGCGTCGACGCGAGCTCGGCATCACCCAACGCAGCCTGCCCAGAGACAAAGTGATCAATGCGGGCGCCCTCATCGCCTTCGAGAAGGGGCGTAGTTGGCCTCGCCGCGGGACGCTGGCCAAGCTCGAAGAGGTGCTGAACTGGTCGCCCGGAACCATCGGGCGGATCCGGAACGGCACCCCAGTCGCCCAGAGCGGCGAGCCAACTGAGGTTCTGACCGACACGGTCCACGCGCCGCTGATGGCCGGGGCCGTCGCGGTGGGCCATACACCATCGCCACGGCGATGGACGCGCTGCCCGATTCCCCCGACCCGGAGTTCGGTCAGACCTGCGCAAGCTCGAGGCGGTGGCCGCCAACGGTGGCGTTGGCGCTCAGCTCGGTGCGCCGGGCCTACAACGATCTGATGTTGCGCGCCGCGCGGTCGTCGTCGGCCACATTGGGCCAGCGGCTCTACGGGGCGCGGCACCGGGCCGCACTGAGCATCGATGAGGCTGCCAACGCCGCCGGTGTGTACCGACCGCCGTCCTTCAGGACGCGGAGTCGGAGCGTGCCATTGCACCGGATGCCGCGGCGGTAATCGAGACGCTCATCGCGCAACTTGCGATGAGCTGACGCCGGGCTCTTTGCCCCAGCCGTTCTCCGAAACGAATTCGGCCAGCGGCCTGCCCAGCGCCCAGCCATCCAATTCCAGCGAGGGTCGATCCGGAAATTCGGGCACCGGGCCAAGGCACAGGATCGCCACCGGCTCGGCATCCGCGGGCATTGACAGCAGCGCCCCCAATTTCGGCGGATCGAACAACGATACCCACCCCATGCCGAGGCCCTCGGATCGTGCTGCCAGCCAAAGGTTTTGGATCGCACATGACACCGACGCGAGATCCATCTGCGGCATGGTGCGACGGCCGAAGATGTAACTGTCTCTGCCCTCGCACAGCGCCACCACCAAGAGTTCGGCGCAATCGAGGATGCCTTCGACCTTCAGCGCGAGAAACTCCTGCTCGCGTTGGCCCAGCGCGTGAGCGGTCAGCAGCCGCTCCTCGTCGACCAGGGCGTGGATGCGCCGTCGCAGCGACTCGTCGGTGATCCGGATGAACCGCCAGGGCTGCATCAAGCCGACATTGGGCGCGGCGTGCGCGGCCTGCAGCACGCGCGCCAGGACTTCCACCGGCACGGTGCTGTCCGGTACGAAGCGGCGCATGTCGCGTCGTTCGGAGATGACCCGATACACCGCTTGCCGCTCCTGCGGACTGAATGCGTGATTGCCCACATTGTCATCGTAGGAACCGATGCCCGACGTGTCTGGAAGACTGGGTTCCATCGGCGAAAAGGAGCGGTCCCATGAAGATTCCGGAATCACTTGAGGATTTGCCCACCAATGGCACCCGGGGACGCGTCTACGGCGAGCCCTATCGAATGGCCGACGGCGGCACCGTGATCACCGTGGCCAAGGTCCGCGCCGGTAACTCGACACCGGTCGGCGTGTTCGTCGTGCATGAGGGCACGGCTCACTGGGTGCCGGCCGTCGACGCCAACCGGATCGCGCTGATCGGGGTGATCACCGGTTTGATCTCGGCCGTGCTCGCGTGTGTGGCCATGGTGCGTCGCCCGCCGTGGCCGGACTTGTCGGCGAATTCGCAGGCCTGGCAGCGACATTGACGTTCTACGGCCGGTAGGTGACGCCGGCCGCGCGGAAGACGCGGCCAGCCAAATTAGTGCGCATCGTCATCGCGAGTGTTCACGAGGGGTTGCGGAGGTCTTGGGGCGGCGGGTATCAGCCCCCGACGTCCGCGACACGGTCGGTAGACGGTTAGCCTGAACCAATTCCTCAGTGCCTCAACGTGTTTGGGGCTCGAGCATCAGGTTAGTTGTAGGTGGGCGGTGGTTGGGGTTGGAAGGGTTGATACCACCACCACTCGGCGCGTTCGCCGGTCGGTCCCGGGCAGGGTGCCGCTGTGGGCGGGGGTTTTGTTGGTGGGCGTGCCAGCGATCCCGGGCTCAGCACCCCTCCGTCCTCGTCGGTGACTTTGAGCGCATCGGCGGGTCCGGTGATGGTGATCAGGCCGCGATGATGCAGCCGATGGTGATAGGGGCACAGCAGCACCAGGTTGGCCAACTCGGTGACACCGCCGTCTTCCCAATGTTGCAGGTGGTGGGCGTGCAGACCACGGGTGGCACCACAGCCAGGAACCGCGCACGTGCGGTCGCGATGCTCCAGGGCGCGGCGCAGCCGCCGGTTGATCAGCCGGGTCGCACGGCTGGCACCAATTGGCTCGCCGTGCCGTTCGAACCACACTTCACACGTGGCATCACAGGTCAGGTATTGGCGTTCGGCGTCAGACAGCAGCGGACCCAAATGCAGCGCCGCAGCGCGCTGGGCCACGTCGAGGTGCACCACCACGGTGGTGTGCGCGCTGTGCGGGCGGGCCGCTGCTTCGCTGTCCCAGCCGGCCTCGACCAGCCGCAGGAACGCGTCGGCGGTGTTCGGAAACGGGGGCCGCTGCTCGGCGGGGCTATTGCCGTGATCGGTTTTCCACTCGGTGATCAGCGCATTACGGTGGGAGGCCACCGCGGCGTCGAACTTCGCCGCATCCAGGTGGCCCAGGGTAATCCGATAGCAGCTGCCCGCCTCATTGCTGGTCTTGGTGAACGAGCGCTCCGGCTCAGGGCGGGGGTCGGGGTCGGGGCGTGGCTCCAGTCTCACCGCGGTGCGCAACTGGCTGACCGTGGCGACGCTGGCCAGCTGCGCGTAATGCTCATCAGAGCCCGCCCCGCCGCGCGCGGCGATCACCCCGACCTGATCGGCCGACAACCGGCCCTCCCGCATCCCGGCCGCGCAGCGCGGGAACTCCGCCAGCCGGCTCGCAATCGTGGCCAGCGTGTGGGCGTTGACCGGCGAGCAGCCCGTCTTCCAGGCCACCAACGCCGGCACCGACCGCGCACCAGTAGCCCCCCACAACTCGTCGCGATCGATCTCAGCGACGATCTCCACGATGCGCCCATCAATCGCATTGCGCTGACCGGTCAACTCCGCCAACTCCCCAAACAACACCTCAAGACGCTCGGCAGGACTCACCACCACAGCGCCAGCGGATGCGATCGAAGACATGACCCCATCATCACACCCACCACCGACAAAAACGGGCCACCCGATTCCAAGTCAGGTGTCGCCTCTGTGGCCGTGCTGCGTCGCCCGCCGTGGCCGGACTTGTCGGCGAATTCAGTGGCGTGGCAGCGACACTGACGCGCTATGGCCGGTAGGTGACGCCGACCGCGCGAAAGACGTATTCCGGCGGCATGTCGAACTTCAGCGATCGGCGCGGTAACCCGGCGAGCACGTCGCCGGGGATGGCGATCTTGTAGTGCAGCGACAGGTCACCGGTGAACGACTCGTCCACCTTGCTGACATCGATATCGACCTGCAGGCCAGACGCAGCGATCTCCGCCGTCGCCGCCCCGGACTGCGCCGCATCCCAACGCACGTTGACGGTGGGCCCAGCCAGTTTGGGCAGCGACGACAGCGTCGCCAGGACGCGTCGTGAGGTGAGCGCCACCGATCCGACATAGCTGGCGACACTGTGGGCCGAACGCAGACCCGGAATCGCGCCGCTGAACCGTCGGGTGACCGCGACGTAATCGGCGAAGTAGATGAGCCCCTCGGCCTCGACCTCGGCACGCACGTCGGGAGGCAGCTTGCCGATGCCGAAAAGCCTGCGGACGATGACGGCCATCAAGCCAGTATGCCCACGCCCACGAAAGCGACTGCTAGACGATCAGAGCTTGGGGTCGTCTTCCTCGTCGGCGGGTTTCTGCTCGGGTGCGAGTATTCGCCGGGCCGCGACGGGCTTGCCGGCCACCCGCTTCACCACCTCCGGTGCGGTGGGTGGAGCGACGATACGTCCCTGCACTGGAGCGCCGTTTTTGACCGAAGGCGTTACGACGCGTTTGGTTTCGGTTTTGCTTTCGCTGCCCGCACCGCCCGCGCCGGCCATCGCGCCTGGCGGCATCATCGGCATGCCGCCCATTCCGCCTCGAGGTCCCGCTGCCGCGTCAGAGGGGGCCGCGGGTACCGGTGGCTGGGTGACCGACGACGCGGGGAAGGTACCGGCCGAGGGAGTCGGTGGGGGCCCGAGCTGTGAGGCCGGGGTGGTCCCCAGCCCGGCACCCGCGCCGCCTCCGGCGCCGGCCAACCCGGCGGCCTCCCCGGCGGCTCCGCCGGCCGCACCGAGAGCTTCAGGCACGGCCCCGGCCGCGGCCGCGCCACCTCCCGCGCCAGCTTTTCCGGCGACGCCCATGACCGCCTGCATGGCCTGCATACCTTGCTGTGGGATCTGTTGCGCGATCTGGGTGAACGGTTGCAATGCACCGGTCAAGGAGCTGGTGAGACCCTGGCCGATGCTCGTCGCTCCCTGCAAAAGTTGGGTGAACTCGGACATCGGGTCTTTGCTGCCTGCGCCGACGCCGGCGAGGTTGCTGTTCGAAGCCTCTTCAGTGGCAGGGAATTGCGTTGTGGCATAACCGAGTCCGGCCTCGCGCTGGCTCTGTCCGAGCTGGGCCTGGAGGTTGTCCTGGGGATCACCGGAATTGACGGTGACACCCATCAGTCCCAGGAGCTGCTCGACGCCCGACGGGCCGGAGGCGACCATGTCGGAAACGATTTGGTGCGGCGGCAGATTCAACCCGTGCGTCTGCGCGTAATGTTCGATTATCGCGACCAGTTTTGGATTCATGGCTGTCCTTTAGTACTGCGGGACGGTGGTGTCGAGTGTACGGGCGGATAAAAAGTCGTAGACCGAAGCGCCTGGGCGGTATTCGTCAATGAGGCGTTGGGTCAGCGCGTTGATTTCGTCGACGGTAGCGGTTGTGCGCTCGATCATCTCGGTTCGAGTAGTGGCAACTTCGTGCGGGCCGATGAGCTCGAAGATGCGCTCGTAGCCGGCCTGGGCGGTGGCGTGCAGTTGTGTGCAGTAGCGGGTGTTGAGTGTGGCCCGTACCCGTTCGGTGTCAAGTTCGTCGAGCACTGCGGGATCGACAACTCCGCCCTCGAGTTGAAGCCGCGCGATCTCGGTGGCGTAGATGCGTTGACGACGACGCCAGTCGGCATCGCAGTCGAGCTCGGCGGCTCGGGTCACCAGGTTGACGGCCATCGTGTAGCCGGCGACGGCCTGGTCGGCAGGCGCAGTTCCCGTGGGAATTTCGTCAGGGATCGATCCCTTTGGCCTAAGGTCGGCGTTGGCCGCCGCCTGCAAGGTTGCGAGGTCGAAATCGGTCATCGGACAACGCTTTCCGCTGCGGTATTGCAGGTGAGGAACCAGGCGAGGTGGTAATTTGCCGCCGCCTTGTCTTCATTGACCAGGGCCTCGATGGCGGCGAGCAGTTGCCAGTTGCCCAGGTCGGCTGCATTCACATGGTCGGGATAGCTGTCCAGCACGCGGTCAGCCAACGCGGTCAGCTGGTTGTGCAGCTCCTCGGCTTCGGACTCGAGCACCCCGGTGCCCCGCGAGGCAGCTGTGGCCAGGGTGTGTGCGAGCCTGGTCAGCCCATCGCGGTAGAGGGTGGCTTGGTTCAGCTCCCAGCCCAGGTCTTCGACTTCGGGTGCGCGTCGTGGTCGCGGCGACATAGTCACTGGCTCGTCGGTTTCGGACTCGGGTCGGTAGTGGCCAGCTTGGGTGGCGGCAGCCAGCTTCACCTCGCCCAGCAGTGCTTCGATATCACCGCGCCGGCGCGCGGGTTCGAGAAGTGTGACAGCAGATGGGATTTCGATGCCAGGTGGGATCCAGCCGCTGGCGAGATCGGTCACCAAGATGGTGGTGTCGTCAGCGCGGTCGCCGACCGCCCAGCTCAGCCGGGGTTGCTGGGCGGCCACCGCCGCAACTATTCGCTGCAATCGTCTGCGCGCCGTCGCATCGGCAGACAGCGCCCCGGCCAGCGCCCCACCTGCGGAGGCTATGGCGCCTTCGGTGCCCAGACCCGGTGGCGCCTGCGCCGGAGTCGGCGTTGGCAGCCCACCGGGTTGGCGCCCCACCGTGGCGGCGGGCTGACCTACACCGGGTCCGCCTCCCGCCGACGGATGCACCGCCGCCGAACCCGGCACGGCCGATGTCGGTGATCCGCTTACCGGTGCCGACGGGGTCGACGGCGTCGAAGCAATGGGCGGCGGAGTCGGGGGCGCCGCGACTGTCGGCGGACGCACCAGGTCGGAGCCGTAGGCGGGCAGCGGGCCCGCCGTCGCGGGCGGCGCCGCTGCGA
>DATJOR010000098.1:0-5644 GCA_035506875.1 Mycobacterium sp.
AATCCCGAGCAGGTCAACGAGATCGTGTCGGCGCTGAAGAAGGCCCCGATCGTATACAAGAAGGCCAAGGATCTGCTGCGCGCGTCACGCCTGGCCCTGCTGCCAACGGACAACGCGCATGTGGCCGCCGACCTGGCGAAAATCAAGAAGGGCAGGAAGCTGTCACCGATTTTGGTTGTCCGCGGAGACCTGGCAACCGATGTCGCGTTGCAGATCGCCGACGGCTACCACCGGGTCTGCGCGAGCTATCACACCGACGAGAACACCGACATCCCGGTCAAGATCGTCCCGGCCGCGGACTGACCTCGGGGTTTTAAACACGCGTGCCGGAGCGGTAAGCTGCGTGACGTGCAACGGGTGCTCCTTCTCGGACGCCGCGGCGGGGCCTGATCCAGACCGGCCTCCCGTCGCGGGTGTTCGCGATGCGCCGGTCGCCGCCATATATGGCGCCTCCTCCCATTCCCCGGAGCAATCACCGTGACTGACATTTCCAGCATCACTCAATCGTCGGGCGACTCCCCCGACGTATTTAAATCCGCACGAACCATCACCAAACCCGCCGGCCAACCGAACACCGGCCAGCCCGCGTGGAACACCCAACGCGGGTCCTCGATGCCGGTCGGCCGATACCGACCGTTCGCCAACGAGGTCGAGGCCATCCGGCTGGCCGACCGGACCTGGCCGGACCGGGTGATCACCCACCCCCCGCTGTGGTGCGCGGTAGACCTGCGCGACGGCAACCAGGCGCTGATCGACCCGATGAGTCCGGCCCGCAAGCGCCGCATGTTCGACCTGCTGGTCCGGATGGGCTACAAGGAGATCGAGGTCGGGTTCCCGTCGGCGAGCCAGACCGATTTCGACTTCGTCCGCGAGATCATCACCGAGGGCGCGATTCCCGACGACGTGACCATCCAGGTGCTGACCCAGTGCCGTCCGGAGCTGATCGAACGCACCTTCGTCGCGTGCGAGGGTGCGCACCGCGCGATCGTGCACTTCTACAACTCGACGTCGATCCTGCAGCGCCGCGTCGTCTTCCGGGCCGACCGGGCCGCGGTCCAGGCCATCGCGACCGATGGCGCGCGCAAGTGTGTCCAGCAGGCCGCGAAATACCCGGGCACGCAGTGGCGGTTCGAGTACTCGCCGGAGTCCTATACCGGGACCGAGCTCGAATACGCCAAGCAGGTCTGCGACGCAGTCGGCGACGTCATCGAGCCCACACCGGACAATCCGATCATCTTCAACCTGCCCGCCACCGTCGAGATGGCGACGCCCAACGTGTACGCGGACTCGATCGAGTGGATGCACCGCAACTTGAAACGGCGTGACTCGGTCATTTTGAGTCTGCACCCGCACAACGATCGCGGAACAGCCGTTGCCGCAGCCGAATTGGGATATCAGGCCGGTGCCGACCGGATCGAGGGCTGCCTGTTCGGTAACGGCGAGCGGACCGGGAACGTCTGCCTGGTGACGCTGGGCCTGAACCTGTTCTCCCGCGGCGTCGACCCGCAGATCGACTTCTCCAACATCGACGAAATCCGCCGCACGGTGGAGTACTGCAACCAGCTGCCAGTCCACGAACGTCACCCTTACGGCGGCGATTTGGTCTACACGGCGTTTTCCGGCAGTCACCAGGACGCCATCAACAAGGGCTTGGACCAGATGAAGGTCGATGCGGATGCCGCCGATTCCGATGTCGACGACATGCTCTGGCAGGTGCCGTATCTGCCGATCGATCCGCGCGACGTCGGACGCACTTACGAGGCGGTGATCCGGGTCAATTCGCAGTCCGGCAAGGGCGGCGTGGCCTACATCATGAAGGCCGACCACGGCCTGGCGTTGCCGCGACGGCTGCAGATCGAGTTCTCCGGTGTGGTGCAAAAGATCAGCGAAGGAGAAGGCGGCGAGGTCAGCCCCAAGGCGATGTGGGAAGCATTCTCCGAGGAGTATCTGGCGCCGGTGCGCCCACTGGAGCGGATGAAGCAGCGCGTCGATGCCTCCGAGGAAGACAGCGGCGTCACCCGGATCGCCGCGACGGTCAAGATCGACGGGGCCGAGACCGAGATCAGTGGTTCCGGTAACGGACCGCTCGCCGCTTTCGTCGACGCGCTGAGCACCGTCGGGTTCGACGTCTCCGTGCTGGATTACTCCGAGCACGCGATGAGCGCCGGTGAGGAGGCCCAGGCGGCGGCGTACGTCGAGGCTTCGATCGGCGGTCGCACGGTCTGGGGCGTGGGGATCGCGCCGTCGATCACCACTGCGTCGCTGCGTGCCGTGGTCTCGGCGGTGAACAGGGCCGCGCGGAGCTAACCAGCGGCGGTGAGGTTCCGCGGCAATGTGTTTGGCCCAGCTTCTTGCTTCCCAGATGCCAGCAGATCGTGGGTGGCGTTGAAGGGTAGGGATATCTGGCGCGCGGAGAGCAGTGATGCCATGGCCTCGCCCATAACCGGGCGCGAGAGCAGCAAACCTTGGGCACGGCTGCACCCATGCTGTAGCAACGTCGTGGCGGCGATCGGGGTCTCGACGCCTTCGGCGGTCAACTGCAAACCGACTGTCTCGGCGAGCCCGATAATCGCCTGCACGACTGCCAGGTCGGCCGCGCTGGTACCGAGGTCACGGATGAATCCCGCGCTGATCTTGAGCACATCGACTGGGAGCGATTTCAGCTGACCCAAAACGACGTCACCGAAACCGAAGTCGTCAATGGCGATCTGGACGCCGACGTCCTTCAGCATGGCGAGGGTGGTGTGGGTATTCTCGATGTCGCGCACCATCACGCGCTCGCTGATCTCCAGACACAACGATCTTGCGTCGATGCCGAATTCGTCCATGGTCGCGGCCACGCCGCCGGCGAAACCGTCGCTGGCCAGTAGCGCCGATGAGACAGTGAGGCGCAGCGTGATCTGTTGATCGATGCCACACGATCGCCACCGGCTGAAGTCGCCGCAGGCACGCCGCATGACCCATCGACCCACCCGCCCGGCGAGACTGGTCGATTGGGGGGCGCCGTTTAACGCATCCACCGGCAGCAGCCCCAGGGTCGGCTGCTCCCAGCACGGCAGCGCTTCGACCGCCAGTATTTCACCGGTGCGCAGGTCGATTTCGGGCAGATACTGCAGCACCAGCGCGTCGCCGTCGATGCCGGCACGAGAATGGAGCGCGCTGCCGTTTCGAGACGTGGCCAGCATCGGTACGCCGTGATTGAACACGGCGACCGCGTTGCCGCCTTTGCGCTTAACCGCCAGAGCGGCCTGATCGGCCCGGTGCAGGAGATCTTCGCTGGCGTCGACACCGGGCATGCCCACTGCCACCCCGATGCTGAGGGTGCGGGTGATCAGGTCTCCGCCGACGCGGACCGGGTCACACATCGCGGTCTGAAGCGTGTGCGCCAAGTCCTTCGCGTCTTCAGCCGACATCGTCGCTTTGGGAATGACGACGAATTCATCGCCGCCGACGCGGGCGATCATGGCGTCGTGGCCGGCTTTGGCGCCGAGCCGTTGTGCGCAGGCCTGGATGACCATATCGCCGGCGGCATGACCGAGGCGGTCGTTGATGGTCTTCAGCCGGTCCAAATCGATGTAGAGCGCCGCGACGGGACCGGGCTGTCCCGTCCGCAGTCTGTGACGAATTTCCGCAGTCAGCGCTCGACGATTGTGCAGACCGGTCAATTCGTCGCGCTCGGCCAGCCGGTGCAGGTGGCTCTCCGAGGCGATGCGGCCCTGCAGCTGTGCGAACAACGACGCAATCACAGCGAGTACATCGAGTTCTTCGGGTGTCCAGCGTTTGCCGCCCGATTTGGTAATGCCGAGGACACCCGTGGTCACGGTCCCCCAGAGCAGGGGCGCGACCGCCGTCACCGACGCTCGGCCGCGACGAGCCGCGAACCGGCTGGAGTGACCAAGCTTTACTGTGTCCGCCGCAATAACTGTCGGTGTTTTAAGTTCCTCGGCTACCACGCCGTCGGCGTCGGCGAAAGGAATCCTCGCCAGCGGATCCGGGTAGGGGACCGCATCCCGCAGCGGCCATTCGGCGATCAGCGTCGAAGCCCGAAGGCTGTGATCGTTGTGACGCAAAAACGCGGCGTCGGCCTCGAACTGCGCAACGAGCTGCGCGAGCAGCCGTTCACATACCCTCGGCGCCGAGGACGCGCTGGCCGCCTTCATTTGGGCCACTACCTCGGCGATGATGCCGAGAGAACGGTCGGCCACGGTGCCCTCCGTATGTGGAGTAAGCCCCCGGTATGTGGAATACGCCCCCGGTGCAAATACGGTCACCGCGCGGCCGATGCATGGTGAACCCGTGGCCCGGCCATCGTCTTTCCGGTAGTGGCCTGCCTACTAAAGGCCGGGCGCGACCTGAGTGTAAACGCAGTGCGGCATCAAATGTGGCGAACCTGATAAAAAACTTACAGTTTCCCGAGACGTTGCCTATGTGTGATTGGCGTTTAGCCGTCGATCAGGCCCGAGAACGATCTACCACCGACAGCTGACCTCAAGCCGTGATTTTGGCCAGCAGCATCCCGGCCAAGGTCTGGGCCTGCACGCAACTGTCGGCGCTGACAATCAGAACCCAGCCCCTGAGCACGTCGACGGTCGCGGGCGGAGCAACGAAGCAGAACGCCCGATCGCCGAGGTCCGGGACGTCCTGCACCTTGCCGGCGGTCTGCCGGTTGGCAAGGAATCCCTTGGATTGCGCGGCCAGGCATTGCCCATCGATGGGTTTGCCTTCGACGCAGTACTGGTTGTCCCAGTACAGCTTGAAGCTGACGTCGCTGCCTGCGACCGGCACGGATGTACATTGCGCCTCACTCGGTGTCTGTGAGCCTTGGGGCGCCGGAAACGTCCTGCCCATCACTTGGCTGATGTCGGCTCCGCTCAGCAGGCCACAGAAATCCGCCGGAACGTGCACACCGGCGGCCTTGGGCGCTGAGTCGGCACTGCCGCCGTTCCTGCCGCCGCATGCCGCCGTCAGGACCGCGGCGGCTACCACCACCAATGTCGTTGCCCGCATGCTCAACATCATCGCCGATGCTGGCTCACCGCGCGGCTCAGAAAAGCGCGAATTGCTCTCCGGCACACGACACGTCGACGATGCCGTCGACACCGGTGCCGTGCACCACGGATGCAACGCAATCCATGAACTTCGCGTCGGAAACCATGGGTACTCCGAGCTCGTGAGCCAGATAGCCCTTGCCCCGAGCCGGTCGGTGTTCGTTGCAAATCACCAAGGAGGTTTCCCGGTCGACCGCATCGGCATAAGCCAAGCCGGCGTGCAGGATTCGCTCCACCAGCTCCTCATGGGTCCGCTCGACCTCGGCCGCCAGCGCGACCCGCATGCCCTGAACCAACGGACCGCCGCGGACGTACGGGCCCGGGTTCACGTACGGGCACGGCATCCGGGAGGCCAGCACCTTCAAAGGCCTCAGCTCGTCGTGGGTAACGCGCCCGCTGGGCCAGTGCCGGCGGGTGACCGGTCGCACGGGCAGCCAGACGTCACGTTCACGGGCCCGCTGCAGCGCGGCCGCCAGCACGTTGGTCAGCACAACCGCGTCATCGAAGGCGTCGTGCGCGCGCCGCTGCGTCACACCCCAGTGCGCGGCCAGCGTCTCCAACCGCAGGTTGTCGATGCCTAGTTCGAGCCGTCGGGC
>DATJOR010000099.1:0-8910 GCA_035506875.1 Mycobacterium sp.
GCAGCTCGGCGGGCTGTCGGTGCTGATCCTGGACGAGGCCGACGAAATGCTCGACCTCGGCTTCCTGCCCGACATCGAACGCATCTTGCGCCAAATCCCCGACGAGCGGCAATCGATGCTGTTCTCGGCGACGATGCCGGACCCGATCATCACGCTGGCTCGCACGTTCATGAACCAGCCCACCCACATCCGGGCTGAGGCGCCGCACTCCTCGGCGGTCCACGACCTGACCAAACAGTTCGTCTACCGCGCCCACGCGCTGGACAAGGTCGAGCTGGTCAGCCGAATCCTGCAGGCCCGTGGACGCGGCGCGACCATGATCTTCACCCGCACCAAGCGCACCGCCCAGAAGGTCGCCGACGAGTTGGCCGAACGCGGTTTCGCAGTGGGCGCCGTGCACGGCGACCTAGGGCAGATAGCCCGCGAGAAGGCACTCAAGGCGTTCCGTAGCGGCGGTATCGATGTCCTGGTCGCCACCGACGTGGCCGCCCGCGGGATCGACGTCGACGACGTCACGCACGTCATCAACTACCAGATCCCTGAGGACGAACAGGCATACGTGCACCGCATCGGCCGCACCGGCCGCGCCGGCAAGACCGGTGTCGCGGTCACGCTGGTGGACTGGGACGAGCTCGCCCGCTGGACGATGATCGATAAGGCGCTCGGCCTGGGCTGCCCGGATCCGTCCGAGACCTACTCCAGTTCGCCGCACCTGTACGACGAAATGGACATCCCCACCGAGACCCGCGGCACCGTCGGGTCACCACGCAAATCGCAGGCTAAGCGCGCCAATTCGGCTGAGCGCGGCGGCGACCGATCCGCGCCGCGTCCGCGCAACAGCAGCCGGCAGCGGCAGCGCACCCGCGGAGGCAAAGCGGCAACAGGCCACCCCGACGCCGGCGGTGCCACCAACGGCGAGGCAGCGGCTGCGCCCTCAGCGGTGTCTGCTGCGTCTTCCGCGGACGGCGCGACGGCGAAATCCGGCGATGGCGCACACAGTGGCCGCCGCCGCCGACGCCGTCCCCGCAAGTCGGCGGGCGTGGCCGCGAATGCCAACTGAACCGGTGTCGCCTGCCACCTGATGGTCAAACCGGAACGCCGCACTAAGGCCGACGTCCTGGCCGCGGCAGCGATCGCGGCGGTAGTTGCCCTGGCCGCGGCGTTGATCTGGTGGACCAGCGATGCTCGGGCCACGATCAGCCGGCCCGGGGTGGGGCCCGCGCCCAGCCCGAGGCTGGCCCACGAGGTGCCGGCCTCGCTCAAGCAGCTGTGGACCGCCCCCAACGCGCCGACCGACCAGCCCGCCGTGGTCGCCGGAACCGTGGTCACCGCCGACGGCCGTGCCGTCCAAGGGCGCTATCCGGACACCGGCAAGGTTCGGTGGAGCTACTCGCGGGACAGCGATCTGTGCGGGGTCGTCGGGGTCTACCGCTTCGCGGTCGCGGTCTACCGCGACGACCGCGGCTGCGGTCAGGTCAGCACGATCGACGGAACCACCGGTCGCCGCGGGCCCGCCCGAAGCAGCTACGCCGACAAGCACGTCAAACTGTCCTCCGATGGCACGACGGTATTGTCGGCCGGCGACACCAGGCTGGAACTGTGGCGCTCCGACATGGTCCGGATGCTGTCCTACGGCGAGATCGACGCCCGGGTCAAGCCGTCTTCGAAGGGACTGCACACCGGCTGCCGATTGGTTTCAGCCGCGGCGAGCTCGGCGGCGGTCTCAGTGCTCGGCGCGTGCGGCAGCCAGGCAGATCTGCGGCTCACCCTGCTGCGCCCCAGCAAGGAGGAGGACGAGCCGGAGGTGCGCGACGTGCCCGAGCCGGGGATCGGCGTGGGTTCCGGCGCACGGGTGCTGGCGGTGGCCGAGACCAGGACCCTGATCTACCTGCCTGCGCCCCAGCCCAGAGTCGATGTGGTCGACGAGAGCGGCGTGACCGTGGCCAGCACACTGCTGCCCAAGCCGCCGTCGACGTCCAGCGTGGTGACGCGGCCCGGCAACCTGGTGACGTGGTGGACCGGCGACACGGTGATGGTGTTCGACGGGGCCACCCTGACCTACCGCTATTCCATTGCCCCCGCAGGGCCGTCGGTCCCGGTGGGGCCGGCGACGATGATGGCCGGTAAGTTGCTGGTACCCGTCACCGATGGCATCGCCGTGTGCGATCCGGTCACCGGCAACAGCGAAGGGCTTCTGCCGGTGACCCGGCCGCCGGGCAGCGCCCCGGTGATCCCGACCGTTGCGGGTTCACAGGTGCTCGAGCAGCGCGGCAACACCCTCGTCGCGCTCGGTTGACTCAGGCCTCGATGGTAAACGTCGGCAGCGCTTTGCCGGACTTCCAGTGTTTGAGCAGCGTCTGGGCCAACTCTCGGTAGGCCGACGCACCCTTGTTCTTACGCGCGGCCATCACCGACGAGCCAGACGCGCTGGCCTCGGCGAACCGCACGGTGCGCGGAATGGGCGGCGCCAGCACCGGCAGGTCGTAGCGGTCGGCGACATCGAGCAGGACGTCGCGGGTATGCGTGGTGCGCGGGTCATACAGGGTCGGCAGCGCGCCGAGTAACCGCAGGTGCGGGTTGGTGATCTGCTGGACATCGTGGACGGTGCGCAGGAATTGGCCGACGCCGCGGTGCGCCAACGTTTCACACTGCAATGGCACGATGACCTCGTCGGCGGCCGTCAGCCCATTGAGGGTGAGCACACCCAGCGACGGCGGGCAGTCGATGACGACCACGTCGAACCGGTCGCGGAGCTTGTCCAGCGCGCGCTTGAGCGCGTATTCGCGGCCGGCCCGCATCAGCAGCATCGCTTCGGCACCCGCCAGGTCGATGTTGGCCGGCAGCAGCGTCATCCCCTCGTCGGTGTCGACCAGGGCGACGTCGGGCTCCACCTCACCGAGCAGCACCTCGTGCACCGACACCGCCAACTTGTCCGGGTCCTGGCCGAGCGAAAAAGTCAGACAGCCCTGCGGATCCAGATCGACGAGCAGTACTCGCCGCCCCACGTCCACCATCGCCGCACCCAGCGAGGCGACCGTCGTCGTTTTGGCCACCCCGCCCTTCTGGTTGGCCACTGCGAGCACCCGGGTGTCAGTCACAAGCGCCGCTCCCCTCAATTGTTTTGTCGGCGGGTAACAGTGCCATCCTGGCACCAAACCCATGGTGCCCGCGCGCGGATCGCCATGAGTCTCAGGCAGAATCGGTAACCATGGGCTTGGAAAACAACCGGGAGAGCCATCGGCTGGTGTTGCTGCGGCACGGGGAAACCGCGTGGTCCAAGTCGGGCCAGCACACCGGACGCACCGACATCGAACTGACCGATACCGGCCGAGTCCAGGCCGAGCTTGCCGGGCGCGTTCTGCGTGAACTCAACCTCACTGACCCGCTTGTAATCAGCAGCCCGCGTATACGTGCCCTGACAACAGCCAAGTTGGCCGGGCTCGCCGTGGACGAGGTGGCCCCCCTGCTAGCCGAGTGGGATTACGGCTCCTACGAGGGCTTGACGACCGCGCAGATCCACGAATTGGTTCCTGATTGGCTGATCTGGACACACGGTTGCCCCGGCGGCGAGAGCGTGGCTCAGGTCAGCGACCGTGCCGATCGGGCCGTCGCATTGGCGTTGGAACAGATGACTTCGCGCGACGTAGTTTTCGTGGGCCACAGCCACTTCTCGCGCTCGGTGATCACCCGCTGGGTCGAGCTGCCGCTCGTTGAGGGCAGCCGCTTTTGGATGCTTGCAGGCTCGATCGCCGTATGCGGGTTCGAGCATGGGGTGCGACAGCTCGCTGCGCTCGGATTGACTGCCGTCCCGCAGGCGATCGCACCCGGGTGAGCACCCGCGAACCACCGTTCGTGCTGTGCGGGCCTGCCGGCGCCCTCATCGCCGACGGCGTGCAAGCGTGCTACACCGACGTCGACGGTGCGCACTCCGCATTGCGTTCGGGTGAAGTACCAATAGTGCTGGGCGCGTTAGCTTTTGACATCGACGGCCCCGCCGCGTTGATGACGCCGCGTTCCGTGCGGCGCACGGGTGGGCTGCCGGACTGGCCGACGGATCCGCTGCCCGAGGTGCGAGTGACCGGCGCGGTTCCCGCGCCAGAAGAACACCGCGCCCGGGTTCGACGTGCACGCGAGCAGCTGACCGCTCCGGGCGCCACCCTGCGGAAGGTAGTGCTGGCTCGTGCGCTGCGGCTGGCCGCCGACGCCCCGCTGGACGCCAGAATCATCCTGCGTCGGCTGGTCGCGCAGGACCCCGCCGCCTACGGCTATCTGGTCGATCTGTCGGCGGCCGGCGGGGCCTATTCAGGCATGGCCTTGGTGGGCGCCAGCCCTGAGCTGCTCGTTGCGCGTGACGGTGACCGGGTGACGTGTCGGCCCTTCGCCGGTTCCGCGCCACGTGCCGTCGACCCCCAGCTCGACTCGGCTGCCAGCGCCGCGCTGGCCGCGAGCGCCAAGGATCGTCACGAGCACCAATTGGTCATCGACACCATGGCCGAAGCCCTGCGTCCGTTGTGCACTGAGCTGACAATCGCGCCGGCGCCGGAGCTCAGCCGCACCACGGCGCTATGGCATCTCAGCACACCGATCAGCGGACGACTGCGCGATATCTCCACGACCGCAATGGATTTGACGCTGACGCTGCACCCCACACCGGCGGTAGGCGGCGTGCCTGCCCGAGCTGCCGCCGATCTGATCAACGAACTGGAGGGCGATCGCGGCTTTTACGCCGGCGCGGTCGGCTGGTGCGACGCGGAGGGCGACGGACGGTGGGTGGTGTCGATCCGCTGCGCGCAGCTGTCGGCCGACCGCCGCACTGCGCTCGCACACGCCGGCGGAGGGATCGTCGCCGAGTCCGATCCTGACGACGAAGTTGCCGAGACCACAACGAAATTCGTCACTATTCTGACCGCGCTCGGTGTTTCACTGTGAATACGCGTATCCGGCGAGCCATACCTGCCGACGCCGGGGCGATCACCGCCATGATCCACGGGCTGGCGGACTTCGAACGCGCACCCGACCAATGCACTGTCAACGAAACACAAATCAGCACAGCACTTTTCAATGAGCTCCCTACGCTGCGCGCACACGTCGCCGAGGTGGACGGTGAAGTCGCGGCGATGGCACTGTGGTTCCTCAACTTCTCCACCTGGGACGGCGTCGAGGGCATTTACCTCGAGGACCTCTACGTGCGTTCGCAATTTCGCCGGCTCGGGCTGGCCCGCGGGTTGCTGAGAGCACTGGCCAGCGAATGCGTGGACAACGGCTACACCCGGCTGTCCTGGGCGGTGCTGAATTGGAACACCGAGGCGATCGCCCTATATGAGGCCGTCAGCGGTCAGCCGCAGAGCGAGTGGACCACCTACCGGCTGTCCGGCCCGGAGTTGGCGGAACTGGCCGGTCCTCGCTAGCCGCCGGCGACGATATACAAAGCAGCGATGGGGTGGGGGCATCTCCCGCTTACGG
Source organism: Mycobacterium sp. (assembly GCA_035506875.1). Classification (GTDB taxonomy): domain Bacteria; phylum Actinomycetota; class Actinomycetes; order Mycobacteriales; family Mycobacteriaceae; genus Mycobacterium. Next base: position 5,464 of record DATJOR010000099.1, read on the forward strand.
GGCGAGCGGCGCTTATCGCTCGCCACCCGCCACCCAGCGCACGGCGGGCGGACTGAACAGCAACGCCAACGCGGCCACCGCAATGACGCCGACCGGGATTCCGATCAATGCCCGGTGCGAACCCACGGCCAGGTACCACGCGACCGGCAGCAGCAATAACTCCGCGAACACCGCCAGCCCGCGGCCCCAGCGTCTGCCGACCAGCAATGCGCAGCCGGCGGCGAGCACCGCCGCACCGACCAGTGCGAACCACGCCGCGGTCCCGAAGCCGTTGACCACCCGTTGATCTGCACCGCCAAGTCCGCGGATCAGCAGCACGGCAGCCAGAACCAGCCCGACCGCACCCTGCGCAGCAACGATCGCTCCCGCCCCACGCACCGCGGCCGGTGGCTGAATACTCACACGACCAGCGTAATCGCCACTTCCCGTAGGCTTTGGCGTCATGCGCGCCGTGCTGATCGTCAACCCCACCGCGACGTCGACGACCACCGCGGGGCGCGACTTGCTGGCACACGCCCTGAAGAGCCGGCTGGAACTCACCGTCGAGCACACGCGACACCGCGGCCACGGCGGCGAAATCGCGCAGGCCGCGGTCAAGGATGGTGCTGATCTCGTCGTCGTGCACGGCGGCGACGGCACGGTCAGCAACGTGGTCAACGGCCTGCTCGGCCCCCCCGGCGATCTGCCCACCGGGCAGGTTCCGGCGCTGGCGATCGTGCCGGGCGGCTCGGCGAACGTGACGGCGCGGTCACTGGGCATCCCACCAGGCCCGATCGATGCCACCAACCAGCTCATCTGGCTGCTCGACAGGTATGGCCAGGAAAAGAAGTGGCGGCGCATCGGGCTGATCGACTGCGGCGAGCAATGGGCGATCCTGAACGCCGGTATGGGGGTGGACGCCGAGGCGGTGGCCAAGGTGGAGGCGCAACGGGAGAAGGGCGTCAAGGTCACGCCGACGCGCTATATCACCGCGGCGGTGCGCGCCGCGTTGGCCTACTCGCGTCGTGAACCGAGGCTGACGGTCGAACTGCCCGGGCGTGAGCCGATCTCCGGGGTCCACTTCGTCTTCGTGTCGAACTCCAGCCCGTGGACCTACGCCAACGACCGGCCGATGTACACCAACCCCGGCACCACTTTCGAGTCGGGGCTGGGTGTGTTCGGTGTCACCCAGTTGAAGGTGATTCCGAGCCTGCGACTGGTCGGGCAGTTCTTCTCAAAGCAGCCCAAGATCGAGGGCAAGCAGGTTGTCCGCGACGACGATGCGGCCTGTGTCCGGGTCAGCTGCGCCGGGGCTCCGATTGCCAGCCAGTTCGACGGGGACTATCTGGGCACCCGGGACCAGATGACGTACCGGGCGGTTCCCAATGCGCTGGACGTCATCGCACCGCCCGCCAAAATAACGCTCTGACCTGCATTAATCGCTCGGCGAATCCAAAAAGGCTGGGCAAATTGGCAAGGAGTGTAGTACAAACGATTAAGGGATTTGATAACAGATCTCTGAAGTGAGATTGCCCACGGACCAACGAGCCGCCCTTGACATCTGTTGAGCCTGTGAAACGATCGAACGATTGCATGCAACGGTACGGAAACAATTCTTGTGCCTGCGTTAACAGACGAAGAAAATCATTCGTGCGCTCTGCTGCGCACACAGTGAGGAGTAACGACTTATGGATTGGCGCCACAACGCGGTCTGTCGCGACGAGGATCCGGAGCTGTTCTTTCCCGTAGGGAACAGCGGACCGGCTCTCGCGCAGATCGCCGACGCGAAACTGGTCTGTAACCGCTGTCCGGTGACCACCGAGTGCTTGTCCTGGGCACTCAATACCGGACAGGACTCCGGGGTATGGGGCGGCATGAGCGAAGACGAGCGGCGCGCGCTGAAGCGTCGCAACGCCCGGACGAAGGCCCGCAGCGGAGTCTGACGCAAGCCATTAACGGTGCGGCCCCGACGACAAGTCGGGGCCGCACCGTTGTGTGCAGCGCTACTGCGCGGCCCGGACGCGACGACCGATCGGCACCCGCAATACCACGTCGGTCCCGCCTTCGGGGGCGTCGTACATCTCCAGCGAGCCGTCCAGCTCCGCGGACACCAGGGTCCGCACGATCTGCAGACCCAACCGGTCGGACTTCTCGACGCTGAACCCGTCGGGCAGACCGCGGCCGTTGTCGTGAACCACCACGTCGAGCCAACGCGCTGACCGCTCCGCACGAATCGTCACCGAGCCGCCCCCGGCCGCGGGTTGCCGTGCCGCCGGGTCAAACGCATGCTCGATGGCGTTCTGCACGAGTTCGGTGATCACCATGATCAGCGCCGTCGCCCGGTCGGAGTCCAGCACCCCGAGCATGCCCGTGCGATTGATCCGGATCGGGGTGTCCACCGTCGCCACGTCGTTCATGATCGGCAGGATCCGGTCGATCACCTCGTCAAGGTTGACTTCTTCGTCCACCGACATCGACAGCGCATCGTGGACCAGCGCGATCGAAGACACCCGCCGTACCGACTCGATGAGCGCCTCGCGACCCTCGGCGTTGGTCGTCCGGCGGGCCTGCAGGCGCAGCAGCGCGGCAACGGTCTGAAGATTGTTCTTCACCCGGTGGTGAATTTCCCGGATAGTGGCGTCCTTGGAGATCAGCGCGCGGTCTCGGCGTTTGATTTCGGTGACATCGCGAACCAGCACCGCAGCGCCCGCCGCGGAGCCGTGAACGACCAGCGGCAGTGTCCGCAGCAGCACGGTGGCGCCGCCGGCGTCGACCTCGATGCGCATGCTGGCACCACCGGCCAAGGAGTCGAGCACGTGCTCGGCGAGTTCACGGGCCTCGAACGGATCGGAGATCAGCGGGCGGGTGACGGCGATCAGGTTATGGCCCTCCAACTCCGAGGTCAGGCCCATCCGGTGATACGCCGACAGCGCGTTCGGGCTGGCGTAGGAGACGACTCCATTGACGTCGAGTCGAATGAAGCCGTCACCGGCGCGCGGGCTGGAGCGCGACATCGCCACGTCTCCCACGTTGGGAAAGGTCCCCTCGGACAGCATGGTGACCAGGTCCGCGGCGCAGTCGATATAGGCGGTCTCCAGTGGGCTGGATTTATGGGTATCCGCGAGGGCCTTCTGATGTGTCAGCACCGCGACCACCATCTCGCCGTGTCGCACCGGCACCGCTTCGATGTTCACGCCGGTCTGCTGCCACGAATACGGTTGGCCCGCATCGCTTTCCAGTCCGATCGTGCCGGATTCGAACGCCGCCACGATCAGCGGCACGGTCTCGGCATCCAGCACCCTGCCGACCACGTCTCGCAACAGAACCGTCGGGGCGGTATTCGGCCGGCACTGGGCGACACAGACCACCGAGCCGTCGTCGCGGCGGACCCACATCAGGTAATCGGCGAACGAAAGGTCGGCGAGCAGCTGCCATTCGCCGACCACCGTGTGCAAGTGGTCGACGGCG
>DATJOR010000100.1:0-33713 GCA_035506875.1 Mycobacterium sp.
GAACCAGTTCGTCGACCAGCACCGCGTAGCCGCCGCCCACCGCGCCGAACACCGGGCCCGCAGTGACGCTCATCAGCGCCTGGCGGACCGCCTCGGTCAGATGCGCAGCGCCGCCGTCGAGAGCGGCGGCGAGGGTGGGAGCAGCCGACCGAAGGCCAATCGTCGCCGCCGACCCCGCATACACCCCGCTGAGCATCGGATCGACCGACCGGGCCACTACCTGCTCCCCGAACCGGTCTCCCACCAAGTCGGCCACGGCGGGATCGGCGCCGCGCTGCCAGTGAAACGGTCGAGTCGGCTCGTTGGCGATACGGGCGAGGGTGGCGTCGTTCACCAGGCCGGCCATCGACTCCGCAGACGACGGAATGCCGTTGAGCGTGGCCGTCGGTAGCGGATGCAGCCGCTGCTGGCTGTAGATCAGCGGGCGCGCTCCGGTGGTCCCGACGTGCCGGTTGGCCAGGCCCAGTTCGTCGAGCAGCGCCGGCATTTCGGGGCGACGTACCACGAACGCCTCGGCGCCGACGTCCATGGCAACCCCGCCCACGTACTCGGTGCGCAGGATCCCGCCGAGCCGGTCGGCGGGATCGAACAGCGTGATGTCCGCGTCGTCACCGAGGGCCACCCGTAATCGATAGGCCGCAGTCAGCCCCGAGATCCCGCCGCCGACAACACAATACGAGTAGGTCATAGCGAGTGAACCAATGACACCAGGTCGGTCAGGACACCGGGATCGGTTTCCGGCAGCACCCCGTGCCCGAGGTTGAAAATGTGCCCGGCCGCGCCGGCGTCGACGGCGCGTCGCCCATCCTCGACCACCGCACGGGCGGCCCGCTCCACCGCCGGCCAGCCCGCCAGCAGCACCGCCGGATCGAGGTTGCCCTGCAACGCCGTTCCGGTCTCGACTCGGCGGGTGGCATCGGTCAGCGAGGTGCGCCAGTCGACGCCGATGACCGTCGCGCCTGCTTCGACCATGGCGCCCAGCAGTTCGGCGGTGCCGACCCCGAAGTGCGTCATCGCGACGCCGCGGTCGGCCAGTGCGCCGAAAACCCGCGTGCTGTGCGGCAGCACGTATCGACGATAGTCGGCCAGCGACAGCGCGCCCGCCCACGAGTCGAATACCTGGATCGCATCCACCCCGGCGTCGAGCTGCACCCGGAGGAACTCGATGGTGAGGTCGGTCAGCTTTTCCATCAGCGCATGCCAGCAGGCCGGTTCGGCCAGCATCATCGCCTTGGTGCGGGCGTGGTGGCGGCTCGGGCCGCCCTCGACCAGGTAGGACGCCAGCGTGAACGGCGCACCGGCGAACCCGATCAGCGGAACATCACCCAAGGCTTGCACAAGCAGCGAGACCGCATCCGACACCGGCTGAACACCTTGCGGCTCAAGCGGTTTCAATGCGTCGATATCGGCGGCAGTGCGCACCGGCGCCGCGATTACCGGTCCAACGTCTGCAACGATGTCCAAGTCGACACCGGCGCCGCGCAGCGGGACCACGATATCGGAGAACAAGATCGCAGCGTCGACATCATGACGGCGTATCGGCTGCAGGGTGATCTCGGCGATCAGTTCGGCGTCGAAGCACGCCGCCATCATGCTGTGCCGCGTTCGCAGGGCGCGGTATTCCGGCAGCGATCGGCCGGCTTGACGCATAAACCAGACCGGCACGCGGTGCGGCTTGCGGCCGGTTGCCGCGGCCAGATACGGCGATTCGGGAAGCGTGCGACGCGTACTCATCACGCTCAATGCTGCCACGACCAGCGATTCGACCGCTCCGCCAGGGAGTCTCGGTCCGGTCTGTCGTGGACCTGCGTAACGTCGTCGTGCATGCCAGTACGTCACCCAGAAGTCAGCTATGACGAGTTCCCGAGCCTGCGAATCGAACGCGCCGACCACGGGGTGCTCAACCTGGTGCTCGACGCGCCGGGGCTCAATTCGGTCGGGCCGCAGATGCACCGCGATCTCGCCGACATCTGGCCTGCGATCGACCGCGACCCCGACGTTCGCGCCGTCTTGGTCCGCGGCGAGGGCAGAGCCTTCTCCTCCGGGGGCAGCTTCGACCTGATCGACGAGACCATCGGCGAGTTCAACGACCGGCTGCGCATCATGCGCGAGGCCCGCGACCTGGTGCTCAACATAGTCAACTTCGACAAGCCGGTGATCTCGGCGATTCACGGCGCGGCGGTCGGTGCGGGCCTAGTGGTGGCGCTGCTCGCCGACGTCTCGGTCGCCGGGCGAACCGCCAAAATCATCGACGGTCACACCAAGCTGGGCGTGGCGGCCGGCGACCATGCGGCGATCTGCTGGCCGCTGCTGGTCGGCATGGCCAAGGCCAAGTACTACCTGCTCACCTGTGAGCCGCTGTCCGGCGAAGAAGCGGAGCGGATCGGGCTGGTCTCGATTTGCGTCGACGACGGCGAGGTGCTCGGCACCGCAACCCGCATCGCGGCGGATCTGGCACAGGGCGCGCAGTCGGCGATCCGCTTCACCAAGCACAGCCTCAACCACTGGTACCGGATGTTCGCACCCGCCTTCGAAACGTCCCTTGGCCTGGAGTTTCTCGGATTCGGCGGGCCTGATGTCCGGGAGGGGCTGGCCGCTCACCGCGAGAAGCGGCCGGCCCGTTTCTCCACCGACTCGCCCTAAACGGCGCGCCTGTGTCCGGGCGTCGACCGATAGGTCTAGCGTCAGAGGTCGTGGCACACGCCGGCGACGATGCAGAGCGGGGGCATGAAGAAGGGCGGCTGTTGTGAGCTGCGCCAGCGACGATGCAGCGCGGAGCAATGAGGAGGAGCGGCGCTCGTGACAGCAGCCGAACCAGTCCCGTTCCGCGACGCGGTCGCGGCAATGAGTGGCGCCAGTGTCCGGTCGGAAATCGAGCTGGGTCCCATCCGGCCGCCGCAGCGCCTCGCGCCGTACAGCTACGCGCTGGGCGCCGAGGTCAAACGTCCCGAGCTCGATCTCGTGCCGGAGCAATCCGACGGTGACGCGTTCGGGCGGCTGATCCTGCTCTACGACCCCGATGGCGCCGACGCCTGGGACGGCACCATGCGGCTGGTCGCCTACATCCAGGCCGACCTGGACTCCAGCGAGGCCGTCGACCCGCTATTGCCGGAAGTGGCGTGGAGCTGGCTGGTCGACGCGCTCGACACCCGCGCCGAGCATGTCACCGCGCTCGGCGGCACGGTCACCGCCACCAGCTCGGTGCGCTACGGAGACATCTCGGGACCGCCGCGCGCGCACCAGCTGGAGTTGCGCGCGTCCTGGACAGCGATCACCCCCGACATCGGTACACATGTCGAGGCGTTCTGCGAGGTCCTCGAGCATGCTGCGGGGTTGCCACCGGTCGGGGTGACGGATTTGGGCACCCGGTCTCGCGTCTGACATGGCTTCCCAGCTGCCTGAAACGGCGGACGATCAGCCCGAAAGCACGGAACCAGAGGTAACGCCGCTGCTTGCCCCCGTCGACGGCGTGCCCGATCTCTCGACGAGTGCCGCTGAGATAGCTGCAGCCGCAAAGCTGCTCGCCGGTGGACACGGAGCTTTCGCCGTGGACGCGGAGCGGGCCTCGGGTTTCCGTTACTCCAACCGCGCCTACCTGATTCAGATCCGCCGAGCCGGCGCGGGCACCGTGCTCATCGATCCGGTCAGTCACGGCGGCGACCCGTTGACCGTCCTGCGGCCCGTCGCCGAGGTGCTGGCCGAAGACGAGTGGATTCTGCACGCGGCCGATCAGGACCTGCCGTGCCTGGCCGAGGTCGGCATGCGGCCGCCGGCACTGTATGACACCGAGCTGGCCGGGCGGTTGGCCGGCTTCGACCGGGTCAATCTGGCGGCCGAGGCACAACGGCTGCTCGGTGTGGGTCTGGCCAAAGGCCATGGCGCCGCGGACTGGTCCAAACGCCCGCTGCCGCCAGCCTGGCTGAATTACGCGGCCCTCGACGTGGAAGTCCTCCTCGAGCTACGGGAAGCGATCGCGGGCGTGCTGGCCGAGCAGGGTAAAACCGATTGGGCCGCAGAGGAATTCGACTATCTGCGGAACGCAGGTCAGGCTCCGCCCCCGACCCGCAGGGACCGCTGGCGACGCACATCGGGTATCCACAAGGTGCGCAGCCAGCATGGTCTGGCCGCGGTTCGCGAATTGTGGACGGTGCGAGACGAAATCGCCCAGCGCCGCGATATCGCCCCGGGGCGAATCTTGCCCGACTCGGCGATCATCGAAGCCGCCACCGCCGACCCGAAGACCCGCGACGACTTGATCGCCTTGCCGATATTCGGCGGCCCCAGGCAACGCCGCAACGCCGCGATATGGTTGGCAGCCCTGCGATCAGCGCGGGAAAACCCCGGCCCCGCGGAGGAGGCCGAACCGCCTAACGGCCCGCCGGCGCCGGCGCGCTGGCTCAAGCGCAGACCCGAGGCCGCAGCGCGACTGGACGCGGCCCGCACCGCGCTACGCGAACTCTCCCAACGGGTCTCGGTGCCGACGGAGAACCTGGTCTCCCCCGACCTGGTGCGACGGCTGTGCTGGGATTGGGACCGCGCCGGCGACGATGCAGAGCGAAGCGATGAGGAGGAGCGGCGCATTGGCCGCGCCGACGACCCCGCGGCGGCGATTGACGAATTCCTGGCCGCCGGTCAGGCCCGCCGCTGGCAGCGTGAGCTGGTGGACCCCGTCCTGGCCGCAGCGTTGAAACCTCTCGATTCCGCCGAAATCGACAGCAGCGCACAAAAGTTCGAGTAGGCATGACGCTGCCGTCGATCTCGGCGAGAGAGGCGACTAGTCCAGCCGCTCGCTTATCTCCGCTGCGGACTCGACGCCCAGGCCGATTGTCCGACCCCTCCCCGGGCCGTCCCGGCCCGGGTCGTCGCCGGACGTACCCAACGCTGCCACCCAGCCGGTGATCTGGCGGGCCACGTCCTGCTCGGTCAGACCGGCTTCGGCGAGCACCTCACCGCGCGACGCGTGGTCGAAGAATCGTTGCGGCAGTCCGACATCGCGGCACGGCACGTCAATCTCGTCGCGCCGCAACGCGGCTGACACCGCCGGACCGACGCCGCCGCTGACACCGTTGTCCTCAACCGTGACGACCAGCTTGTGCTCGACCGCCAATTCGGCCACCACGTCGGATACCGGCAGCACCCACCGCGGGTCGATCACCGTCACACCAATGCCCTGCTTGCGCAGCCGCTCGGCGACCGACAGCCCCATCGAGGCGAACGCCCCGACCGACACCAGCAGCACATCGGCGGTCAGCCCGTCGGCCGGCATCGCGAGCACGTCGACGCCGGAGCGCCGCTGAAGCGCCGGGATGTCTTCGCCGACATCACCTTTCGGGAATCTTATCGCCGTGGGTCCGTCATCGATGTCGAGCGCTTCGCCGAGCTCCTCGCGCAGTCGGCCGCCGTCCCTCGGCGCGGCCACCCGCATGCCGGGGACGATGCCCAGCATCGACAGATCCCACATGCCGTTGTGGCTGGCGCCGTCGGGGCCCGTCACGCCGGCGCGATCCAGCACCATGGTGACCGGCAGCTTATGCATCGCGACGTCCATCATGATCTGGTCGAAGGCGCGGTTGAGGAAGGTCGAATAGATCGCCACTACCGGGTGCAACCCGCCCATGGCCAAGCCGGCCGCCGACGTCATCGCATGTTGCTCGGCAATACCGACGTCGAACAGCCGATCCGGGAAGCGGTCTCCGAATGCGGTCAACCCGGTGGGCCCGGGCATAGCAGCGGTGATCGCCACGACGTCGCGGCGTTTGGTGGCGTAGTCGATCAGCGACTCGGAGAACGTCGCCGTCCAGCTCGGTCCCGGGATCTTGGTGGCAAGCCCGGTCGCCGGGTCGATCACCCCACAGGAATGCATCTGCTCGGCCTCGTCGGCCTGGGCCGGGCCGTAGCCCATGCCCTTATTGGTGACGACGTGCACCAGCACCGGGCCGCGGAATCCGCGGGCGCTGCGCAGCGCGGTCTCCACTGCATGCTCGTCATGCCCATCGACCGGCCCCACATACTTCAAGCCCAGGTCGGTGAAAAGCAGCTGCGGTGAAAGCGCGTCCTTCACTCCGGCTTTGACGCTGTGCATGAACTGGTAAGCCAATTCGCCAACGACCGGCATGCCGCGCACCGCGGAACGGCCGCGCTCCAAGAGATGCTCGTAGCTGGGCTGCAGCCGCAGCGCGGACAAATGGTTGGCCAAACCGCCGAACGTCGGTGCATAGCTGCGGCCGTTGTCGTTGACGACGATGATCACCGGCCGGTGCGCCGCAGCGATATTGTTCAGCGCCTCCCAACACATGCCACCGGTGAGCGCGCCGTCACCCACGACGGCAACCACGTGCCGGTTGCGGTGCCCGGTCAGCTCGAAGGCTTTGGACAGCCCGTCGGCATAGGACAACGCCGCGCTGGCGTGGCTCGACTCGACCCAGTCATGTTCGCTCTCGGCCCGAGACGGATAGCCCGACAGGCCACCCTTTTTGCGCAGCGTCTCGAAATCCGCCGCGCGGCCAGTCAGCATCTTGTGCACATAGGCCTGGTGGCCGGTGTCGAAGATGATCGGATCGTGTGGCGAATCGAATACCCGATGCAATGCCAGCGTCAACTCGACGACGCCGAGGTTGGGCCCCAGGTGCCCTCCGGTGGCCGCCACCTTGTGAATGAGGAATTCACGAATCTCTTCAGCCAGATCCCGCAAGTCCGCCTGGGAAAGGTGCTGCAGATCGGCGGGCCCACGGACCTGTTCAAGCATCTCGCCAGTGTACGCAGGGCCGCCAGCCCGCTGCCGACCTGCGGAGATACTACAGCGGAGGGTGGCGTATGCCGCCACGATGACAGCGGTGGTCGGACAGCTCGCCGAAACCATCCCCGGCGGCGCCGGTTCCGGTGTGCTGCGGTGGCCCCTGCTACTGGGTGCTACTGGGCACTGTCCTCGGCGGCAGTCTCGCCGCCGTCGGGGCCAGCGCAAATATCCGGCACGGCGCGGTGGTGACTGTGCTGTCGTTTGTTCTTTTCGTTGGATGTCTGTGGCTGCGCTACTTCGCCCGGAGTTAGCCTGCCCGCCAGGTCACGCCGAACGGCGGAGTTCAGTATTGTGTCCGTGTGCGGGCAGAGGATCTTGAAGAGAAGTTCCCCATCGTGCCCATCGACTCCGACGCAGTCGACGCTGCGCGGATGATCGCCGAACATAGTCTGCCCGGACTTTTGGTCACCGACACGGCCGGGCAGCCATACGCGATTCTGCCGGCCTTCGCGATGCTGCGGTTCATCCTGCCGCGTTATGTGCAGGACGATCTGACATTGGCCGGCGTCATCGGCGAATCGATGGGTGGCCAGGCCACGAAGAATTTGGCGGGCAAGACAGTCGGCGACGTGCTGCCCGATTACCTGGCTGACATTCCGTCGGTCGACGCGCGTGCCACCATCACGAGGGTGGCCGCAGAGATGGCTCAGCTGCGAAGTTCGCTGATCGCCGTCAGTAAGGACGGGAAGTTGCACGGTGTGATCACGGCGTCACACCTGCTGGCCGCGGCGCTGAAATCTTGAGCGCCGCTCCGCGGCGCCTGGTCAGCCAGGCGCATGCCCGAACGCAGGACGGCCGATGAATATCAATACCTTCCACACCATCTACGCGAGCGCAGTATTCGTGATCGCCTATGCGTTGATCACCACCGAGCGTTTCAACAAGACCATGGTGGCGCTGACCGGCGCGGTGGCCGTGTTCTTCCTGCCGGTGATCAATTCCGATGAAGTCTTCTACTCGCGCGACACCGGGATCGACTGGGACGTCATCTTCTTGCTGCTCGGGATGATGATCATCGTCAGCGTGGTGCGCCAGACCGGCGTCTTCGAATACATTGCGATCTGGTCGGCCAAAAAGGCCAAAGGCTCTCCGCTGCGAATCATGATCATGCTGGTAATGGTCACCACCATCGGTTCGGCCTTCCTGGACAACGTAACCACGGTCTTGTTGATCGCACCGGTCACCGTGCTGGTAGCCGACCGGCTGGCGCTCAGTCCAGCGCCATTTCTCGTCGCCGAGTCCTTCGCCTCCGATATCGGTGGCGCCGCGACCCTGGTCGGCGACCCGACCAGCATCATCATCGGTACCGGAGCCCACCTGAGTTTCGTTTCGTTCCTGGCCAACATGGGGCCAGCGGTGATCATCGTCCTCGTCGCCCTGATAGCGCTGTTGCCCCGCCTTTTCCGGGGCTTTTTCATCGTCGAACCGGAGCGCGTCGCTGATGTGATGTCGCTCAACGAGGGTGAAGCTATCCGCAACCGCAAGCTGCTGATCCAATGCGGGATCGTCCTGGTCGCGGTGTTCGCCGGTTTCGTCGTGCACCATGTGATCCACATGGAGCCGTCACTGGTGGCGATGACCGGCGCTGGCATCTTGATCATCGTCTCTGGCCTGAGCCGTGACTTCTACCTGTCCAGCGTCGAATGGGAAACACTGCTGTTCTTCGCGGGACTGTTCATCATGGTCGGGGCTCTGGTGCGGACCGGCGTCATCAATAACTTGGCCCATGCCGCCAGCCACGCGACCGGCGGCAATTTGTGGATGACGACAATGCTGATCCTGAGTGTGTCCTTCCTGTTCAGCGGCTTTGTCAACAACGTTCCGTATGCCGCCACCATGACGCCAATCGTTGGCGAGTTCGTCTCGTCCCTGCACGGCCCCGCCAATCACGACGTGCTGTGGTGGGCGCTGCTACTGGGCACCATCCTCGGGGGCAACCTCACCCCCATCGGGTCCAGCGCGAATATCGTCATCGTCGGAATCGCCGAACGCGCCGGCGCGCGCGTCTCCTTCTGGGACTTCACCCGACGAGGGGTCGTGGTGGTCGCATTATCCTTTGCAATTTCCCTCGGTTACCTTTGGCTGCGCTACTTCGCCTTCGCCTAGTCCCCGCCCGGCCGGGTCATACGGTCGGCCGAAGCCTACGAAATCCTGACAGTCGATCCGATGCACCCGAGCTTCTCGGCGGACGTATTGTGTCTCTGTGCGGGCAGAGGATCTCGACGAGAAGTTCCCGGTTGTCAATATCGATTCAGATGCGCTCGCTGCGGTCCGTCTACTCGCCGAACACCGACTCAACGGGATCGTGGTTGTCACCGACACGTCCGAAACCCCGTACGCCGTGCTACCGGCCTCCCAGGTCGTCCGGTTCCTCGTCCCCGGCTATGTGCAGGACGATCCCGGACTGGCCAGCGTCTTAACCGAGTCGATGGCCGACCACGCGGCAGAGAAGTTGAGCGGCAAGACGATCCGCGACATGCTGCCAAAGCGACCCCAGCACATACCCGTGGCCGAAGCCGACGACACCATCATCGAGGTAGCCGAGGTCATGTCACGCATGCACAGCCCGTTGGTCGCCGTGGTCAAAGACAACAGGTTGCACGGGGTCATCACGGCATCACGCCTACTGACCGCAGCGCTGAAAGACTGAGGACGCCGGAGGATTTCACCCTCCAAGCTTGCCGCCTGCCAATCGCCCGGTGATCTAGCCGCTGCCGGCCGCATATTGGTTTGGCACCTGAGCCCACGAGATCGCCGGAGCCTTTTATGATAGGCGCGTGCGTGCGGATGAGATCGTCGAGGCGTTCCCGGTTGTCAACATCGACTCTCCCGCCCTGGACGCAGTCCGCTTGCTAGTCGACCACCGGCTAAACGGAATCGTGGTCGTCACCCACGCCTCCGACACGCCGTACGCCGTACTGCCTGCCTCCCAGGTCGTCCGATTCATCGTGCCGCACTATGTGCTAGAAGATCCCGGCCTAGCAGGTGTTTTTACCGAGTCGATGGCCGACCACGCCGCAGAAAAGTTGCGCGGCAAAACGATCCGCGACATGCTGCCAAAGAAACCCCAGCGGGTACCCGTGGTCGATGCCGACGACACCATCATCGAGGTAGCCGAGGTCATGTCGCGCATGCACAGCCCGCTGGTCGCCGCTGTCAAAGACGGTAAGTTGCACGGGGTGATAACTGCATCGGGCCTACTAGCCGCAGCACTCAAAGATTGACCGCGCCTTCGGCGGGATCGCGCCAATGATGTACTACGCGATCACCGTCTTCGTGGTCGCCTACGCATTCATCATCAGCGAACGTTTCAACAAGACCACGGTGGCGCTGATCGGCGCTGGGCTCATGGTGTGCCTGCCGGTGATCGATTCTCCCGACGTGTTTTACTCGCTGGAAAGCGGGATGAACTGGGACGTCATCTTTCTGATGCTCGGCATGATGATGATCGTCAGCGTCCTGCGCGAAACCGGGGTTTTCGAATTCGCCGCGATCTGGGCCGCCAAGCGCGCAAACGGTTCACCGCTGCGCATCATGATCCTTTTGATGCTGGTGATGGCGCTCGCCTCGGCGTTGCTGCCCAACGTGGTCTCGGTGTTGCTGATCGCCCCTGTCACCCTGCTGGTGTGCGACCGGCTGGAGATCAACCCGGTGCCGATGCTGCTGGCCTTGGTCTTCGCCTCCAACATCGGCGGCGCGGCGACGTTGGTCGGCGACCCACCGAACATCATCATCGGTGCCCACCAGGGCCTGTCCTTCAACACTTTCCTGTTCCACATGGCGCCGGTCGTCATCATCATCCTGCTGGTTCTCATCGCCCTGTCGCCGCTGTTATTCGGCGGCTTTTCCGCGGTCAATCCCGACCGGATCGCTGATGTCATGTCCCTGAAGGAGCGTGAAGTCATCCAGGATCGGACGCTGCTCATCAAGTGCGGCCTCGTCATGCTCGCGGTGCTCATCGGGTTCATCGTGTCACCGATCATTCATATGGCACCATCGCTGGTGGCAATGCTGGGCGCCGGCGTCCTCGTCCTGGTGTCGCGACTGGAGCAGTCGAACTATGTCTCCCACGTCGAATGGGACACCCTGCTGTTCATGGTCGGCCTATTCATCATGGTTGGCGCTTTGCTTAAGACTGGGGTTATCCAAATTCTGGGGCACCTGGCGGCCGACGCCACCGGGGGCAACGCCTTGCTGGCGACGATGTTGATCCTGGTTTTCTCGGCGCTGGTGTCCGGTGTCATCGACAACGTTCCCTACGTGGCCACGATGACGCCGATCGTGAGCCACCTGGCCCCGACGATGGCGGGCCATTACCACCACAACGTGCTGTGGTGGTCGCTGGCACTGGGCGGCGATTTAGGTGGGAATCTGACCGCCGTTGGGTCCAGCGCCAATATCGTCATGCTGGGCATCGCTTTGCGCTCCGGCAACTCGATCTCCTTTTGGGAATTCACCCGCAAGGGCATCGTGATCACCACGATCTCGATCGTGCTTTCCGCGGTCTACTTGTGGCTGCGGTATTTCGTGCTGAGCTGACCGGTCGGCCAGACCCGCCAGCACCGCGCCGTGTTGCGGAATTCACCTTTCGTTAATGGTTCGGCTGAAACCGATTGCGATACAACCTGACCCCACAGAAACCCGACAGGTCTTTGTTATAAGCTGCGGGCCGTGTCGGGGAGACCGTCGAAGATAGCTGCCGTGCACATCGACACCCTCTTGGCGCCCCCACCGGCCCAAGCGCCGAAGCGTTGATCGGGCGTTCGGGGAATGCAGCCATCGATGTACTACGCGATCACGGTGTTCCTGGTCGCCTACGCGTTCATCATCAGCGAGCGGTTCAACAAGACGAAGGTCGCGCTGGTCGGCGCCGCGCTGATGGTGTTCCTGCCGGTGATGGACTCTCCCGACGTTTTCTACTCCCAGGACAGGGGAATCGACTGGGACGTCATCTTTTTGATGCTCGGGATGATGATGATCGTCAGCGTCCTGCGCCAGACCGGTGTGTTCGAATACGTCGCGATCTGGGCAGTCAAGCGGGCCAACGGCTCACCTATGCGCATCATGATGCTGCTGATGTTGGTGATGGCGTTCGCTTCGGCCATCCTGCCCAACGTCGTCTCGGTGTTGCTGATCGCACCGGTCACCTTGCTGGTCTGCGATGCGCTGGACATCAACCCGGTACCGCTGTTGATGGCCGAGGTGTTCGCCTCTAACGTCGGAGGTGCGGCGACATTGGTCGGCGACCCGCCCAACATCATCATTGGCGCCCGTAAGTCACTGTCCTTCAACGCCTTCTTGGTTAACATGGCCCCGATCGTCATCCTTGTGCTACTGGTCCTGCTCGCCGTAACGCCTTTGTTGTTCCGCGGCCTTTCAGCCGTCAGTGCCGAACGAGTCGCTAACGTAATGTCGCTGAAAGAGAGTGAAGCCATCCGAGATCGTCGGCTGCTCATCAGGTGTGGCGTTGTCATGGTGCTGGTATTGACCGGTTTCATCTTCTCCCCTGCTGCCCACCTCGCGCCCTCTTTGGTCGCGCTACTGGGCGCCGGCGCTCTTATCATCACTTCACGGTTGGAACAGTCCGAGTACTTGTCCAACGTCGAATGGGACACCCTGCTGTTCATGGTCGGCCTGTTCATCATGGTGGGCGCGCTGTTCAAAACCGGCGTCATCAAGTATCTGGGCGAGCTGGCAGCCGACTTGGTCGGTGACAACGTCTTGCTGACCACCATGCTGATCCTGGTTATTTCGACACTGGTGTCCGGTTTCATCGACAACGTCCCCTACGTCGCCACCATGACGCCGATCGTCGGCCACCTGGCCTCGACCATCACCGGACCACACCACCACCACGTCTTGTGGTGGTCGTTGGCACTCGGCGGCGACCTGGGTGGCAACCTGACCGCCGTCGGATCCACCGCCAACATCGTCATGCTCGGCATCGCCATGCGCTCCGGCCACCCGATCTCTTTCGGGGAATTCACCCGCAAGGGCATCGTGGTCACCACGATCTCCACGGTGCTCTGCGGACTCTACTTGTGGCTGCGGTACTTCATCTTTGCGTAATGGTCAGCGCGTCAACAACGCGACGCACTCGATGTGATGGGTCAGAGGGAACGAGTCGAACACCGCGATCTTGTCGACCACGTAGCTGTGCTGCCGATACAGACCGATATCACGGGCGAATGACGCTGCCTCGCAACCGATGTGCACTACCCGCGGGACATCGGCCGCGGCCAACAAGTCGATCACCTCGCGTCCGGCGCCGGTGCGAGGCGGATCCAGCACCGCCACGTCGGCGCGGCGGCGTTGCGCGGTCAGCACGCGGCGCACCGAATCGGTGATCACACTGACCTGCGCGAGCTGGGCCAACGTCGCGCGGGCCGCGCGCGACGCCGCCCGCGAGCTGTCGACACTGATCACCTCGCCGGACTGCCCGACCGCGTCGGCGAGCACCGCCGCGAAAACCCCGACACCGCCGTAGAGATCCCACGCGACCATGCCCGGCCCGGGTTGAGCCCAATCACTGACCAATTCGCTGTAAGTCCGCGCCGCGTCGCAATGCGCCTGCCAGAAGGCCGTCACCGGGACCTGCCAGCTGTGCCGGCCTGCCCGCTGCACGCCGTGGAAGTCGCCTTCGACCACATCCGCCGAAGTCCGTCGACCCTGGCGCACTGTGCGTACCACGTGCCGCTGACCGTCGTCGTCGATGACGACGTGCAGGTGCGCGCCGGCCGGCCATTCGATGCAGTCGAGGCCGTCGGTCATCCCGGCCGGCAGCTGCCCGCAGTTGAGATCGGTGACCAGCTCATGGCTGCGGTAGCGATGGAATCCGGCGCGGCCATCGGCGCCGACGTCGAGCCGGACCCGAGTTCGCCAACCGGTCGGCCCGACTGGCGTCAGCGGTTGGACTGTGCCATGCCACCGGTACCCACCAAGGCGGGCAAGCTGATTCGAGACGACCTCGGCTTTCAGCGCACGTGCCGCCTCCGGCTCGACGAAAGCCAGATCGCAGCAACCCGCGCCGTCTACTCCGGCGATCGGACACAGGGACACCCTACGATCATCGGACGGCTCAATCACCTCGACCGCTTCGGCGTGCCAGTAGGAACCCCGATCTGCGGTGACCCGCACCCGCACCTTCTCCCCGGGCAGCGCATAGCGGACGAACACCACTCGGCCGTCGTGACGTGCCACGCAACTGCCCCCGTTGGCGGGGGCGCCGGCCGTCAATGTCAGTTCCGCCAAGGCGAGTGGCAGCCCCGCGGTCGATTCAGGTGTCAATCGAATATCCCCCGACGGGCATCGCCCGGAGCCGCATGCGGATGCAGTGCCTTGAGTCGCTCCGACGAATCGAGTTGCCAGGGAACCGATGTCACCATCACCCCAGGCATGAACAGCAATCGGCCCTTCAGCCGCAGCGCGCTCTGGTTGTGTAGCAGATGCTCCCACCAATTACCCACGACATACTCTGGCAGGAAAACCGTCACCACGCTGCGCGGCGACTCGTTATTCAACCGTTTGACGTAATCCAGTACTGGGCGGGTGATTTCGCGGTACGGCGAGGCGATGACCTTCAGCGGCACCTTGATATCGCTTTCTTCCCAGCTTCGGACCAGCTGACGGGTTTCGGCGTCGTCGACGCTGACCGTGACGGCCTCCAGCACATCGGGCCGCGTTGCGCGCGCATAGGCCAGCGCACGCAACGTCGGCAGATGCAACTTCGACACCAGCACCACCGCGTGGTTACGACTGGGCAAGACGATCTCACTGTGTTCGGCCGCCTGCCGGTCCAATTCTCGGCTCACAGAGTCGTAGTGCTTGTGGATCATCTTCATCAGGATGAAGAGCAAAACCATCGCGACCACCGCGATCCACGCCCCGGCAAGAAACTTGGTGATCGAGACGACGAACAGTACCGAGCCGGTGGCCACGAACCCGATCGTGTTGATCACCCGGGAACGCTGCATCGTGCGCCGCACCGCGGGATCGGTCTCGTTGCGCAGCAACCGCGTCCAGTGCCGGACCATGCCGATTTGGCTCAGCGTGAACGATATGAACACGCCGACGATGTACAGCTGAATCAGCGCCGTGACCTCGGCGCGGAAAGCGATGATCGCCGCAAGCGCCGCCGACGCCAAAAACACGATGCCGTTGGAGAACGCCAGCCGGTCCCCGCGGGTATGTAGTTGGCGCGGAAGGTAACTGTGCTGCGCGAGCACCGAGCCCAGCACCGGGAACCCGTTGAACGCCGTGTTGGCCGCCAGGACCAGGATGAGCGCGGTCACCACTGCGATCAGCAGGAACCCGATCTGGAAACTGCCGAACACGGCTTGGGCGATCTGGGTCACCAGAGTCTTCTGCTGATAGTTCGACGGGATGCCGCTCAGCTGTGTGGCGGGGTCCTCGACAACCTGAACCTTGGTCTTCTCGGCCAGCAAGATGATGCCCATGAACAGGGTGACCGCGATCGTGCCCAGCAGCAGCAGTGTCGTTGCCGCATTGCGCGACTTGGGTTTTTGAAATGCCGGCACTCCGTTGCTGATCGCCTCCACACCGGTGAGCGCTGCGCAGCCCGACGAGAACGACCGTGCCACCAGGAACACAAAAGCAAAACCAGCGATCTGGCTGCGCTCGGCGTGCATCACGAAGCCGGCGGATTCGGCCCGCAGCGGCTCGCCCAGCACATAAATCCGGAACAGCCCCCAGCCGAGCATGATGCCCAGACCGACGATGAACGCGTAGGTCGGTATCGCGAAGGCCACCCCGGACTCGCGGACGCCGCGCAAGTTCATCGCCATCACCAGCAGGATTGCACTCACGCAGAACACCACTTTGTGGCTGGCTACGAACGGAATGGCCGATCCGATGTTCGACATGGCCGATGCGGTCGAAACAGCCACGGTGAGAACGTAATCCACCAGCAGCGCGCTCGCGACGGTGAGGCCAGCGTTGGCACCCAGGTTGGTGGTGACCACTTCGTAGTCGCCGCCGCCGGACGGATAGGCATGCACGTTCTGTCGGTAGCTGGCCACCACCACCAGCATCACCGCCGCCACCGCCAGGCCGATCCACGGCGTCAACGAGTACGCCGCCAGCCCAGCCACCGAGAGCATCAGGAAGACTTCCTCGGGGGCGTAAGCCACCGAGGACAACGCATCGGAAGCGAACACCGGCAAGGCGATCCGCTTGGGCAGCAGTGTGTGGCTCAGCCGATCGCTGCGAAACGGCCGACCCAAAACCAACCGGCGCGCCGCGGTCGAAAGTTTGGACACGAGAGCCAAGAGTAAGCCCACCGGGCTTTGCCGGTACGGTTCTATAGACGACTAATGCTCCGGCCCGTCCCGGCCGGCCATCCTCGGAGAGAGGACCCGCACGTGCGAGTGGTTGTAATGGGATGCGGACGGGTGGGATCGTCAGTGGCCGACGGATTGTCTCGGCTCGGCCACGACGTCGCGGTCATCGACAGTGACGGCACCGCTTTCAACCGGCTCAGTCCCGACTTCGCCGGGGAGCGCGTTCTCGGCTTGGGATTCGACCGGGACGTGCTGCTCAGGGCCGGTATCGAAGAGGCCGATGCCTTCGCTGCGGTCTCATCCGGCGACAACTCCAACATCATTTCGGCGCGGCTGGCCCGGGAGATCTTTAGGGTGCCGCGGGTCATTGCGCGGATCTACGATGCCAAACGTGCCGAGGTGTACGAACGGCTCGGTATTCCCACGATTGCCACGGTGCCGTGGACGACCGATCGGCTGCTGAACGCTCTCACCCGGGACACCGAGACGACCAAATGGCGGGACCCGACCGGGACTGTGGCCGTCGCCGAGGTCGCACTGCACGAGGACTGGGTGGGTCGACGAGTCGCCGATCTGGAAACGGCCACCGGCGCTCGAGTGGCGTTCTTGATTCGATTCGGCACCGGCGTGCTCCCGGAACCGAAGACGGTCATCCAGGCCGGCGATCAGGTCTATATCGCCGCCATATCCGGCAGCGTGGCCGAGGCGCTGGCAATTGCGGCGCTGCCGCCGAGCGAGGATCTTGACGCATGAATGGCGCCGGCGACGATGCAGAGCAAGGGAGCGATGTGGGGGCACCTCCCGCTTGCGGGGGAGAGGAGCGGCGCAGATGAAGGTAGCTATTGCCGGAGCCGGCGCAGTCGGCCGCTCGGTCGCCCGTGAACTGCTGGAGAACGGTCACGACGTTTCACTGATCGACCGCAACCCCGAGCACATCGACGTCGACGCCATCAAGGCCGTGCATTGGCGGCTCGGCGACGCCTGCGAGATGAGCGTGTTGCAGTCGATCCGCCTTGAAGAGTTCGACGTCGTGGTGGCCGCGACCGGCGACGACAAGGCGAACGTGGTGCTCAGCTTGCTGGCCAAAACCGAGTTCGCAGTGCCCCGAGTGGTAGCTCGGGTCAACGACCCCCGCAACGAATGGCTGTTCACCGATGCCTGGGGCGTCGACGTAGCGGTGTCCACCCCGCGGATGCTGTGTTCGTTGATCGAGGAGGCCGTCGCGGTCGGAGACCTGGTGCGGCTGATGGAGTTCCGGAACGGTCAGGCCAACCTCGTCGAGATCACGCTGCCCGACGACACCCCGTGGGGCGGCAAGCCGGTGCGCAGGTTACAGCTGCCGCGAGACGCCGCGCTGGTGACGATCCTGCGTGGGCCCAGGGTGATCGTGCCGCAGGACGACGAGCCACTGGAAGGCGGCGACGAGTTACTGTTTGTGGCTGTCACAGAGGTGGAGGAGGAGCTGCGTCAGCTGTTGCTGCCTCTGCAGTGACCGCGGTGGTATCCAGAGCACGCTGCGCCACCCTGATCGCCAGGAAGGTCACCAATGCGGCCGCAGCGGTCAACGGCCAGCCCATCGAGATCCGGGCCACCACCAGCCAGCCTGTGTGGTCGGAGTCGTACAGTAGCCGCTGCACCACGAAGCGGGCACCGAAGACCACCACCCAGGTAAGCGTGGCGATATCGAACGCGTAGACCGCGCGGCGCACGGCACGCCAGCCTCGATCGTGCCCGTGCAGCCAGCTCCAGATGTAGCCGACAACCGGGCGCCGGGCCAGGACGGACACCCCGAATACCGCCGCCCACAACAGCGACGTCCAGATGCCAAGCAGGAAATAGCCCTTCGACTCGCCCAACATGTAGGCGATCAGCGCGCAAACCACGACGCCGATCAGCCCAGATACCGCCGGCTGCACAGATTCCCGCCGAACGAGGCGCCACACCAGGATGAGCGTGGCGATGCCGAGCGCGGCAGCGACCGCGGCAGACAAGCCCAGCAGCCTCGAGGTGCCGACGAAGACCAAAACCGGCAGCGAGGAGTAGATCATCCCGGACACGCCGCCCAACTGTGCCATCACCCGCTCGGCGGGGGTCACCGACTGAGCTTCGGTCTCAGCGGCCGGAGTCATGTCACTGGCTTCTTCTGTCGCGCCGTTCACTAGGCGCTTCACCGCTGAATTTCGTAGTGCGGGTTGTAAATCGCCTTGCCGCCGTTTTCCAGCTTGCCGAGCCGACCGTGCACGCGCAGCGTGCGGCCCGAGTCGATTCCGGGAATCCGCCGTTGCCCCATCCACACCAGCGTCACGGTGTCGGTGCCGTCGAACAGCTCGGCGCGGACTCCGCCGGCGCAACCCTTGGCGTTGGTTTCCACACAGCGCAGCGTCCCGACCATCGTGACCTCCTGGCCTCGCTCACAGTCGATGGCGCGCTGCGCGCCGGTGGTGATCGCCTCGTCGCACAGCTCCTCGGCATCGCGCTGCTCGGGGTCCTCCGTCAACCGACGAGTCAGCCGGCGCAGATAGCCCTTTGCTGCCGCCATGGCCTCTCCTGACCTAGAAGCTGATCCTCTCACGCCAACGGACACCGTAGACCGGTTAGTTCCCAAGTGCCACGAGGTCTCGCAGTACCTTTCGTGAATACCCGGAACCGTGCGGGCAGTATCTACATGTGGCTATCGACCTGCGCGGGGTGACAACCGTCATGCTGCCGGGCACAGGATCCGACGACGACTACATCACCCGGGCATTCGCAAGGCCGCTGCGCGATGCCGGCGCGCTTATCCTGGCGCCGCCGCCGCGGCCAGAACACTTGCTCGACGGCTACCTAACCGCCTTGGACGACGCCGCTGGGCACGGCCCGATCGCCGTCGGAGGTGTTTCGATCGGCGCGGCGGTAGCCGCGGGGTGGGCGTATGAGCATCCCGGCGACGCGGTGGCCGTGTTGGCTGCGCTGCCGGCCTGGACCGGTGCGCCCGGCGACGCGCCGGCCGCCATCGCGGCCCGGCACTCCGCGCAACAGCTGCGCCACGACGGCCTGGCCGCGACGACAAACCAGATGCGGGCCTCCAGCCCGCCATGGCTGGCGGACGAGCTGGCCCGGTCATGGCAGAGCCAGTGGCCCCATCTGCCGGACGCCATGACGGAAGCGGCGACCTACATCGCTCCTACCCGAGCGCAATTGCAGCGGCTCGCGGTGCCAATGGGCATCGCCGCCGCCGTTGACGACCCGATTCATCCCATCGAAGTCGGGAGGGAATGGGCGGCGGCTGCGCCGCACGCGGCGTTGCGCACGGTGACGCTGGATCAAATCGGCGCCGACCCCGCGGCGCTGGGCGCCGCGTGCTTGGCAGCGCTGGACGACGTTTAGCCGCCGGTGCTGCGCAACTGCTGCATCGCCGATCCCGATGCACTGCGGCGCTCGGGCGGCGCGGACGCGTCCGGCGGCCCCGCTTCCTCGCCCCCCGCGTCAGGGACGATCATCTGTTCTCCGGGCGCCCCCTGCCCGGCGGCCGCTTCGCGCAGCTGCGATGCCATCGGCTCGGGCAGCTGTACCGGCAATGGCGTCCGAACCGGTAGCGGAGTATCGCCACGACGAATGACGGTGTCCACCAACGCCTCTCGAGCTTCTGCCGTCAGCGCATCGATGTTCTCAGCCGAGCTGTTCACCACGCAGCGGATCATCCACCGGTAGCCGTCGACACCGATGAACCGCACCACCCCGGTCGCGGTGCCGACCACCTCCCGGCCCCAGCGGCCATCCTGGATGCTCACCGCAGCCCCGTCCTTGCGCAGCGAGTCGGCCAACTCACTGGCCACCTCGCGCCACAGACCGCCGGTCTTGGGCGCCGCGTACGCAGCGACGGTGAACCGGCCGTTGGGTGTCACCACCCATACCGCGCTTGGGATGCCGGTTTCGGTCAACTCGACTTGTAGTTGCGCCGACGCGGGCATCGGCAGCAACACCGAACCGAGATCGAGGCGGCCCGCTTCGGCGGCCGCGGGGTCGTCGAAATCTTCGATGTCGAACGGGCCCTCCGGGTCGCCGTCGGCCGCGTGCTCGACCGGCAGCTCTCGTTCGGTCGCTTCCGGGACGCCCGCCTCGTCGGCCGGCTCGTCTTTGGATCTGTTTCTACCGAAAGCCATTACCAGCGCCGCCCCTTCTCATCACAGGCTCGCGTGTCCGCCGGAGGACCCGTGACCCCCGTCGCCACGCGAAGTATCGGCGAGCCCGGCTTCGTCGAATGACGACACCTCGACCAGTTCAACCAACTCAACCCGCTGCACCAACAATTGCGCGATGCGGTCGCCACGATGCACGACGATCGGCGTCGCGGGGTCGAGGTTGATCAGGGAGACCTTGATCTCGCCGCGGTAGCCGGCATCGATGGTGCCCGGGCTATTGACGATCGAAAGCCCTGCCCGCGCGGCTAATCCAGACCGCGGGTGCACCAGCCCGACCATCCCGAACGGGATGGCAACCGCGATCCCGGTTCCCACCAACGCACGGTGTCCGGGCGCGAGCTCAAGATCTTCCGCGCTGTAGAGATCGACACCGGCGTCGCCGGCGTGGGCTCGGGTGGGCAGCGGAAGCGCGGGGTCGAGGCGAACAACCGCCAGACTGGTCGACACGGGGCCACAGACTACCCTTGACCGGGTGTCAGGTACGCGAGTCGCGCCGCAAACCGTGCGGTATCGCGAACGTTTGTGGGTGCCATGGTGGTGGTGGCCACTGGGTTTCGCGCTGGCGGTGCTGATCGGGCTGGAAGTCAACCAGGGCGTGCCGAGCATTCCGCGCTGGCTGCCGTACATGTTGTTGTTCGTGGTGGCAGCCGGGGCACTGCTATGGCTGGGCCGCATCGAGATCCGGGTCACCGCCGATGACGGTGACGTCGAGCTGTGGGCCGGCGAGGCGCATCTGCCCGTCACCGTGGTCGCCCGCTGCGCAGACATTCCCCGGTCGGCCAAATCCGCGGCACTCGGACGTCAACTCGATCCTGCCGCTTACGTTCTGCACCGCGGATGGGTTGGCCCCATGGTGCTGCTGGTCCTGAACGACGTCGACGACCCGACGCCGTACTGGCTGGTGAGCTGCCGTCACCCGGAGCGGGTGCTGTCGGCGCTGACACGGTGAGTGCAGCTATCAGGCCGCGCAGTCGGTACAGATCATCACGCCGTTTTTCTCGCTGGCCAGTCGACTGCGGTGTTGCACCAAAAAGCAGCTCGAACAAGTGAACTCGTCGGCCTGCTTCGGAATCACCCGCACGGACAGCTCTTCGCCGGACAGGTCGGCGCCGGGCAGCTCGAAAGACTCGGCGGATTCTGACTCGTCGACGTCAACCACCGCCGACGCCGCTTCGTTCCGTCGTGCCTTGAGTTCCTCCAGGGAGTCCTCGGAAACGTCGTCGGTTTCGGTGCGCCTTGGGGCGTCGTAATCGGTAGCCATCATCGTGTCCCCTCGTAACCTTGCAAGCAAAGCTTTGTACCAGCGTCGAACGCATCCACCAAACGATTCGTGCCCTTATACCGGGGTGTTCAAGTGTGATTTACGTCACACCCGGTATTTAACCTCGCTACCTCGTCTTAAACATCCCGTTTAGAGTGCCTAACGTGGTCGCGCAAATCACCGAGGGCACAGCGTTCGACAAGCATGGTCGACCCTTTCGCCGCCGCAACGCCCGGCCCGCAATCGCCCTGCTGATCGTGCTGCTAGTGGCGAGCGCGGTGGTGTGGACAATCGCGCTCACCCGCCCGCCGGAAGTCCATGAGGCGGCGGCGTGCAACCCGCCGCCACCGCAACCGGATCCGGCACAGCCGCACCTAGGCACTCCGGTGTCTCGCAGCACGATGATCAACGTCGCACCGGCCAAACTCACCGATACCAAAATCCGTGTCCTGAATGCCAGCGGGCGGGGCGGTCAGGCCGCCGACATCGCCAGTGCACTGAAGGACCTCGGTTTTGCGCAGCCGGCAGCTGCCAACGATCCGGTTTATGCCCACACCAGGCTGACCTGTCAGGGCCAAATCCGTTTCGGCGATGCCGGTCAGGCCGGGGCGGCGGCGGTGTGGCTGGTAGCCCCGTGCGCCGAGCTGTACCACGATGACCGCACCGACGATTCCGTTGACCTCGTGCTGGGCACCGACTTCACCGCGCTGGCGCACAGCGACGACATCGACGCGGTTCTCGCGGGCCTGCGCCCCGGTGCCGAGCCGGCCGATCCCGCGCTGCTGTCGAAGATCCATGCCGGCATCTGCTGACCGCCGGGCCGTCGCGTCCTCAACCAGGAATCGGGGCCAGGCCGTCAAATCGCTCAAGGGCCGCGAGTAACTGATCGGCGATTCCGGGCGCCGCGGCGACGACGAGAGCGGCAGCGCTGTTCGGGTCCCCCGGCTCAGGCACCACCACCCGGGCGCCCGCCTCGGCCGCGATCAGCGCCCCGGCCGCGCTGTCCCAGACGTGCAGCCCGTGCTCGTAGTACGCATCCAGCCGGCCCGCCGCTACCATGCATAAATCCATTGCGGCAGAACCGATTCGACGCACATCGCGAACTACCGGCAAAATTTTTGCGACCAGCGCGGCCTGGACCGTGCGGCGTCGCCCGGAGTAGGCGAATCCCGTGCCCACCAATGCCATCGACAAATTGTCGACGGCGGTGCACCGCAACGGTTGGATGCCCTGCTCGTCGATGACGTGTGCGCCCAGGCCGACCGCGGCCGAGTACACCCGCTCACCGGTGACGTCGGCGACCGCGCCGGCCACCGACACACCGTCGATTTGGGCTGCCACCGACACCGAATAGGCCGGGATCCCGTAAACGAAATTCACCGTGCCATCGATCGGGTCCAGTACCCAGGTGACGCTGCCGTGGGCGTGGTCTGCCGGATATTCGGGTCCACCGATTTCCTCGCCCAGCACCGGGTCGCCGGATCGCAGTTGCGCCAATCGATCGCGCAGTAGCCGCTCGGTCTCGGTGTCGACGATGGTCACCGGGTCGGTCGGGGTGGTCTTTGTCCGCACCGCAACGTTGGCCTCGACGCTCGCGTCGGCCCCGAACACCTCGCTGCGACGCCGCCGGACGAACGCGGCCGCTTCGCCGGCCAACGTTTCGGCGACCGACCGCAGGTGGGCCGGTTCGTTCTCAAGTGTGCTCACCGGACCATCGCATCACAGTTGGCGCCGTGTTCATCAACGTCCGGGTAACAGGCCAACCAGCCGCCCAGCTACGCACTAGGGTTTGGTCGACAGCCTTATCCCGCCGAGGAGATTCTCTTGACCGCTAACGACTCGACCACGGCCTCGCCAGAGCACCGAGGTTTCGGTATCGACGTAGGCGGCAGCGGCATCAAGGGCGGAATCGTCGACCTGGACACCGGCGAACTCATCGGCGACCGATACAAGCTGCCGACACCCCACCCGGCCACGCCGTCCGCAGTCGCGAAAACGATCGCCGCCGTGGTCAACGAATTCGGGTGGACCGGGCCCCTCGGCGTCACCTATCCCGGCGTCGTCACGCACGGCATCGTGCGGACCGCGGCCAACGTCGACAAGCAATGGATCGGGACCAACGCCCGCGACATCATCGGCTCGGAATTGAACGGCCAGCAGATCGTCGTACTCAACGACGCCGACGCAGCCGGGCTGGCAGAAGAGCGCTACGGGGCGGGTAAAGACACCACCGGTGTCGTGGTGCTGCTCACATTCGGCACCGGAATCGGGTCGGCGGTCATTCACAATGGGATACTGCTGCCCAACACCGAGTTCGGGCACCTAGAAGTAGGCGGCAAAGAGGCCGAACACCGCGCCGCGTCCTCGGTCCGGGACAAGCGCGGGTGGAGCTACGAAAAGTGGGCCAAGCAGGTGACACGGGTGCTGGTCGCCATCGAGAACGCGATGTGCCCGGAACTGTTCATCGCCGGCGGCGGAATCAGCCGCAAAGCCGACAAATGGGTACCGCTGCTGAAAAACCGCACTCCGGTGGTTCCCGCCGCCCTGCAGAACACCGCCGGAATCGTCGGTGCGGCGATGGCAGCGACGCGCGATGTGACGCACTGATTTGCGCGCTCTGGCGGGGTATTGCGGCACTGTCGTTACAATGGTCTCCGGCAGCCGCCTGACCGATAGCGGCGAATATCCACCCTGATAATCGACGCCGACATCTGACATAGCGATATTTTCCGGTTGAGCATGCCTAGGGCACCGGAAGTGAGTCCTACCGAAGGGGTTTACGTGGCAGCGACCAAAGCACGACCGGCGACCGAGGAGCCGGTGAAGCGCACCGCAGCCAAGTCCCACGCCACCGCCGGGGCAAAAGGATCGTCGGCCAAGACCGCCAACGGCTCCACCAGCACAAGCCGGCCTGCCAAGACGGCCGCGAAGGCCGCGCCGAAGGCAGCCACCCGGGCCACGAAAGCGCCGGCGAAAACCGCCAAGGCCGGCACGGACACCGCACCCAAGGCGCGCACAGCAACCAAGAGCGCTGCCGCCAAAGCCGAGCCCGCCCGTGGCCGCGCGAAGAAAGCGACGTCGTCGAACGGCGCCCCCAAAGACGCCGACGTGGTCGTGGATGACCTCGACGCCGAGGAGATCGACGAACTAGACGGCGAGCCGGACATCGAAAGCGTTCCCGTCGAGGAAATCGACCTCGAAACTGAAGACTTGGAACTCGACGACCTCGAGGACGAGGCGTCCGACGCTGACGACGCCGAGGCCGACGAAGCCGATGCCGAAGAGAGCGCCGAACCCAGCTCGAAGAAAGCGGCGGGCGCACAGCCGGCCGACGATGAGGAGATCGTCGAGCCGAGCGAAAAAGACAAGGCCTCAGGCGATTTCGTCTGGGATGAAGACGAGTCAGAGGCATTGCGCCAAGCCCGTAAGGACGCCGAACTCACCGCGTCGGCGGACTCGGTCCGGGCCTACCTCAAGCAGATCGGCAAGGTTGCGCTGCTCAACGCGGAAGAAGAAGTTGAGCTGGCCAAGCGGATCGAGGCCGGCCTCTACGCCACGCAACTGATGCTCGAGCTGAGCGATCGCGGCGAGAAGCTGCCTGCCGCGCAGCGCCGTGACATGTCCTGGATTTGCCGCGACGGCGATCGCGCGAAAAATCATCTGCTGGAAGCCAACCTGCGGCTTGTGGTTTCGCTCGCCAAGCGCTACACCGGCCGCGGCATGGCGTTTCTCGACCTGATCCAGGAAGGCAACCTCGGCCTGATCCGCGCGGTCGAAAAGTTCGACTACACCAAGGGTTACAAGTTCTCCACGTATGCGACCTGGTGGATCCGCCAGGCGATCACCCGCGCAATGGCCGACCAGGCCCGCACTATCCGCATCCCGGTGCACATGGTCGAGGTGATCAACAAGCTGGGCCGAATTCAGCGCGAGCTGCTGCAGGATCTGGGCCGCGAGCCCACGCCTGAGGAGCTGGCCAAAGAAATGGACATCACCCCGGAGAAGGTGCTGGAGATCCAGCAGTACGCCCGCGAGCCGATCTCGCTGGATCAGACCATCGGCGACGAGGGCGACAGCCAGCTGGGTGACTTCATCGAGGACAGCGAAGCGGTGGTGGCCGTCGACGCCGTGTCGTTCACCCTGCTGCAAGACCAGCTGCAGTCGGTGCTGGAGACGCTCTCCGAGCGCGAGGCGGGTGTGGTGCGGCTGCGCTTCGGCCTGACCGACGGCCAGCCCCGCACCCTCGACGAGATCGGCCAGGTCTACGGCGTCACCCGCGAACGCATTCGCCAGATCGAGTCGAAGACGATGTCGAAGTTGCGCCACCCCAGCCGTTCGCAGGTGCTGCGCGACTACCTGGACTGAGCGACACTCCGATCTAGTGGTCTGACCAGCAGATTAATTGGTCAGTTCAGGAATAGTGGACACGCACACCGCATCAGTCAAGATATCGGCATGGCGCGTCGTGACCTGTCCTGCTCGATCGGGCCGCCCTGCTGCCCTCGTGGGAGTGGGCAGCTGCGCGCCGAGCGCAAGTCGCCGCAGACACTCAAGTCCTACGGCGACGGCTTTCTA
The DNA here is from genome assembly GCA_035506875.1 of Mycobacterium sp. Classification (GTDB taxonomy): domain Bacteria; phylum Actinomycetota; class Actinomycetes; order Mycobacteriales; family Mycobacteriaceae; genus Mycobacterium. The sequence goes on from DATJOR010000100.1 coordinate 26,113, forward strand.
TAACATGGTTTTGTTGCGTTCGCGGTCCGCCTGGGCACTGGCCGATCTGGGCACCACAGAAGTACGCGCTGGGCCAGATTGGCCTTCTGCCAAATGAATCGGGCCACCCCCGTTGAGTAGGGGCGGCCCGACAAACATTCAGACGTGGACAAACGGCCCCTGGTTCCGCCGCCCCCGAGTAGGCCGAACCTTCTAGGCGCTGTGTTTAAGCAATTAGGCTTGTATCTAAGAAACTCTCAGAGTACAGTCCTCCTCCCACGCCCTCAGGCCAGTCCCAACTGCCAGAAAGATTGAGGGCCGAAATGAATAGCAATCGAAGCCGATACATCGCCGGTGGGCTGCTGGCAGCCGGGTTGAGCATTGGGGCCGCAGTCGCCACGCCGGTCGCCTCGGCCGACCCGTCCAGCGACCCGTGGATCGATCAACTGCTGAGTGGTCTGTCCCTCCCGGCCCCGGCGGCAGCCCTTGACATGCAGGTCTCCATCGACGGAACGGATCTGTTCCCCACCGCGGGCAACACCGCGGCCGCCATCTCACTTGCGAACGGCGGTATTGCGATCGCCATCGGCAACGGCGCCAACGCCTACGCCGACGGCGGCGTCGCATTCGCCGACGGCGCCAACAGCAACGCCCTCGTCGGCGACGGCGGCGGCGACTCCGCCTGGGTCTTCGGCGCCAACAGCACCGCCGAGGCCGGCTTCATCGGCTCCAACGACTCCGCCTGGGTCTTCGGCGACAACAGCACCGCCGACGCCGGCTTCGGCCCGCCAAGCAGCACTCCACTCAACCCCTTTGAGTTCTCGAACAATTACGATTTCGCCGCCGCCTTCGGCGACATGCTCCACGCGACCGCCACCAGCGGCAGCAACATGGTCGACATCCTGCCGTCGCTATAGCCGGGAGTTCGTCAGTCCAAGATATTTTGGCCTACAGCGGTCCGGCTTATGCAGCATCAAAGCAGTTGGCGCACAGCGCTAACCGGTCCCTAGTGCGCGACTACCTGGACTGAGCGAGATCGCTACCGGTACGTAGACGAGTCCAGTACGTGTAGATCTTTCCGTCGCGGCCGGTGATCGTGGCGGTGTGGTCTTCGTCGACCCGTCGGTGATGTCGTCCCGGACGATCATCGGCGTCTGGGTGTTGGCGTTGGGCTTCTCTTGCCTTGTCCTCCTCAACCTGCGCCGCGAACAACGCGCTGGAGAGGTTGTTGAACAACCGGACACGGTTACGAGTGATGGTGCCCACCCGGGTGGTCAGGGACCAGCACGTCGACCAGTACCGGTCGCCGTACATGGTCAGCGTCGGGTCGCCGTCGTGTGCGCCCACCTCGAAAAGGCCAATGGTGTAGGAGCGGTTGCCGCTGTTCGCGGAGTACTTTTCGTCGTGGTGCTTGACCCATTGAAGTTTCATGAGGGGTGGGTGGTTCCTCTCAGTGATCTACGGGGCCACCACTCCTGCAACACCGCCTTGGCCGTGGCAGGTACCACCTGGGTGAGGGAGTTCGCTATACGAGTAGTCGCCATCGCGGCCGACGAAGCCGGGTAATCATCCGCTGGGCAATCCGCATGGGCCGCCGCTGCGACACCCTTAGGTGTCACAGCGGCATTGGCTGCAACGAAAACGGCTCGCAAGAACGAAACCTGCCAATCTCTTAGACCCCGGGTCCAACAAATTGGCAGTTTAAGACAGGGAGGCATGATTCGCCAAAGATTCAGTGAACCTCCGCCGAATTGCGTTACCGTAATGCCCGTTTGGCTACTGTTGGGGACGCCTACAGGTCAAGTCCACGCCTGCGCATCTCGCCGTCGATGCGGCACAGCTGATCCTCCCAGTACCACATAAACGGCTGCTGACTCAGCAGGATCGGGTCGTCGAGAGCCTCTGCTGTCTTCTTGCGGATCTCGACCAACCGGTCGTCGTCAACATCCTCGACATTCGGCCAGTGCCCCTCGAAATCGTCAACCCACACCGAGACTCCCCCCAGCGCCGTTACTTCTTCCCGGCCCCGATCACTCGCCCGCTCGCATGGTAACCGCCTCCCAGCGCGTCGGCGCGGCGTCTAGCGTCCGTTGCGCGGCAACGGACCACTCACCGTCAGTGGAAGCGAGACTTCTCCCGCTGCGCCCTTCATGGCAATGGTCCAGCGGCCATTCACATTCAACGTCAGCTTGAACTGGAAGCAGGCGAAACCCACATCCCCGTCCATGATGCTCATCGGCAGCTCGCGGTGCATGTGCAGTGGTTGTCCACCCTCGGGTGGCGAGACCTCTACGACGACCAGGCGGTCAGCACCGCCGGTGTCCCCCTGGGTCAACACCACGATGTCAAACTGCGCTACTCGGTCGCGGCCGACTTTGTACTTGGAGATCACACCGCCCGTTACGTCTAGCTTGTTGGCGACCGCTGCAGTCTTCTCGGCCAGGAATGCCCCGCTTATTCTCATGCTCCCCAGTATGGGGGAACACAGGTTCGCGGTAGTGGGTGCCACGCTAATTCCGAAAATTCGACGAATATTTGCTATTCGCCCAAAAACGGTGGATGGGCCGGAGAATAATCCAGCGCGGGAGGTCAGAGCCATTTCTGGCTCCGATGCTGTTCTCGGGGGCTGGCGGAGGTGTCCAGTCAAACCAGCAGAAGTTGTCCGCCGCAATAAATCTCGCCGGCGCAACCGCGCCATCCAGGCCACGCCCTACCAAAGGACAAGTGTCCCAACAGAATGCGAGTAATACCAATGAAACTGGCAGCGATTCAGGCGGTGTCGATGGTGTCGGCCGCCGCGGTGATTGCATTCCCGGCGACCGCGTATGCGGGTGGGCCACCGAACCCCGCACCGTCGCCATCCCCCTCGCCTGCGCCGACGCAGTTCTCCAATTTCCAGAACGCGGCTGGAAATGTCTCCTGCAACCTGGGCAGCAGCGGCGCCGCATGCGAGATCGGCAACCGCGCTTACACGATCCCCTCGCCGCCACCACCACCGTGCGCCCAGCACTCCGCGTGGGGTGATCGCTTCTCGCTATCCAGCAGCGGCGTGACAATCGATTGTCACAACGACACGCTGCACCTGCAGGGCGAGCCGGTCCTCGGCGACGGGCAGACCTCGACTTCGGGCACTTTCAGCTGTACCGCCGAGCCCTCGGCGATGAGGTGCACTGACTCGGCCAGCGGCCACTTCTTCTACATGTCGCCGGGTTCCTATCAGATCGGATGACAGAAACACCTCCGGTTTAATCGGCTGCGGCGGCATTGCCATTGTCTTAGCTTGGCCGAATGCCGGCCAACCGCATCCTTATCTCGTCCGGATCCGAATTCGAGTCGTCCGTCGGCTATTCCCGGGCAGTCCGGATCGGCCCGCACATTGTGGTGGCCGGAACCACCGGCCCGGGTCACGGCACTGATATCGGCGCCCAGACCCGAGACGCGTTGCGCCGCATCGAGGTCGCACTCAATCAGGTCGGCGCGGAGCTGCGCGACGTGGTCCGCACGCGCATCTATGTCACCGACATTTCCCGATGGCGTGAGGTCGCCGCGGTCCATTCCGACGTCTTCGGCGAGATCCGCCCCGCGGCCACCATGGTCGAGGTGGCCGCACTCATCACGCCCGAACTTTTGGTGGAGATCGAAGCCGACGCCTACTCGGAGGCCAATTCACCGCACGGCGGGAACGAGCCGTCGGCGCCCGGCCGGTAACTGGTGACGTTGATCACAGCAGAAACCGGCAGTGGCCCATACAGATGCGGGAACAGCATCGAGTCCGGATCCGTTGCCACTCCAGACTCCCAACGAATGGGTGCGTCCAGACGGGTCGGGTCGATGTGCAGCAACACCAAGTCGTTGCGACCGCGGTAAAGGCGGCTGGCCGGCAGGTGTACCTGCTCAGGCGTAGACAAGTGGACGAAGCCGGCGCTCGCGAGCGACTCCGGTCGCAGCTGGCCCATGGTCTTGGCGGACGACCACTCGTCGCCGGGACACAGGTGCACCAGTAAGGCCGGACGGGCGCTCATACCGCCATCCTGCCCGGAGCGCCAAAGGAGTAGGCGTGAGAAACGACACAGCGGGTAAACCCGTGGTGAAGACGGCTAAAAGCGTTGTCATCTGAGACAGTGTTTTAAGGCCAGAAGGAGTATCCATGAACGCGACCCTGACCAGTCCGGAGTTGACCAGGGCCGATCGCTGCGATCGTTGTGGGGCTGCCGCCCGCGTGCGCGCCAAGTTGCCTTCTGGCGCAGAACTGCTCTTCTGTCAGCACCACGCCAACGAGCACGAGGCGAAGCTAGTTGAGCTGTCGGCCGTGATCGAAGTCAGCGCGATCCCGCTGGACTCTTAATCCCACGACTCGCCACCTGCAATCCTGGCGGCGGCGCGACTGTTCAGGAATCCTGAACGGGTCATGAGCGACCAAGTAGTCAAGCCGTCGCGCCATCACATCTGGCGCATCACGCGCCGGGCACTGTCAAAAAGTTGGGACGACTCGATCTTCGCTGAGTCGGCGCAGGCCGCTTTCTGGTCGGCGCTGTCGCTGCCGCCGCTGTTGTTGGGACTGCTCGGCAGCCTCGCCTACGTCGCGCCACTGTTCGGCCCGGACACCATGGCTGTGATCGAACACCGCCTGGTGTCGATGTCGAGCAAAGTCTTCTCCCCCAGCGTGGTCCACGAGATCATCGAGCCGACCATCGCCGACATCGATCGGGGTGCACGCGGCGAAGTAGTGTCCCTGGGCTTCCTGATTTCGCTGTGGGCGGGTTCGTCGGCGATTTCTGCGTTCGTCGACTCGGTGGTCGAGGCGCACGATCAAACCCCACTGCGCCACCCCGTCCGCCAACGGCTGTTCGCGCTGCTGCTCTACGTGGTGATGCTGCTCTTTGTGATCGTCACTGCCCCGCTGATGGTGCGAGGGCCGCGCAAGCTCGCCGAATTCATCCCCGACGGTCTGCAGGACGTGCTGGCCTACGGCTACTACCCGGCGTTGCTCACCGGCCTGATCGTCACCGTGGTGATCCTGTATCGCGTGGCGTTGCCCGAACCGCTACCGTCGCACCGGCTCATCTTCGGTGCCGCACTGGCCAGCGTGGCCTTCGTAATCGGGACACTGGGACTGCGGATCTACCTGAGATACATCACCGGCACGGGCTACACCTACGGCGCATTGGCCACACCGATCGCATTTCTCTTGTTCGCCTTTTTCGCGGGCTTTGCCATCATGCTGGGCGCGGAGTTCAACGCCGCCATCCAGGAAGAGTGGCCGGCCCCGAGAACTCACGCCCATCGATTGCGCCGCTGGGTGGTATCACGCGCCACGGCCAACGGCGCCAACGACGCTGACGGCCTGGCGGACGAACCGCCGCAAATCAGTGCCGAGCGGGTCAGCCCCTCTTGAGCTTCTCGTAGATCCGCTTGCAATCCGGACAGACCGGCGAGCCTGGCTTGGCCGCCTTCGTCACCGGGAACACCTCCCCGCACAACGCAACGACGTGCGTGCCCATCACAGCGCTCTCGGCGATCTTGTCCTTCTTGACGTAGTGGAAGTACTTGGGAGTGTCGCTGTCGGTCCCGTCGTCGACGCGTTCGTCGGTGTCGGTGCGCTCGATCGTCTGGGTATCCATGGTTCGTATTGTGCCGGAATCGGCTTCGACGGGGTTGCGGAAGTGTGGAACAGTGGAGAAATGAAGCGCGGCACTGAGCTGGGTTTCGACGACGAGGGTAGGCCGGTACTCATCACCGCCGCCGAACCCGCATATGACGTGCAGCACCGCCAGCGGGTGCGGAAATACCTGACGCTGATGAGCTTCCGGATTCCCGCACTGATATTCGCCGCCGTCGCATATGGCATGTGGCACAACGGTTTGATCTCACTCCTGATCCTCGTCGCGTCGATCCCGTTGCCGTGGATGGCGGTGCTGATCGCCAACGACCGACCACCGCGCCGCGCTGACGAACCGCGGCGATTCGACGCGTCCACCCGGCGCACCCCGCTGTTCCCCACCGCCGAACGCCCGGCGCTCGAACAGCACATTCACCCAGCCCCGCAACCGGAAGCCAACGGTTCCGAATAACCCGCTGCAGCACCGGGTTCTCAGCACATTCTCAGAACGTGCGGACATTCGCGCACGTCAACGGGTGTGAGACGGCCTTCTGCTGGGAACTACTACCCCACGTCGGTCGTTGTACCTCATGACAGTCACGCCTATCAGGAGGCCGCCATGGCAAATGCCACCACAAGCCGGTTTGACAGCGATCTGGACGCTCAGAGTCCGGCCGCGGACCTGGTGCGCGTGTATCTGAACGGGATCGGAAAAACGGCGTTGCTTACCGCCGCCGACGAAGTCGAGCTCGCCAAGCGCATCGAGGCTGGCCTGTACGCCCAGCATCTGCTCGACACCCGCAAGCGCCTCGGCGAGAACCGCAAACGCGATCTCGCGATCGTGGTCCGCGACGGGGAAGCGGCGCGCAGCCACCTGCTGGAAGCCAACCTGCGGTTGGTCGTGTCGCTGGCGAAGCGTTACACGGGCCGCGGAATGCCGCTGCTGGACCTCATCCAGGAAGGCAACCTAGGTCTGATCCGGGCGATGGAAAAGTTCGACTACACAAAGGGATTCAAGTTTTCAACATACGCGACCTGGTGGATCCGGCAGGCGATCACCAGGGGCATGGCCGACCAGAGCCGCACCATCCGGTTGCCGGTTCACCTGGTTGAGCAGGTGAACAAGCTGGCACGAATCAAGCGCGAGATGCACCAAACCCTCGGCCGTGAAGCCTCGGATGAGGAACTCGCTGCCGAGTCGGGCATTCCGGTTGAAAAGATCAACGACTTGCTCGAGCACAGCCGCGACCCGGTGAGCCTCGACATGCCGGTCGGCTCTGAGGAAGAGGCACCGCTCGGCGACTTCATCGAGGACGCCGAAGCGATGTCGGCGGAGAACGCGGTGATCGCCGAGTTGCTGCACACCGACATTCGCACGGTACTGGCCACGCTCGACGAGCGTGAGCATCAGGTAATCCGGCTGCGCTTCGGGCTCGACGACGGCCAGCCCCGCACGCTTGACCAGATCGGCAAGCTGTTCGGGCTGTCCCGCGAGCGGGTTCGCCAAATCGAGCGTGAGGTGATGGCCAAGCTTCGCAACGGTGACCGGGCCGACCGACTTCGGTCCTACGCGAGCTGACACAGCCCAGATCAGCAGAGATCCGTATGCCCGTCGCGCCAGCGGCGGGCATACTGCCGTGCGGGAGTGTTAGCGGACCATTCGCGCAGCTGGACAAGTAGACTCAGCGGCAATGGAGGGTGCGGAATGAACGACCTGGTTGATACCACCGAGATGTACCTGCGGACCATTTACGACCTCGAAGAAGAGGGTGTGACTCCACTGCGTGCTCGGATCGCCGAGCGGCTTGACCAGAGCGGACCCACAGTCAGCCAGACCGTGTCGCGGATGGAGCGGGACGGGCTGCTGCACGTGGCCGGCGACCGCCATCTCGAGCTGACCGACAAGGGCCGCGCACTGGCCGTCTCGGTGATGCGCAAGCACCGGCTAGCTGAGCGGCTGCTGGTCGATGTCATCGGCTTGCCGTGGGAAGAGGTGCACGCCGAGGCTTGCCGGTGGGAGCAC
>DATJOR010000101.1:0-17364 GCA_035506875.1 Mycobacterium sp.
GACAGCGTCCCGTCGGACCACGATGTCGCCATCGTGGGAGGGGGAGTCGCCGCCCTGACCCTGGCGCTAGAGATTCGCCGCACGCGGCCGCGAACGCGGATCCTCGTCGTCGAGTCGAACCCTCACCCGGTACCAGAGATCACTCACACCGTCGGAGAGTCGACCGTCGAGATCGCCGCGCAATACCTGCGGGATCGTCTAGACATGGCCGACCACTTGCACATGTCGCAGATTCGCAAAATGGGGCTGCGAATGTTCTTCTCCCACGACGGAAACACTGACATCGCAAAGCGGATGGAACTCGGCAGCTCTTCATTTACACCTCAGGTCACCTACCAAATTGACCGCGGCAGGCTGGAGAACGAGCTGAACAGACGGTGTCTGTCAGAAGGCGTCGAAATCATTTCTGGCCGAGTGCGATCGGTCGATCTCGGCGAAGGTCGCCCGCACACTCTCGCCATCCAACGCGGCGACATGACCAGTCACACGACGGCCCGTTGGGTGGTCGACGCTTCCGGGCGCAACCGGGCGCTGCCCCGCAAATTGGATTTGCGGCGCGGCAACCAGCACCACTGCAACGCCGTCTGGTTACGTGTGGCGACGGAAATCGACATCGGCAAGTGGAGCGACGACCCAAGCTGGCACGCGCGCCTGGTCGAAGGTGATCGGGCCATGTCCACGAATCACTTGATGGGCGAGGGGTACTGGGTATGGTTGATCCGACTCGCGTCCGGCGCTACCAGTGTCGGTATTGTTGCCGACCCCGCCGTCCACGCCTTCGAGAATTTCAACACTCTCGTTAGGGCCCGATCGTGGCTCTTGGAGTACGAGCCGCAATGTGCAGCCGTCCTTGCCCAGCACGAGCACCTGATCAAGGACTTCAGGGTGATGAAGCACTACAGCCACGGCGCCGCGAAAGTGTATGACGCCCGGAGCCGTTGGTGTCTAACGGGTGACTCGGGAGTATTCCTGGATCCCTTGTACTCGTCGGGATTAGACCTCGTTGCGATCAGCAACGGCCTCATCACCGACATGATCACCCGAGAACTCGACGGTGAAAATGTGGTTGCGCGAACGGGAATCAGCGACTCGCTGTTTCGCTCGCTCACCGAAATGTGGCTCAACGTGTATTGCGACCAGTACCCGCTCATGGGCTCGCCCGCCGTCATGTCGGCGAAGGTGATTTGGGACATGGCGTTCTATTGGGGCTTTTTAGGCTTGATGTACAGCAACGGCAAGTTCGTCAGCGTGGCCGATGATCCTCAGTTGGTGCCACACCTGGAAGGAATCATCGAGCTGAGCAACCGCATGCAGCGATTCTTCCGAGAGTGGGCCGCGGTGGAGAGCGTGCATCGCACGGCGCAGTTCGTGGACTTGTACGCACCGCTGAACTTCATGGAGACGCTACACACCGCGATGATGGGAAAAGCTTCAGACTTCCCAGCGCAATTCGACGCGAATGTACTGTTGCTGCGCCAGCTGGCAGGCCAGCTGATCGACACCATACTTACCGAGAAGTGCCGCGCATTCGCCGAAGACGACGTCATGCGACAGGTGCAGGCGTGGCAGCGAGACTCCTTTCTGCGAGAACTCCGATCCACCTACCACGAACGGCAAGGCGTCGACCCGCTCAGCTCGGGCTGGATTGTCGGGAGTACGCCTGCACTCGAATTCAGTTGATCCACTGGAGGCTTCATGCTGGCCGGGTCGAACCGCGAGGGCGAATCACAGCGCGGGTCCAGAGCAAGACTTTATCCGCAACTTCTGGCGGCGATCCAGCGCGATCTGACGACAGGGCGTTAAGGCGAAAGGATGAACATGCTTGCCGAACACGGCACTAGCAAGCCCCTCGCGATCGTTGGGATCGGCTGCCACTTCCCGGGCGGTGCACATTCCCCGGACAGTTACTGGAGCCTACTGTGTAGCGAAACGGACGCGACATGCACCGTTCCGGAAACTCGGTGGAACGCAGCAAAATACCATGACCCGAATCCGGCAAAGGCCGGCAAGATGGTCACCCGTCGAGGCGGGTTCCTTGATGAGATTGATCAATTCGACCCCCAATTTTTCGGCATCTCGCCACGAGAAGCGAACTTACTCGATCCGCAGCAGCGCCTCTTACTGCGGACTACGTGGGAAGCCTTGGAAGACGGGGGAATTCCGGCGGAGTCTCTGGCCGGCACTGACGTCGGCGTATTCGTCGGCGGTTTCACTCTTGACTATCAGCTCCTGCAAAACCAAGGCCGCACCAGCCGTTACCGATTCAAGACCCATTCCGCTACCGGGATGATGATGACGATGCTGGCGAACCGGATTTCGTTTGCATTCGACTTCCGCGGACCCAGCATGACAATCGACACCGCATGCTCAAGCTCGCTGGTCGCGGTACACCTTGCGGCACTGAGTATCTGGAACGGCGAATGCGATGTGGCGCTCGCGGGCGGCGTCAACATCATGATAGGGCCCAACACGGCGATCGCGGAATCGAAGAGCGGGTTTCTCAGCCCGGACGGACGCTGCAAGGCTTTCGACCAGTCCGCCGATGGTTACGCACGCGGCGAAGGTGGCGCTGTCGTCGTCATCAAACCCCTTGAGCATGCGGTGCGCGACGGCGACGAGATCTACGCGCAGATTTTGGGCACAGCTGTATCACAAGACGGCCGCACCGACAGCATCACCGTTCCGAGCGCTGGAGCCCAAGAAGCGGCGATCACAACAGCCTTGCGGCGCGCCGGTATTCAACCCAACGAAGTCGGCTATGTGGAGGCGCACGGCACCGGAACTCCTGTCGGCGACCCAGTCGAGGCCCGCGCGCTCGCCAATGCTCTCGCTTCGCAGCGACCGGTTACGAATCCGCTGCTTATCGGATCGGTCAAGACCAACATCGGCCACCTCGAGGCCGGCGCAGGGGCAGCGGGATTGATCAAAACCGCGTTGGTGCTTAAATACGGGTACATTCCGGCGAACCTGCATCTCACAACTCCCAGTGACCAGATTCCGCTGGGCGAGCTGAATATTGACATCCCGCGCAGCGGCCGACCGTTCCCCGATAGCAAGCGACGCCTAGCAGGAGTCAATTCTTTCGGCTTCGGCGGCACCAACGCCCACGTCGTGCTCGCCGAGCCTCCCGCCCCGGTCGACGCCCCCGCGTCGAACCAGCCCGGCCAGCTGCCGCTGGCGCTCTTGCCGATCTCGGCCCGCACCGAGGACGCGCTTGTCGTGACGGCCCGCCAGTTGGTCGAGCACGTAGCCGCTCACCCCGACCTCACACTGCGCGATCTCGGATTTACCCTCAGTCGGCGGCGCTCTCATCTGAACTACCGTCACGCCCTAGTAGCGGACAGCATCACTGATGCGCGAGAACAACTTCAAGCGCTCGCCGACGCAGAGCAGATCGCCATCCGCCGCACCAGCCCGAGTGTCCCCAAGTTGGCATTCGTCTTTACCGGCATGGGACCGCAGTGGTGGAAGATGTGCCGCGGACTGCTCGATGCATATCCCGTATTCACCGAAAGCATTCTGCGAACCGACCGGGAGCTATCGCGTCATGCGAACTGGTCCTTGGTCGACGAACTCCGAGCAGACGAAACGCGTTCTCGCATGGCTGAAACGGTTATCGCTCAACCCGCTAACTTCGCGATTCAGGTAGCTCTCGCTGAGCAATTGAAACAGTTCGGGATCAACCCGGACGCAGTGATCGGTCACAGCGCCGGCGAAGTCGCGGCCCACTATCTCGCCGGAGTACTCACTTTCGAGCAAGCGATTGAGGTGATCTACCACCGAAGTCGCCTGCAGCAACGTACCAGCGGCTTGGGCCGCATGCTCGCCGTCGGCCTGAGTGCCGAGGCTTTCATGCGGACAATCGACGGCCGAATGCATGACGACATCGGGCGGCGGGTATCGATCGCGGCGATCAACAGCCCGTCAGCAGTCACTGTCGCCGGCGACGGCGACGTCCTTGACAAGATCGCCCGTCAACTAGACGAGCACCAGATCTTTAACCGGTTTCTCACTGGGACGGTGCCGTACCACACCCATTACATGGATACGGTGAAAGATGAGCTCCACAGCGCCTTCGAGGAACTGTCGCCCGGTGCGGCGACAGTCCCGCTGTACTCCACTGTTACCGGCGAACGATTGGCCGGATATGCCGACGGCGCAGCCTACTGGTGGCAGAATACCCGCGCCACAGTCCTTTTCGAACCGGCGATCCGACGGATGCTTGATGACGGGTATACACACTTTGTCGAACTGGGCCCACACCCCGTTCTGGCCGCATCACTTTTCGAGATAGCCGCCACCCATAAGACCAACGTCGTCCTCGTGGCAACCCAGCGACGCAATGACGACGATAGTCGCACGCTCATGAATTGCGTTGGGGCACTGCATTGTCACGGCCACCCGATCAGATGGGACGCACTGTACCCCCGAGAAACCGCGCGACTTGTCAAGCTTCCCCTTTACCCCTGGCAATCCAAGCGCTTCTGGAACGAAACCCAGGAAGCCGCCGAGGACCTGCATTACAACCCCATTCATCCACTTCTGGGCCAGCCGATGAGCGGGGTACACCCAACCTGGGAAGTCGAGTTGAGTACCGCCGCCCTGCCTTTCCTCGATGATCACCAGGTACAAGGGAGCACCGTTGTGCCTGCGGCCGTCTATATCGAAATAGCCTTGGCAGCAGCCGAAGCCACCTACGGGTCAGCGGACTACAGTGTCGACGATCTAATACTTCGACGCGCACTCATCCTGGATGACACTTGCGATCCCGTGCTCCGGACCACGCTGAATCGAGATGCTGGCACTTTGGAGTTCGCCGCGCTCGCCGCGACCGCTGGGGGTGACGTCAAGTGGACGATAACTGCAACCGCAGAACTCAACACCCGAGTGAAGTCGTCTGACCGAGCGGATAACAGCCACGGCGCAGAGCCAGTCAGCACGATTGACGGAGACGAGTTCTACACTCGCGCGCGAGCTGTCGGGTTTGAATACGGGGCCGCGTTCCAAGCCATCACCAGCATCGCTTCCGGCGACGGCTGGTCAACTGCTGACATCAAGGCGCCCGCACAGATTGCCGATAAACTCGATCAGTACAGGTTCCATCCAGCGCTTATCGACGGCGCCTTCCAAACGCTAATCGGTGCGACCTTTCTCGGATACTACGGACAGGAAGGTCCGTATCTTCCAACTAGGGTCCGTCGAACCGCCATCTATCGCGCTCCCGAACAACGGATGACCGCCCATGTCTGTGTGCTTTCGGTGGCAAAAGACGAAATCGAAAGCGACATCACTATCACCGGCAGCGACGGACACGTGCTTGCCGTGTTCACCGGATTCACCCTGCAGTCATTGAACACTTCATCGGGCACCTCGCCCGAATGGATCGATAAGGGACTCTACGAGATTCAATGGATCCCAGATTCCGAAATCGAGTGGGAGAGTCGTGACGCAGCCAGTTCTCCCGACAGTGCGCCCTGGCTGATTTTCGTCGACGCCGGCGGCGTTGGAACAGCGCTCGCGGAGCAACTGCGCCGCAGCGGCCAACAGGTTCGAAAAGTCCTGAATCAACCCGTCACCGCGCTGACAAAGATTGACGGTGGGTACGCGTTGAACCCTCAGCGGCCCGAGCAGCTACACCAGCTGATCGAGACGCACGTCGAAAAGGACGCTGACCTCGCCGGAATCCTCAACTGCTGGCCTCTGGACATCTACGCCGACGATGGCGGCCAGCAGACGGATGTCGTCGCAGAGATAGGTGACGAATCAGGGGTTTTCACGATCCTGCATCTCGTCAAAGCGCTCGCAAAGCACGACACCATTGCGCCGCGGCTCTACCTAATCACCGCCAACGCCCAACCGGCTCCCGGAACCGAACGAATTGCCGTCGAACAGGCCGCTGTTTGGGGGCTCGGGAGAGTCATAGGGCATCAGGAATTCGCGAACCGGTGGGGCGGACTGATCGACATCGACCACGCTGACGACCACGTTGCGACCGCGTCGCGCATCTGCGACTACATCCTCGCCGATGGCTCCGAGGACCAGATTGCCATCCGCGGCCGCACAACGTTTGTTCCCCGTCTTCGTCCGACCACGTCCTTGACGCCAGCCTTCCCAACCAAACTCACGCCTAACGCGACCTACGTTGTCACCGGTGGAACGGGAGCCCTCGGCCGCATTGTGGCCACGTACCTGGTTGAACGCGGGGCCCGTCATATCGCACTGCTATCCCGAAGCGAGGTCCCACCCAGAGACCAATGGCCGCTGCTAGCTGACGATCATCCGCAGCACGCGACCGTCAACACGATCCAGAAAATTGAGCAACTCGGCGCCCGAGTAACCACCGCCAGTGTCGACATCACCGACACCGAACAGGTGAAAAATTGGCGCACTAATCACATCCGAGACGGCGGCCAACCTGTCCGCGGAATCGTCCACGCCGCGGGATCTGTCGACGACCGCCTTCTGGTGAACATGACCGAAAGTGATTTCACCGCAGTGATGGCACCGAAAATCAATGGTGCCCGCGCGCTGCACAACACGTTCGACGACGACGATTTGGAATTCTTCCTGATGTTCGGGTCCGCGGGGTCGGTCATCGCAGCGCCCGGTCAAGGCAACTACGCTGCCGCCAACGCGTTTCTTGATGCCTTCGCGCACTACCGGCAGGCCCAGGGCCTGCCGGCGCTCACGATCGGCTGGGGCCCGTGGTCGGTGGGAATGGTCGAAGAACTCAAATTGGAAAAGACTTACGCGCAGCGAGGGATCGAGCTCATCACGCCGACCGCAGGCACGCGCATCCTCGATCGACTCATCAACCAAAGAACACCTAACGTCATCGCCATCAGCGCCGACTGGACGCGAGCCCGCCGCGTCGGACTTGGCGGCCAGCTGCCACCCATGTTTTCTGAACTGGGCGTCGCCGAGACTTCACTCGATCCCACTGATCCGGGCTCGTCGATAATCGACTTCCTTTCAGAATGCCCGGAAGCCGACAGGCTCGACGTCGTCGTGAGCCGTGTTCAACAAATCGCGGCTTCGGTCTTTGAGCTCCCGGTCGAGGACATCGGACCCGACGACGCCCTCGACGACATTGGCCTGGACTCTTTGATGGCAATAGAATTCAGACTCCGGGTCAATGCGATCTTCGCCATCGATCTTCCTCTTCTCGAGCTGCTCAAAGGCATGAGCGTCGAGTCACTGGCCGTTCGAATTCTCACCGAACTTCCCTTGGTCGACGCCAGCACGGCCGCCACCACCGAACAGCAGCCTGCCGCCGCGACCGGCGACGTCGACCAATTGATCGAACAACTATCCGAGGCCGAACTGCGGGAATTACTGGCTGAACTCGAGCGGCAACCCGCCGAGCAGGACGCGGGAGAGGTGGGCTCGTGAATTCCGTGGTGCATGTCCGGGGTTTGTCGAAGTCCTACGGGAGCCTTCAAGCTGTGCGGAATTTGCACCTTGATGTCGAATACGGCGAAATATTCGCGATCCTGGGGCCCAACGGGGCGGGCAAGTCGACGACCATAGAAATACTCGAGGGTCACCGGCAGCGTGATTCTGGTCAGGTCCGTGTACTGGCTGAAGACCCCGAGACCGCGGGCAGGAGCTGGCGCGCCCAGATCGGCATAGTTCTTCAAGAAGTCAGCGACGCCGGGATGCTTACGGTCTCGGAAACCGTAAAAATGTTCGCGAAATGCTATGGGACAGCACGCCCCACAGAGGAGGTCCTCGAACTCGTCGGTCTCGGCTCGGTTTCCGAATCGAGAGTGAGGACGCTATCAGGGGGGCAGCGCCGTCGGCTCGACGTTGCTCTCGGCATCGTCAACCTGCCGAAATTGCTCTTTCTCGACGAACCGACGACCGGGTTCGATCCGGAGGCCAGAAGACGCTTCTGGGACCTGATCCGGCTGTTGGCCGCCGACGGCACAACTATCCTGCTGACCACCCATTACCTCGACGAAGCGGCCGCATTGGCCGACCGTGTCGCAGTGATCGCCGCCGGCGGGGTGGTGGCGGTCGATTCCCCGCACAACTTGATCGGATATGTGGACTCGGCTGCGACGGTTCGGTGGAGGACGGGAGACGAAACCCACATGGTGAAAACAGATCACCCAACTGAACTGATCAGAGAGCGGTCGATGGCCGGGGCGGAGTTAGCCGACCTGACAGTCTCTCGACCAACACTCGAGGACGCCTACCTGCAATTGATCGGCCTGGGGTGATGGCCACCGGTCGCATGGCTAGCGCTTCACCGCCGCGGCACCGGCCGACTCAGAGTCAGCCAGAGCTCCCGTCGCCGTTGCGTATCGGCTTGTCGCGAGTCGTTCCCGAGTTGAAGATGTTCTACCGTCGGCCGGAACAGATGGTTCTGACGTTTTCATTGCCGGCGCTAATTTGCATCTTGTTGGGTTCGATCTTTTCCACCAAACTGCCGCACACCGAGACCAGCACCGGCGCCGTCATCGCGGCGAGCATGCTCGCCTACGGCATTCTTTCGACATCGTTCATCAACCTGGGCATCAGTATTGCCGCCGACCGGGACACCGGTGCCTTGCGGCGCCTTCGCGGGACGCCGACGACGGCGTTGTCATATTTCATCGGAAAAATCTCTCTGGTTGCGATCGTCAGCCTCGCCGAGGCCGTCGTGCTTCTTTCGGTCGGGCTGCTGTTCTTTGACCTTCGTTTACCCACAACGGTTTTCGGGTGGTCGACCCTGGCATGGGTGTTTGTTCTGGGGATCATCAGCTGTTCGCTGTTGGGCATCTTCATCAGCAATTTGGCGAGCAACGCGGTCGCGGCCGCCGTCGTCACCAATGGCCCCGCGGTCGCCTTGCAGTTCGTATCGGGCACGTACGTGCCGCTCATCGTGTTACCGACCTGGATGTTGACCCTCGGCTCCATCTTTCCGGTCAAGTGGATGGCCCAGGGCTTCCGATCTGTGCTTCTGCCGTCGAACATGGCCGCTTTCGAGCCGGCCGGCAGCTGGGAACATTGGCGCATATTCTTGGTGCTGACAGCATGGACTGTCGGCGGTTTAGCAGCCTGCCTTGCTGTTTTCCGATGGTCGGACACAAGCTGATCACGAGCCGGTCTGTGCGCGATGAGATTTGATCTCTGGATAACCCTGCTCGCGGTGTGGTACTTCCTGACGGACTCAATCGTGCCTGGAACGCCGGGACCTGCTGCGGCGAGCCGCAGCGCAGCAACACCGACGACCTCGGCTTCATCACCGCCATGGTCGGCGCCATCGAGCAACAAATGCCGATCGATCGGTCGCGCGTCTATGCAACCAGGATGTCGAACGGGGCAATGATGGCGCTTCGCTTGGGTTGTCAGACAGACACATTCGCGGCAATCGCGCCCGTGGCGGGCACCCTGCTGACTGACTGCTCGGCAGCACGGCCGACATCGGTGCTGCAGATACATGGCACCGCCGACGACAGAGTCCCATACAACGGCGGGCCGGGCAAGGCCTTCTCGGCCGACGGGACGGCGCGCGTCGACGGCCCCGCAGTGGAGACGGTCAACGCGACGTGGCGTGCGATTGATGGGTGCGGACAACCGAACTCGACTACCACCGGGGACGTGACGACCCAGACGGCCGGGTGCTCCGACGGCCGCACCGTGGAACTAATCTCGGTGACAGGGGCGGGCCACCAGTGGCCCGGCGGTGACCCGAGCCCGCTCGCGCAGTGGATCGGCAACATCCCAGCACCGTCGACTGCGCTCAACGCGACCGACACCATTTGGCAGTTCTTTGCCCCGAACCATCGCTAGCGTGACGTGCCCCTAGTCCCCGGGGCACGCGCATCAACCCGCCGTGCAAAGAAAATGACACTAAGTTTGAGAAACAAATGGCCACTTGTCATCTCAAATGGCTACACGTTTGTCACGTTGAGTCAGGGCCGCCAATTCGGCCGAGTCACCCTTCGTAGAGAGCGAGTTGGCGGAACTCCACGCGGCCCACGACGTCGGGTTGGCCAACCGGATGCACGCGTAGGTCGTGCATCACGTCAGGTGTGTCGTCAAGGCAGATGACATCCGTGACGCCGATCAGCACTTCCTGCGGTCGCCCAGCGTCGCTGGTGGGTAAGTCGTCCATCAAACGCATCCGCTTGCCGCGTAAGCCAGTGGCGTCGTAGCGGAAACGCCGGACGTTGACCTCGGGTCCGTCCCGTTCGGACATGCCCAGACCATAGCGCGCGGTACTGGAGCGGTGTCCAGGGATGCCACGGTAAGCAGCCGGCGGCCCGGCGCCGCTGCCGTGCGACGCCCGCCAACGTCAGAACGTGTTGGTCAAAAACAGTTGCAGAGACTCGAATACGCTCTCGAGCAGTCCGCTGCCAGCGGCGCCGTGCTCAAATACTGCACTCAGCCACGCGTCGGCGTTGTTGATGTCGGCGTCGGAGATGTCGACGAGGGTGAGATCGCCGTTGGTCGTCGTGGTCGCATCCGCGACTTCCGTCGGTGTCAGCCCCAAGTACTCCACGTGCGGGCCGAATATGTCCAGCAGTGCGCCATACAGACCCTTGGCCTCGAAGACGTCTTGGAAGTTGGGCACCGGATCGGTGGCCAGGCTGTAGATGGTCGCCGGGTAGAGATCATCCGGCGTCACGTTGCCCAGGACGGCGCCGAAGTTGAAATCCGTGAGAAGAGTGTTCGTCAGGCTTGGGCCGAGTACCGCGTCCATGTCTGGTTCCAGGTTGGGCCATATGCCACCCGGGAGGGAGGGGTCGCCGATGAACACGAAGTGCAGATCATCGCTGGGGATGCCGTCTGCTTGGAGTTGGGTCATTGCGATCGACTCCGCCGTGGCACTCTGTGAGTATCCGAAGATCGTCAGCGGATGCTCGGCGCTGAAAGCGCTCGGGTCGGCGTTGAATTCGTTCTCCACGGCGAGAGTGACGTCATCCGCGGCGGTGAGACTGCTCGGGCCCTGCTGGATGAGTTCAGGTGTCGTCAGCACCTGCAGCGGTGCGGCGCAGGGGTCGGTCCCGATCATGTCGCAGACCGTCGAGCCGGTCGCGCCACCGTCAAAGCCCAGCGGGTTTAGAAACAGACTTTCGGCAGTCTGTGCGAAAGCGGTTGACGGCATCGGCTCGGTGGTTCCGCCGAGGATGATCGCCGTGTCGCTTCCAGCGAGCGAGTCGTCCGCATAAGCGCGGGCGGCCCCATTGATCGTCGCGCCAGCCAGGCCTACGAACAGGCCGGCGGCGGTCACCTTCGCGAGGAGCCTGTATCCGTTCATGGGTGCACTCCACGGCGCGCCGGTGATGTGATCTGCGTCATCGCCTCTTCTTAGCTGAAGTTAATCGCGGTTTCAAGCAGTTCTCAGTCTTGGGTAAGCAGAGGAACATCCCGGCATGACGTAGGCGCGCGTCGGGCGCTATTCGATACGTCTCCGACCGACCAAGAGGTTGAACCTGTCGCCTTGGACACAACACGTTGCCACCGATGGTCGTACGATGTCCGATCCGCTTGTCAGTGAGCCTGATTCGACGCCGATGTGACAGGTCAGCGGAAGCGGACGTTTAACGTCGCCATCCCGAAGATCTTTTGGCCACCGGACTTCGCGGCGACGATGACGACACCGCTGCGGGTCGCCGGGTCCAGCGACTTGATCCGGCCGCTGAACTCGATGTCAGCGCCCTCGGCCGCCGACACGACCGCGGGCTGGGACAGGCGGACCGCGTAACGAGTAACCGAACCGGGGTCGCCCGACCACGCCGAGGCGAATCCGGCCCCCAACCCCATGGTGAGCATTCCGTGTGCGATCACATCGGGCAGCCCGGCCAGCTTGGCGATGTCCTCGTCCCAGTGAATCGGGTTCGCATCGCCGGCCACGCCGGCATAGTTCACCAGGTCGCCGCGGGACAACCGGGTGTGATGCGTCGGCAGCTCGTCGCCGACCTTGACGTCCTCGAAGGACGGCGTTCCAGGCTGTCGGGTCGTGCCTCCCTCGGCGATGCGAACTTCGCTGCCGGGGCGCACCGTCTTCTGGTACGCGTCGTCGGATTCACCGACCGCGGCGATGTCCACGTCGTGCATCATGATCTTCGGCACGGCCGCCTTGATCGCCGGATCGACGTCCTCGGCAGTGACGCCGACGACGGTGGTGTGCAGGGTGTGCACCCGCTCGCCGGCCGCGTCGGTGTAGGTGTTGGTGACGGTGATGAAATCTCGGCCGGCGGTCCTGCGTAGCGACGTCAGTTCGACGTCGATGTGTAGTTCGTCGCCGGCCACGATCGGGCGGTGCTGCTCGAAGACTTCCTCGGTCTGCAGATAGGTGTCGTAACCGACGACCACCGATTCGAACATGCGGCGATTGCAGGTCATGCCCGGGACCGAGGTGAACGTCAGCGGCGCGACCAGGCCGGAGTAGCCCAACTCAGCCGCGGCGGCGACGTCCCAATGAGCCGGGTGATAGTCCTGCACTGCACGGGCGTATTCACGTACCTTCTCGCGGCCGACGAGGTAGGTGCCGTCCATTTGGTAGTAGTGGCCGACCCGCGATTCGAGCGGCGATGCTTCAGTTGCTGTGGGCATGAGTGATAGCACGACTTTTCTATCGGCTTGTTTGAGGCCGACCGAAAGACACTAACGCGCTGCACCTAGTGGTGTGCGGCGCGGGCCAGGTCAACGGCGTACTGGTTCACGAAGTGGCCCGGCCCTGGATCGCCGCGGCCGCACGATCCGTCCGAGTCACCAGGATGCTTGATCCACAGGTACGCGTCGGCATGCGCACCGGCAGTAGCCGTCGTGGGCGGGACGCCGAGCGCCCGGCCGCCGGGGTTGCACCAGTTGAGCGGGGCGTCGGGCGCTGGCCCGACGCCGTTGCGCGAAGTGTCGACCACGTAATGCGCGCCATTTGTGGGCCCTGAAACCGCTTCGCCGTAACCGATCTCCTCATCGGTGGAGAAGAAATTCGAGGTGTTGAGGCTGAAACCACGGGCGTGGTCGACGCCGACCTGGTTGAGTCTGTTGGCAATTTCCTCGGCCTTCAGCCAGCGTGAGTGTCCGCCGTCGATGTACACCGCGGCGGCCGGATTACGGGTCAGTGTGTCGACGGCGTAGCGGATCAGACCGAAGCGTTCATCGCGTTGGGCGGGTGACAGACAGTCGGCCATGTCGAGTGCATCGGGTTCGACGATCGCTGCGACCGGCGAGGCCCCCACGGCGCCTGCGATGCCGTCGATCCACTGGCGATAATCCGCGGCCGTCGAGAATCCGCCCGCCGCGAAGCTTCCGCAGTCGCGATGTGGAATCGCATAAAGCGCCAGCAACGGCATGCCGCCTGCGGCCTGCGCCGCGCCGATGTATCTGGCGACCCTGGCGGAATCAACCGCCGGATCGACCCAGAATGCCTGCGGCGTGTTGGCGATGGCGTCGAGTTCGGCACTCGGCGGATTGGCGTTGTGTGCGGCCCGCATGGCCGCCGACCCGGGATCGACATAGAACGGATGCCCGGCCAACGGGTTGGCCGCATCGACCAGACGTACCGCTGGGGCGGCGGAGACAGTTGCGTAGGCAACGACTGCAACAGTCAGGAAGGGGACGACCCATCGTGCGGCTACTCCAACCGCTGAGAATTTCACCTGTGAAAAATTAGTGTGCCGACATAGTCAGCGCCAACCCGGGCAGCATTTGGCGGAGCATGATCAGGGCGTGACCAACCGCATCCGATCGTTGCTCGGCGTCGAGTACCCCGTCGTGCAGGCGCCGATGACGTACATCGCCCGGGCCGAATTGGCCGCCGCCGTCTCCGAGGGGGGCGGCATGGGCATGATCGAGACGCTGACCCCGGACGGCCGGGCTGACCTGCGCAGGGTGCGTGAGCTCACCGACCGCCCGGTGGCGGCCAATCTGATGATCCAGGGCTGGAAGCGTGACCCATCGATCGTCGACGAACTCATCGCCGCGCAGGTTCGCCATGTCTTCACCTCCGCAGGTGATCCGGCCCTGTTCACGGCCCGGCTGCATGACGCGGGCATGACCGTCGTCCACGTCGTCGGATCGCTGAAGGGTGCGATGAAGGCCGTGGACGCAGGCGTCGACGCGCTTGTGGTGGAGGGAGTGGAGGGCGGCGGGTTCAAGTCAGCCCTCGGTGCGTCGACTTTGGTGCTGCTGCCGCTCGTCGCCGACTGTGTCGATCTGCCGATCATCGCGGCGGGAGGGATCTGCGACGCGCGGTCCGCCGCGGCCGCTGTCGTCCTCGGCGCCGAAGGCGTACAGATGGGCACCCGGATGCTGGCCAGCCACGAAGCCCGCGTGCATGCCAATTTCAAGAACGCCATCATGGCTGCCGGCGATGACGGCACCGTGATGCTCGACCTGCCCGGCAACCCGACGATGCGGGTGCTGCGCACCGGTCTCGCCTCCCGCGCCGCCGCGGCCGATCCCGAGCTAAAGCTGCTCGGCCGGATCACCGACCTGTACTTCGAAGGTGACATGGAAGCCAGCGTCGCCAACACCGGTCAGGTGTCATCGCGGATCATCGATCTGCAGCCGGCGTCGCAGATCGTCAAGGAAACGTGGTCGGAGATCGAAACTGCCTTGGGCGAGAGCCGATCTCGGCTGGGCGATTAGTGCACCGGGTGAGCGGCGAACCAGTCGAGCAGCAGGTCGGCTAGCTTGTCGGGTTCTTCGTCCGGTATCCAGTGCGAGACTCCGGGCAGGATCTCAAAGTGGTATTCCCCGGTGACGTATCGGGCGGTGTCGTGGGCAGATTTGGGGAGCAGCGCGATGTCCCGGTCGCTCCACACGTACAGCGTTGGGACAGAGACCTTTTGGCCGATCGCACGCGGATTGGACAGCGGCATCGCGCGGTACCAGTTGATCGCGGCCGTCAGGGCTCCGGGCTCACGCATGGCCTGTGCATCTCGCTCGGCTGCGGCCCGCGATTGTCCGCCTCGCCGCAGTGTCTCGGCAACGACGGCACCGTTGCGACGCGTGAGCAGCCACTCCGGGATGCGCGGCAGCTGAAATAGGTACATGTACCAAGACGCCAGGCCCTGGCGGCTGTTGGTGAATGACTTGAGAAACGCGGCGGGATGCGGCACCGATATCGGCGACACGGTTGCCAGCCGCTGGGGCATTTCGGCCGCGGCGGCCCACGCGACGGCGGCGCCCCAGTCATGGCCGACGAGGTGCACCTGCCGCGCGCCGCTGGCGTCGATCAGTGCGCCGACGTCGGCGACGAGTTCGGGGATGCGGTAGTCGCGGCGGCGGGGTGGTCGAGCGCCCGCGGAATAGCCCCGCTGGTTGGGCGCCAGGCAGCGGTAGCCCTGTGCGGTGAGCCGGCCGATGACGGCGTTCCAGCTGTCGTTGTGTTGTGGGAAGCCGTGCAGCAACACCACGACAGGTCCGTCGGGCGGTCCGGCATCAAGGACGTCGAAGGTCAGGTCATTGCGGCGGTATTGCTCCATGCGTCAAGCATGTCCTATCAGCGCTAGCCTCAAGACACTGGTTCGGCTACACATGCCAGCAGGCGATGACACCGGAAGGAGGGCGCGACAATGAACGGGCCCTTTGGTGTGCCTCGAGCGGCGGAGTGGATCGCCGAAAACGACACCCTGATCAGCCGGCGCGGGCACCGCATTGCGTTCCGGCGGCGTGGGGCCGGAGCCACGGTGCTGATGCTGCACGGATTCCCGACGTGGTCATATGACTACGCGGTCGTCGCTAGTGACCTTGCCCGGGACCATGATGTGGTCACGCTGGATTTCCTGGGCTATGGGGCGTCGGACAAGCCCAACCCCTACGAGGACTCGGTGCCCGAATCCGCGGATATTGTGCAGGATCTCGTTAGGCACTTGGGCGTGAAGTCGACACGGCTGGTGATCCACGATTACGGGGTCATCGTCGGCCAGGAGCTCCTGGACCGTGCCAGTCGGGGAGAGCTCGGGTTCGCGATCGAAAGCCTCGTCGTGTTGAACGCGGGCATCGTCTACAGCGAATATCGTCCAACTCGCATGCAGAAGTTGCTGATTCGGCCCGTCATCGGCAAGCTGTTGGCCAGCCGCGTCAGCGCGGCCAGGGTCCGCGCAGCCCTCGACGCGGTGCGCGGACCACGTCTCACCGACGTCGAGTTCGACGACCTGTGGCTTGGCATGTCGCGGGACAACGGAAATAAGCTGTGGCACTTGCTGATCAAGTACAACGCCGAGCGGAAGATTCATCATCGTCGGTGGGAGGCGGCTCTCGTCAATTGGAACGGCCCCATGCATCTCGTCTGGGGGCTCGACGATCCGGTGTCGGGACGCCACGTTCTAGAACAGGCCATCAAGGTCCTCCCGCGCGCCACGGTCACAAAGCTGGCAGGCGTGGGCCACTTCCCGTCGTCTGAAGCCCCGCAAGCTGTGGCCGCAGCCGTGCGTCTGAATTCGCGATGAAGGCCAGTTCAGTCGACGTAGGCTCCGAGGATGGCAAATCGCTCTGCGACGGGCGTCGTGCTCGCACTGGTCGTCGTCGCGCTTGCGGCCACTGGATGCAACACGACCGGGGGCAAACCGGCAGCGGCTGACTCTGCTGCCGCCCGTTCATCCGCGGCGGCAACCAATTCGCCGATGACTACCGCGCCTGCCTCCACGTCCTCGAAAAACTCCCGCAGCGGCGCCCACCGGGCCACCCGTCGGCACAGCGACCATGCAGGTGAGCGGTGCTGCTGGTCGGGTAACCATCAAATACCAGATCAATGGCGGCCCAGAGCAAACCGAGACGGATGTGACGCTGCCTTGGGAGAAGCAGTATCCCGTGTACAACGAGATCGAGTCCTCGGTGACCGCCGACGCAGGCGACAGCGAACTCTCCTGCAACATCATCATGGACGGCAAACTGGTAGCGCTCAAAAGCGAACCGCGGCCGACATGTAGCTTCGCCTACTTCGAGTAGCCGCGACGCTGGCCCTAGTGCCGCAATTTGTTGAGCTCTTCGTCGAAATACAGTGCGCTAGCGGCGGTCTTGTAGCTTTCGACGACACCCTCAAGCCTTGCAGCTGAGCCGTCAAAGCAAGCCCAGTCAAAAACGGCCTGACATACATGGTCGGCCAGACTGCGCAAGATGCCGTCCCGCGGAGGGTTGTCGATCACCCTGATCGCGGCCGTGCACAGTGTGCCCTTGTCGACGCTCCCTTCTTGGAGAGCCTGCCGAGCCATTGTCATCAGGTCACGGGTATGTACACCCTCGAAATCCATTAATCCCCCGTGCTTCGGAGTAGAGATTAGCCGATTCGTAAACCTAGCCGAAAAATGAGTACACGTCGGCCACGTTCTGGTAACAGAGATACATCGGTCTGAACCGAAATCGGTAATCGCAAAACTTGATTGAATGCTCGGTCCGATGCATATACGACACTCGCTGGAG
>DATJOR010000102.1:0-9562 GCA_035506875.1 Mycobacterium sp.
GACCGGATGGCCGTCGACGCGACCGAACCCGATCACGATGTTCTGGGCGTAACCGGACTGCACCTCGAGGAACTCGTCGTCGTCGAGGATGCGGGTGATCACCTCGTGCATGTCGTAGGGCTGGTTGGCCGAGTCCGGGATGAGGGTGTCCAGCTCGATGTCCTCGTCGGTGAGGTTGTCCTCGATGGCACCCTCGGGAACCGGCACGGCATAGCGCGGCGGATCGGTGAAGTTGTTGGGCGGCAGGTAGCTCAGCAGGTCGCGCACATAGTCGAAGGCGTCCTGCTCCCCGGAGGCGACGTAGTGCGCGGTGCCGGATTTGGCCATGTGGGTGTGGGCACCGCCAAGCTCCTCCATCGTCACGTCCTCACCGGTGACGGTCTTGATCACGTCCGGACCAGTGATGAACATCTGACTGGTCTGGTCGACCATCACGACGAAATCGGTCAGCGCCGGCGAGTACACATGCCCACCGGCAGCAGCACCCATGATCAGCGAGATCTGCGGGATGACGCCCGAAGCCATGATGTTGTTGTGAAAGATCTGGCTGTACAGGCCCAGCGACACCACGCCCTCCTGGATACGGGCGCCGGCGCCGTCGTTGATGCCGATCAGCGGGCGCCCGGTCTTGATCGCCAGCTCTTGGACCTTAACGATCTTCTCGCCGTAGACCTCGCCGAGGCTGCCGCCGAACACCGTCACGTCCTGGCTGAAGATGCAGACGTCGCGGCCGTCGATGGTGCCGTAGCCGGTCACCACACCGTCGCCGAGCGGGCGCTTCTCGCCCAGCCCGAAGTTGGTGCTGCGGTGCCGGGCCAACGCGTCGAGTTCGACGAACGACCCCTCGTCGAGCAGGGCGTAGATGCGTTCGCGAGCGGTCAGCTTGCCCTTGGCATGCACCTTGTCGACCGCGGCTTCGCCGACTGGGTGCAGCGTCTCTTGCGCCCGCTTGCGCAGTTCGGCGAGCTTGCCCGCGGTGGTGTGGATATCGATGTGGTGGTCGGCCTTCGCTTCCACATGGCCTTCGGCGTGCGTCTCTGAAGTGCTCGTCATGGCTGCCAATCTTAGCGGTCCCTTATATTGCGATCCCAATCCAGCACGCCGTCTTACGCTCGGTGCAATGGATGATGACTCGCTCCGGGTGCCGTTGGACACCGCGACGTTACGTGACGGGCTGGCCGGCCCGGGCCTGCCGTGGCGTGAACTCGACGTCGTCACCGAAACCGGCTCCACAAACGCCGATCTGATCGCCCGCGCTGAGAGCGGCGCTGACATCGACGGATCGGTGTTGCTCGCCGAGTACCAGAACGCCGGTCGCGGCCGGCACGGCCGGCACTGGTCAGCGCCGCCGCGCGCGCAGATCGCCCTGTCGGTCGGCGTCGGCGCGGCATCGGTTCCCCGGTCGGGTTGGGGATGGTTGCCGCTGACCACCGGGGTTGCGGTGGCCGACGCCCTGACCGCCGAATGCGGGATCGCCGTCGGTCTTAAGTGGCCGAACGACGTCATGGTCAACGGCGGCAAGCTCGCCGGCATTCTCGCCGAGGTCGCCGCGCCGACGCCGCTGATCGTGCTCGGGTTGGGGCTCAACGTGTCACTGACCGCCGACGAAGCACCGGACCCGGTCGCCACCTCGCTGCTGATGCTGGAGTCAGCGGCTGTCGATCGAAACACGTTGGCGCGCAGAATACTTCGCGAACTAGCGGTGCGCATCGACGCCTGGCGCAGCGCCGGCGGCGCCGACGCGGCGCTGATCGGCGATTATCAGCACTACAGCCTGACGCTGGGCTCGCGGGTGCGGGCCATCTTGCCCGGTGACCGTGAGGTGGTGGGGACCGCGCATGCCATCGACGAGACGGGCCGATTGTGCATCGACACCGGTGGCCAGGTCGTGGCCATCTCGGCCGGAGACATCACGCACCTGCGCCCCGGCGTCTAAGGTGCCAGCGTGGGCTACCCCGGTCGTTATCCCGAAAAGGTGCTGGCCTCTGGCGAGCAGGTGGTGTTGCACCGGCACCCGCACTGGAAGCGGCTGTTCTGGCCGGTCGTCGTCCTGATTCTGGCGAGCGCGGCGGCGTCGTTCGGCTCGGCGGTCGTCAACAGCACCAACTGGGATCCGAACGCCAAAAGGGTCATCTTCGCCGTCATCGGGGCGATCTGGCTCGTCGTGATCGGCTGGATGACGCTGTGGCCGTTCCTGAACTGGCTGACCACCCACTTCGTCATCACCGATCGGCGCGTGATGTTCCGGCACGGGGTGTTGAGCCGCAGCGGCATCGACATCCCGCTGGCCCGGATCAACAGCGTGGAATTCCGGCACCGGCTGATCGATCGGATTTTGCGCACCGGCACGCTGATCGTCGAGTCGGCGTCACAAGATCCGTTGGAGTTCTACAACATTCCGCGCGTGGAACAGGTCCACGCGCTGCTGTATCACGAGGTTTTCGACACCCTGGGGTCCGAGGAAGCGCCCAGCTGATCGACCCGGCCGCGGCGTGACCGCCAAGCCCGCAGCAGGGTGACATTGCCGCTCTCTTCCAGGTCCTCGAGGACCTCGGCGAACCCACCGGCGGTAAGCGCCGATTCCAGCGCCTGGTCCTGGCTGCGGCCGAATTCGTCGGGGAACACCCAGCGCCGGAACGCCCAGAAGCGGAACGCCATCTGCAGCAGGTTGCCGATGATGTAGGCCGAGACGAAGTCGGCGATGTTCTCCGTGGTCAGCGACACCATCGGCATCCGCAGCTGCAAGACGTAGCTGGAGATCCACAACGGTGCCATGCTCAGCAGCACACCCACGCCGCTGAACGCGAAGAACAGCAGCGCCTCGTGGTGACGCTCGCGACCGCCGCGGTCGCGGAAGCTCCACTCCCTGTTCAGGACATAGGACGCGATGACCGCGACAATGCCGGCGATGACCTTGGCGGTCACCGGCTTGGGCTCCAGGATCGTCAGCTTGAGGGTGTAGAAGATCGCCGAGTCGATGACGAAAGTGGTACCGCCGACGATCGCGAATTTGATCAGTTCGTGATGGCGTTCGGCGTAAGGACGGATCGGCCGCGGTAACCGCGCGATCGTGGCATCGGCGAAGGACACAATGTCGCAGTGTACGTACTGCCCGTTAACCGTGCCTAATGACGGGCATTCGCTCCAGTTCAACGGCCATGACACCATAATTGCCGTGCCGAGCACCCCTACCGCAGCTCCGACGGTCGCGATGGTCGGCGGCGGCCAACTGGCCCGGATGACCCACCAGGCCGCGATCGCCCTGGGCCAGACCCTGCGGGTGCTGGCCGCCGACGCCGACGATCCGGCTGCTCAGGTCAGCCCGGACGTACTGATCGGCTCGCACACCGACCTCGACGATCTGCGCCGCGTCGCCGCCGGCGCCGACGCGCTGACCTTCGACCATGAGCACGTCCCGTCCGAGCTGCTCGAGAAGCTGGTCGCCGAGGGCGTCAACGTGGCACCGCCGCCGGAGGCGTTAATTCACGCGCAGGACAAACTCGTCATGCGGCGCCGCCTGGCGGCGTTGGGCGTTCCGGTGCCGCGCTACGCGGCAGTAGAAGCACTTGACGATGTCGATGCGTTCGCCGCGCATACCGGTGGCCCGATGGTGGTCAAGGCGGTCCGCGGTGGCTACGACGGTCGCGGGGTCCGGATGGCCGCCGACGTGGCGCAGGCCCGCGAGATTGCGGGCGAATACCTGGACGCGCGCGTGCCGGTCTTGGTCGAGGAGCGCGTCGCGATGCGCCGGGAGCTTTCAGCGTTGGTGGCGCGCTCGCCGTTCGGGCAGGGCGCGGCGTGGCCGGTAGTCGAGACCGTGCAGCGCGACGGCATCTGTGTGCTGGTGATCGCGCCGGCGCCCGCGCTGCCCGACGAAGAGGGTGCCGCCGCTCAGCAGCTGGCGCTGCGGTTGGCCGCCGAACTCGGCGTCGTCGGCGTGCTGGCCGTCGAGCTGTTCGAGACCGTCGATGGGCAGCTGCTGGTCAACGAACTGGCGATGCGGCCGCACAACTCCGGGCACTGGACCATGGACGGGGCGCGGACCAGCCAGTTCGAGCAGCATCTGCGCGCGGTGCTCGACTACCCGCTCGGCGATACCGACGCCACGGTGCCGGTGACGGTGATGGCCAACGTGCTCGGCGCCACGCAAACGCCGACGATGACCGTCGACGAGCGGTTGCACCATCTGTTCGCGAGGATGCCTGACGCGCGGGTTCATCTCTACGGCAAGGGCGAACGACCGGGCCGCAAGATCGGTCACATCAACTTCCTCGGCGACCATGTCGATGAGCTGGCAAATCTCCGCGAGCGGGCCGAGCTGGCGGCACACTGGTTGTCACACGGGCAGTGGACAGATGGATGGGACCCACACACATGACTGCCGCCGGCGACGATGCAGAGCCCAGCGATGGGGAGGAGCGGCGCAATGGCTGAAGCACCCCGCGTCGGGGTGATCATGGGCAGCGACAGTGACTGGTCGGTGATGGCCGACGCCGCCGACGCACTGGCCGAGTTCGACGTTGCCTATGAGGTCGGCGTCGTGTCCGCGCACCGCACTCCGGGACGGATGCTCGACTATGCGCGCAGCGCGGCCGACCTCGGCATCGCGGTGATCATCGCCGGTGCCGGCGGGGCGGCCCACCTGCCGGGCATGGTGGCCTCGGCTACAGCGCTGCCGGTGATCGGTGTGCCGGTGCCGCTGGCGCGGCTCGACGGTCTGGACTCGCTGCTGTCCATCGCACAGATGCCGGCCGGGGTGCCGGTGGCCACCGTGTCGATCGGGGGAGCGCGCAACGCGGGCCTATTGGCGGTCCGGATTTTGGCGGTCTCGGATCCGGCGCTGCGCGACCGGATCGTCGCGTTCCAGGACCAGTTGGCGGAGTCGGTGCTGGCCAAGGATGCGGCCCTGAAAAAGCAGCAAGGTAAAGTTACCGGCCAGTAGCCGGGCAAGAGCGCACAGTGTAATAGGAGGCCCGAGATGGCTGGTTGGGGCGGAGATCCGTCGTTCGATCTTTTCAAGCTGCCCGAGGAGCACGACGAGTTGCGGGCGGCGATTCGTGCGCTGGCGGAAAAGGAGATCGCCCCGTATGCCGCCGAGGTGGACGAAAACTCTCGGTTCCCCGAGGAGGCGCTGGCGGCGCTGAATGCGTCGGGCTTCAACGCCGTGCACATTCCCGAGGCGTACGGGGGTCAGGGCGCGGACTCGGTGGCGGCCTGCATCGTGATCGAGGAAGTGGCGCGCGTCGACGCGTCGGCCTCGCTGATTCCCGCGGTGAACAAGCTGGGCACCATGGGCCTGATCCTGCAGGGCTCGGAGGATCTGAAGAAGCAGGTGTTGCCGTCGCTGGCGTCGGAAGGGGCCTTGGCGTCGTATGCGTTGAGTGAGCGCGAAGCCGGCAGCGACGCGGCGTCGATGCGCACGCGGGCCAAGGCCGACGGGGATGACTGGATTCTCAACGGTACCAAGTGCTGGATCACCAACGGCGGCAAGTCGACCTGGTACACGGTGATGGCGGTGACCGATCCTGACAAGGGCGCCAACGGCATCTCGGCGTTCATGGTGCGCCTGGACGATGAGGGCTTCAGCATCGGTCCGAAGGAAAAGAAAATGGGCATCAAGGGCTCACCGACCACCGAGTTGTACTTCGAGAACTGCCGCATCCCGGGCGATCGGATCATCGGCGAACCGGGGACGGGGTTCAAAACCGCACTGCAGACCCTCGACCACACCCGCCCCACTGTCGGTGCGCAGGCCGTGGGCATCGCGCAGGGCGCGGTGGATGCTGCCGTCGCTTACACCAAGGACCGCAAGCAGTTCGGCAAGTCGATCTCTGAGTTCCAGGGCGTGCAGTTCGAACTTGCCGACATGGCGATGAAGGTCGAAGCGGCCCGGCTGATGGTGTACAGCGCCGCCGCCCGCGCCGAACGCGGCGAGCCGAATCTCGGCTTCATCTCCGCGGCCGCGAAGTGCTTCGCCTCCGACACCGCCATGGATGTGACCGAAGCGGCCGTGCAGCTTTTCGGTGGCGCCGGGTACACCACCGACTTCCCGGTCGAGCGGATGATGCGCGACGCCAAGATCACCCAGATCTACGAGGGCACGAATCAGATTCAGCGCGTGGTCATGTCGCGCGCACTGCTGCGCTGATCGGCTTGCGCTCAGCCCTGATCACGGGAAGCTAGTGGCGCCGGGGCCCGTGACGATGCAGGCGGTGGCCGATGCACTGGGCGTCGACCGCAAGGCGGTCAGCTACCACGTCGGCGATCGTGAATCATTGTTGGCCCTAATGGCATCCACGGTGTTCACGTCCGAATTTGCACGTGTTCCCGCACCGACGGACGGCGACTGGCGCGACGCGCTGGCCTGGTACGCGCACACGATACGTCGAGCCCTGACGTCACTGGCGGAGAGGTTGTTTCGGCTCCCAACGCCCCAGAGCTGGTCGTCGAGTCGAACGCCGGCGCAAGCGACATCAGCGTCACCGTGACGCCGTCATCGTAAGGTCCAATGGACCGGCTTCACTGCGCGGTCAAGAAGTCGTCGTTGTGTTCGCCGAGGCCCGGCGGGGGATCGGCGGCCGCCGCGGTGAACGTGGAGTAGCGGGCCGGCGTGCGAACCACCGTCACGGCGTCATCGCCGTTGCCGACCTCGAGCGCGAGGTCGTTCTCGGCGAACAGCGGGGTCTCGACGACCTGCTTCCAGCTGTACGGCAGGCAGGCCATCAGGCCATGGCTGCGTAACAGTTTCACCCACTCGTCGGCAGGCTTGGTGGTCAGCGTCGACTCCAGTTCGTCGGTCAACTCGGCGTAGTTGATTGCCCGCGAACGCTGGTCGGCGAACCGCTCGTCGTCGAGAAGATCTGGGCGCTCGATGGCCCGGCACAGCAGCTCCCAGTGTTTGGGGACATACGCGCTGATGACGATGTGCCCGTCAGCGGTGCGGAACGCGTCCGACGGTTGAGTGGCGAAGGCAACTCGCTTGCGCTGCTTGTCAGTTGGAGCCGACTTACGCCCGCTCGGCCGGTTCAAGTGCATCGTCAACTGGTTGGCCTGCAACGAGGCCGCGACGTCGTACATCGCGACGCGGACGACGTCGGCCACACCGTGCCGCTCGCGATTGAGCAGCGCGGCCAGAACCGCTTGGGCCAGTACGTGTCCCGTCGCGTTGTCGACAAGCTGGAACGGGATGATCTGCGGCTTTCCTTCGGGCGTGCGCATTCCGGTGGTCATGCCGGCCTCGGCCGCGACCATCAGGTCGACTCCGGGCCGGTCACCGTTGGGGCCGTTGCCACCGAACGCCGACACTCGGGCATAGATCAGCTTGGGGTTGCGTGGTTGTAAGTCGTTGGGGCCCAGACCAAGTCTCTCCATCACGCCGGGGCGGAAGCCTTCGAGAATGACGTCAGCGGTGTCGGCGAGCTTGAGGACTTGGTGCTTGCCCTGTTGGGTTGTTAGGTCGACGGAAACCGACTTCTTGCCCCGGTTGTTCGGCAGAAAGTACGGGGCGAGCGGCGGGCGCCCCGGCAGCACCGAGGTGATGTGTCGCGCGGCTTCCCCGTCGGGCGCCTCAACCTTGATGACCTCGGCACCCAGGTCGGCGAGCACCTGTCCGGCCAGCGGCCCGGCGACGTTCTGGGTGAAGTCGAGCACCCGAAAACCGTTGAGAGGCTTGGGGCCGCCGGCCATCAGTGGGCAGCCAATGTCGCTGTGCAGTAATAGTTCTCGGTCTCGCCGTCGTTGCGCACCGGTACGGGTAAGCCGGCGTCGGTCAAAAGTTGCCCGGAGCGGGTCTGCGTCGTCTGCCAGCCGCGCTCGGCCAGGTAGGTCGCGATGTCGTGGCGCTCGCCGGCGTACCACAGGTCGTCGATGTGGGCATCCAGACCGTGCTGGTACCACTTCTGGGCCGCGGTGTGCATGACCTCTATGGATTCCGGTGAGCTCAGGAATTTCTCGGCGACCAGCCGGCTGCCTACGGCGCTGAGCGTGGTGATGTTGTCCAGCAGGCGATCCTGAGCCTCGGGCGGCAGGAATGCCAGCAGGCCCTCCGCGATCCACGCGGTGGGCCGCCCCGCGTCGAAGCCTGCCTGTTGAAGCGCGGCCGGCCAATCGTCGCGCAGGTCGATCGGCACTGCGCGCAAGTCGACCGTCGGCTCGGCGCCCAACGCCGTCAGCGTCGCCGTCTTGAACGCGATGACTTCCGGCTGGTCGATCTCGAACACCGCCATGTCCGATGGCCAGGACAGTCGGTAGCCGCGGGCATCCAGCCCGGATGCCAAAATCACCACCTGCCGGACGCCGGCCGCAGCCGCGTCGGCGACGAACCGGTCGATGAAGCGGGTACGCACCGCGAGCAGATTGGTCATCGGCTGCATGCCCCACGGGTGGTCGGGGATGTCGACGTCGGCGGCGTCGAGTTCGCCCGCTGCCCAGCGGGTGAAGAAGTCGACCCCGACCGCCTGCACCAGCGGTTGAGCGAACCGGTCTTCGATTACCGGATGCTCGGCGATGCTGGCACGGGCTCTGCCCGCGGCCACCATGGTGGCGGTCGCCCCTACGCTGGTCGCCAGGTCCCAAGTGTCGTCGTCGGTACGCGGCATCGTCCGCCCTTCCGTGGCTGCGAGGAGTTACTGCACGCCCACTCTACGGCGTTGCGCTGGCAGCGGTTTCGCGCAGGCCCGCCCGCTCGACGCTCAACAGGCTCGCTGTTGCGTGTTCTTCGCGATAAGCCTTGCCGCCACCGTTCAACCCGAACAAGCGTTTGCTCCACAGCAACCAGATGACCGCAACGATGTTGATTACGAGCGCAATAAGGCGAAGGGCCGTGATCTTCTCGGTTAGCTCATAGATTTCCAGCGGAAGGAAGACACTGGTCGCGATCACGGCGAAGTATTCACCCCACCGCGCCATCAGCCACAAGCCGACCGCTTCGACCAGCTCGATCGCGGCGTAGCCGGCAAGGCCCACGGCGATCCACGTCAGCGTCGACGACGACAGCGCGAAGGCGTGCGAGATGGTGTGAATGATCTTGGAGTTGTCCGGATTCCATCCGATTTGGTTGGCCAACGGCTTGAGGTAGGGCAGGTCTTGGTCGAACGCCTGGCGCAACCGCTCGCGTGAGCCCTTGACCTTGAACACGCCGGCCGCCACCGCCAAGAAGATCAGGCAGCGCAGCGCGCGTTCCACGGCGAGCGCTCGCATCAGCGTACGGTCACGCAACATCCGTCCGCGTGGGATCTCCGGTGCGGTATTGGCCGGGCCACTGCGGCGCGGAGCACCCACCACGAACGTCTCACAGCGCAAGCACCGCCATGCCTCGCCGGCGGGAGTATCGGCTTTCAAGCGCTCCCGAAGCTCCGGTTCGTCGGGAGCGAACGTCGCGTGCCCGCGCAGTCCACACGAGCGCAGAGCAAAATCCACCATAAGTTTCTCCTATGTCAAGCTGCTGCCGGTTGGCAAGGCTTTTGGTGGTTTTGGTGATCGTTGTGCAGGTGGTGGAAGACGACGCGGGCCAGGCGGCGTTTGAGGCTGCGTAGCGCTTCGGGTTTGGAGGCGCCGGTGTCGA